>NZ_JAENYR010000059.1 GCF_016841685.1 Thiohalomonas denitrificans
GAAGGGCGGACTCCAGGGATGGAGTCCGCAACGCCGTCATGGCGTTTTTGGGGGGGCTCCCTTCGGGCGAGCCGCTGGCCGGTTATCTGCGGCGTTGCATTTCTTGGGCCGCTCTTGCGCATCCCTGCGCCCGCGGCATTTGTGCGTCCATGCACTTCAAAGGGCGCGCCATTCCCTGCGAAACGCGCCCTGCATCTGGCCGGCCAGCGGCTCGCTGAAAGCACCGCCAAGCATGCAACAGTACACTGGCGGATGCTTCAGGGTTTTTGTTGTCGCTAGCGTTCTGCTGGGCCTTTCCGCTTGCAGCATGCCCCAGACGCGGGACACGGGGTACCATCATGTCCGATCCGGGGATACCCTCTATTCCATCGCGTTTGACTACGGGCTGGATTACCGTGAAATCGCCCGCTGGAATCGGATCATTTCTCCCTATCGCATCTATCCCGGGCAGCAGCTTTCCCTCACCCCGTCAGACCGAAAGAGCCTGAAGTCGCTGGCCTATTATTCGAAGCCGGTCGAAGACAAGTCCATCAGAGCCTGGAAACCGGAACAGCGCGGTGAATCGCCGAAACCACAGGCCAGACTTACAACCACACCCACTAAAAAGCGAACCCCGTCTGCCAGCCGTGCCACTGCCAGCCGTTCCGCTGCCAAAACGTTCCCCATTGAACGAACCGAGTCTCCCCAGAATCAAAAGGTCACCGCATCCACCAAATGGCGGTGGCCTACGACAGGCAAGGTCGTTACGCGTTTTGCGCTCCAGAAAGGTAAAAAGGGTATCGACATCCAGGGCCAAGCGGGACAGATGGTCCTGGCGACGGCCGGAGGCCAGGTGGTATATAGCGGTAAAGGTTTGATTGGATACGGAAATATGGTGATCATCAAACACAGCGACACCTATCTGAGTGCCTATGGCCATAACCGCCGGTTATTGGTCGGGGAGGGTGAACAGGTCAAGCCGGGACAAAAGATCGCCGAAATGGGGCAAAGGTCCAAATCAGGGTCTATACTTCATTTTGAGATCCGTAAGAACGGACGTCCTGTGGACCCCATGCGTTATTTACCGACAAAAAACTAGGGATTTTCTATGGCGAAGAAAAGTCTCAATGAAGTCGCGGTCTTTGAAGCCTACGTAGAGGAGAGTTCGGACCGGCAGGAACCGGTTGTAGATGCAGAGGAGGAGAAAAACCAGTTCACCGCCGGGGATGTGCCTGATGGCCAGATGGACGCAACCCGATTGTATCTGAGCGAAATTGGTTTTTCACCGCTGCTGTCAGCGGAAGAAGAGGTTTTTTATGCGCGCCTGGCCCAAAAGGGTGACGAGAGCGCGCGTAAGCGGATGATCGAGTCCAACCTGCGACTGGTGGTGAAAATCGCCCGGCGCTACCTGAATCGGGGCCTGGCACTGCTCGACCTGATTGAAGAGGGCAATCTCGGGCTCATCCGCGCAGTAGAAAAATTCGATCCTGAGCGTGGTTTCCGTTTTTCCACCTACGCAACCTGGTGGATTCGGCAAACCATTGAGCGGGCCATCATGAATCAGACCCGGACAATTCGCCTGCCAATCCATGTGGTCAAGGAGATCAATGTCTACCTGCGGGCAGCGCGCCAACTGGCCCAAAAACTGGACCACGACCCTACGCCCGAGGAGATTTCAGAGGTTCTCGACAAGCCGGTCGAAGACGTTAAACGAATGTTGAGCCTCAATGAGCGGGTTACGTCGGTGGATGTGCCGCTCGGGCGTGATGCCGACAAATCGGTGCTGGACTCCATTCCGGACGACAATAACATCGACCCCTCGGACCTGCTTCAGGATAGCAACTTGAAGACCAACATCAGTGCCTGGCTCACGAAGCTTTCCGACAAACAGCGGGAAGTGGTCGAAAGACGCTTTGGTCTTCACGGGCACGATGTGAGTACATTGGAAGACGTTGGCAACCAGATCGGCGTCACCCGTGAACGGGTTCGCCAAATCCAGATCGAGGCCCTGCGGCGCATGCGCGAGATCATGGAGAAAGAGGGCTACAGCGGCGAGGCACTTTAGGAGTCCGAGAACATCGTTTTTTGTAGGTTGGGGTGAGTTACGCGAACCCCAACGCTGATTTGGTTGGGCTTCGTTCCTCAGCGCCAACCTGCATTTTGGAGCCCGCTACTATTCTGGGACAGGCTTCTAATGCTCATCCGGCTCCAAAAATCACAGAGGACACAGGAGACAACACTATCGTTTCCGTGGCCTCTATGGTTTGAACCGTCCGCTCCTCAGGGAATCAGCAGTGCGGCCGCGACGCGTCGACCTTCGGCGGCAAGAATATTGTACGTTCGGCAAGCGGCGCGCGAGTCCATAATCTCCAATCCCACCCCACGTTCGGCAAAAACGGCGGAGATTTCCGGCCGCGGAAAACGCAACGATGCGCCCGTGCCGAAGATAACCACCTCCGGCTCCAGAGCCGCCACCTGCTCGAAGTGGTCGGCTTCGAGTTCGTCGAGCTTCTCCGGGGGCCAGTCTTCCACCAGAGTCTCCCGGGTGATCACAAAGCTGTGGGTCAGGTGTTTACGGCCACGATTTTCACTGTTCGCCTCCGAAGCGGGCAGAGCCACAATGATTTCACCATCGCTATATCCGTGGATGGCGTAGCCGCCGGCAGTAAGGTCCTGAGAGAATTTCATCGGTTTTGGACGATTTTTGGGGTAGGCTGTTCAATTCAGGGTCGTCGAGCGCACCGGGATGTGTTTGCTGCGTAGCTCCGAGGAGTTGGCTCGCCGGAACGGGAAACGTGAGTAGTATTCTTCCTTCTTTGCTGCGCTGTCAATTGACAGGAAACGCACACGTTCAGTAATGTTAGCAGCTTTCCATTCGCCGCCGCGAATTCCGCGGACGTCGTCCATTAATTCCATATTCCGGTACGCCAGACTTGATTGAAGAATTCCACAGGATCAAGCGTTTACCTCCGTATGTCTTCAATATCGTTAATGACCTGAAGGCCAAGGCCCGGGCGTGCGGCGAAGACATCATCGATTTCGGGATGGGTAATCCCGACCAGCCCACGCCTAAACATATCGTGGACAAGCTGGTGGAGGTCGCGCAACGTAACAATACTCACCGCTATTCGGTGTCGCGGGGTATCCCTCGCCTGCGGCGGGCCATTACCCGTTGGTACAAAGATCGCTACGGTGTCGATTTGGATCCCGATGATGAGGCGATCGTCACCATAGGCTCCAAAGAGGGACTTGCCCATCTGGCATTGGCGACGGTCGGCCCCGGCGACGCAGTTCTGGTCCCCAACCCGGCTTACCCGATTCACCCCTACGGTTTTGTCATCGCCGGGGCGGATATCCGGCACGTGCCGCTGGTGCCGGGGGTGGATTTTTTCGCCGAGCTGAAAAAGGCGATAAAGGATTCCTGGCCCCGGCCCAAAATGCTCATCCTCAACTTCCCCGGTAATCCCACTACCCAGTGCGTGGAACTGGAATTCTTCGAGAAGGTGATCGAGGTGGCCCGTGAGCACCAGATTTGGGTGGTGCATGACATCGCCTATGCCGATCTCGTTTTCGACGGCTACAAAGCGCCGTCGATTCTCGAAGTCCCCGGAGCGAAAGAGGTGGCGGTGGAGTTCTTCTCGCTCTCCAAGAGTTACAGTATGCCCGGCTGGCGGGTCGGTTTCATGTGTGGCAACAGGACGCTGGTCGCGGCACTGGCACGTATGAAGTCCTATCTGGACTACGGCATGTTCACCCCCATTCAGGTCGCTGCCATCGCTGCACTGGAGGGGCCACAGGATTGCGTCGAAGAGATCCGTGAAATGTATTGCAGCCGTCGGGATACGCTCTGTGACGGCCTTAACAATCTGGGTTGGGAAGTGGAGAAGCCGAAGGCGACCATGTTCGTTTGGGCGCCCATCCCGCAAGCCTACCGGCATTTGGGCTCGCTGGAGTTTTCCAAAAAGCTGCTGCAGGAGGCCAAGGTCGCGGTTTCCCCGGGTATCGGGTTCGGCGAATACGGTGATGACCATATCCGTTTCGGACTTATCGAAAATGAACACCGTACACGCCAGGCCGTGCGGGGCATCCGTGAGATGTTCCGTAAGGATGGCCTGTTGTGACAGAGGGGGAAGAGAACGTGGAACCGGTTAAGGTTGGCCTGCTGGGCCTCGGTACCGTCGGCGGTGGAACCATCAATCTTCTGCAAGAGAATGCCGAAGAGATCATGCGCCGCGCCGGGCGGGGGATCGAGGTGATCCATGCCGCCGCGCGCGATTTGAACAAACCGCGCATCTGCGATACCGAAGGTATCGCTCTGACCACCGATCCGAATGAGGTGGTGGACAATCCGGACGTGGACGTGATTCTGGAGTTGATCGGGGGCGAGGGACTGGCTCGCGACGCAATGCTGCGGGCGATTGAGAACGGCAAGCACATCGTGACCGCCAACAAGGCCCTGATCGCCAAACACGGTAACGAGATCTTTGCCGCTGCCGAGGCCCGGGGAGTGATGGTCGCCTTTGAAGCGGCGGTGGCTGGAGGTATCCCCATCATCAAGGGCCTGCGCGAAGGGCTCGCCGCCAACCGGATCGAGTGGCTGGCCGGGATTATCAACGGCACCGGCAACTTTATCCTGACTGAAATGCGGGACGAGGATCGCGATTTTGCCGATGTCCTCGCCGAGGCGCAGCGACTCGGCTATGCCGAAGCGGATCCCACGTTTGATGTGGAAGGCATCGATGCAGCCCACAAGCTGGCCATCATGGCCTCTATCGCATTTGGAATGCCGCTGAAGTTCGATAGCGTCTACACCGAGGGCATCACCCATGTGACCCGAGACGATGTTACCTTTGCCGAAGAACTCGGTTACCGCATCAAGCACCTGGGCATCGCCCGGCGTACCTGGAACGGTATCGAGCTGCGGGTCCATCCGACGTTGATCCCGGAGCGGCAGTTGATCGCCAATGTGGACGGGGTGATGAATGCCGTAGTCGTGAAGGGCAATATGGTCGGTCCGACGCTCTACTATGGCGCGGGTGCCGGGGCCGAGCCTACGGCCTCCGCCGTGGTGGCGGACCTCATCGACGTGGTGCGCGCCCTATCATGCGCCCCAGAGAGCCGGGTGCCGCATCTCGGTGTCCAGCCGCAAGCGCTTGCCGATGAATCGATCCTGGCCATGGACGAGGTGGAGACCGCCTACTATCTGCGCATGCAGGTGGTGGATCGCCCCGGTGTTCTGGCGGATCTCACCCGGACCTTCGCGGACCTGGAGATCTCCATCGAGGCTGTGGTCCAGAAAGAGCCACCGCCGGGAGAGAGTCTGGTTACCATCATCCTGCTTACGCGCACCGTGCAGGAGATACAGATGGTCAAGGCGATGGAAATGCTCGGCGACATGGACGCCATCTTTGGCGACGTGACCCGTATTCGCCTCGAATACCTGCAGTGATTGGGTTGAAGAGCGCCGGGCCGCGAAAAAAATTCACGAATTCACGGCAAAGACGCCAAGAGCGCAAAGAATTGAAGCGCTTTTCGCACGCGTAGCCAAGAGGGAAACGGCCGAACCGCGGGCGATACAGGAAAATCACAGCAAAAACTTTGCGTCCTTTGCGTCTTTGCGGTGAATAAACCAGGTTAGGAACAGGAACGAAACAACATGCCTTTTCGCACTCGCTATACCGGATTGATCGACCGTTATCGTGACCGCCTTCCGGTCCGTGATGATACCCGCATTATCAGTTTGGGTGAGGGCAACACCCCGCTGATCCGGCTGAATAACATTCCCCGTGAACTCGGTAAGGACGTGGACATTTACGTCAAATACGAGGGACTCAATCCGACGGGTTCGTTCAAGGACCGCGGCATGACGATGGCGGTTACCAAGGCGGTGGAAGAAGACTCCAGGGCCATTATCTGCGCCTCGACCGGCAACACCTCGGCGGCCGCGGCGGCCTATGCCTCACGCGCCGGCATCACCGCCTTTGTGTTGATCCCGGATGGCAAGATTGCCATGGGCAAGTTGGCCCAGGCGATGATGCACGGCTCGACCGTGATTCAGATCAAGGGCAACTTCGATGACGGCATGCGGCTGGTCAAGGAGGTCGCTACCCAGGCCCCTGTGACCATCGTCAATTCCATCAATCCGTACCGGATTCAGGGGCAGAAGACGGCCGCCTTCGAGATTGTCGAAGAGCTTGGCGGTGCACCGGACTTCCACTGCATCCCTGTGGGCAATGCCGGCAACATCACTGCCCATTGGATGGGATACAGCGAGTACAAGGATCACGGCATCGTCAACACCACTCCGACCATGGTGGGCTACCAGGCTGCCGGAGCGGCCCCGTTCATGCGCGGCGAGATGGTGGACGAGCCGGAAACCGTCGCCACCGCCATTCGTATCGGCCATCCGCAAAGCTGGGACAAAGCCTGGAACGTGAAGAAGGAGTCCGGCGGCTGGTTCGATGAATGCACCGATGAAGTGATTCTCGAAGCGCAAAAATGGCTTGCCCGCAAGGAGGGTGTCTTCTGCGAACCCGCATCCGCCGCCTCGCTGGCCGGCGCCATGCGGGACATCAAATCGGGCAAGATTCCCGAAGGCAGCAAGATCGTCTGTACGTTGACGGGCCACGGCCTGAAGGATCCCGATACCGCCATTGCCCAGAGTCAGGGTGGCCTGATGACGGTCGAGGCCAACCTCGACTCGGTCAAGCGCGCCATTCTCGATAACATGGCCGAGTGACCGGCACCACTCTCGCCATTGCGGCGCCGTGGCTGCTCGAAACCGCGGCAGCCACGGATCGGGCGCCGGCGCTGGAGATTCTGTTTTGGCGAGGCGACCGCCGTAACCATCTCCCCAGGTCGGAATCCCGGCTCTACTGGCATCTTTTCGATCGGGCCCCGCTGGACGGCGATCTACCCGTCGGCGCGCTGTGCCGTTACGCCGATATCGGAGAGGCGTTCGAGGGCTGCTGGCTGAAGGCGGACCCGGTTCACCTCGTTGCGGATCGCGACAGGGTGATGCTGACCGGTACGGTGACCGATCTGGAACCCCACGAAATCCAATCGCTGGTAAAGGCCTTCAATGATCTCTTCGGAGAAGATGGCTGCGAGCTGGAAGCGGGAGCCGCCGGCTTGCGGCTGCGCACGCCGTTGAGTTGTGCCGCGAACACCACGCCCTTGGATGAGGCGATCGGCCGGGATATTCACCCCCTGCTACCCGATGGCCCCGACCGATTGGAGTGGCATCGATTCCTTACCGAGTTACAGATGTTGCTGCACGGCAGCCCGATCAATGAGACACGGGAAGCCAGCGGGCGTCTTCCCGTTAACAGCCTCTGGCTGTGGGGAGCGGGTGAACTTCCGCCCTTCGTAGCAAGCCCATGGGGCTCGGTGTATACGCAGGACGGCTTGGTTGCCGGCCTCACTCGCCGCAGCGGTGGATCGAGCGACGCGGTGCCCGATTCCCTTGCTGAATTGGAGGTCTTTGGCAACCAGCTGCTGGTTCTGCCGGCTCCGAACACCGAGGGGCGGGAACTATCGATATCTTCACTGGAAGAGCAGTGGTTTCTCCCCCTGGAGAGGGCTCTGCGAACAGAGCGACTGGGCCGATTGCTTCTTTATCCGGGGAACGGATGGGAAGTGAGCATTACCAGTGGCCGATTGCGCCGGTTCTGGCGGCGATGTCGCCCCTTAAAGGAGGCTTTTTGATGCCGCTGTCGGGCCGCAAACGAATCGTACGCCGGGAAACCGGGTCTATTCCGGCTGCTCTTGCCGACCTGCATCCGGTGCTGGCGCGGGTCTGCGCCGGGCGGCGGGTGCAATCGGCCGAGGAACTGGAGCACGGCCTGGAGCGGCTTCTCCCGTTCGATGCACTCAAGGGAATCGGCGGTGCCGTCCGTCTGCTGGAGAGGGCGCTGCGAGAGGGGTGGTCGATTACCGTCGTGGGGGATTTCGATGCCGACGGCGCCACCAGTACGGCAGTCGCGGTGCGCGCCCTCCGGTCGATGGGTGTGGAGCGGGTGGATTTTCTGGTTCCGAATCGCTTCGAGTACGGTTACGGCCTGACTCCGGAAATCGTTGCCGTGGTTGCCGAGCGGCGCCCGGACCTCATCGTGACCGTGGACAATGGCATCTCATCCCTGGATGGAGTGGCGGCGGCGAAGGCTGCAGGGATGCACGTGCTGGTAACGGACCACCACCTGCCGGGCGAACACCTCCCCGAGGCCGATGCCATGGTCAACCCCAATCAGCCCGGCGATCGCTTTGCCTCGAAGGCGTTGGCTGGCGTAGGTGTTATCTTTTACGTCATGCTGGCCCTGCGCGCTCATCTGCGCGAGCAGGGCTGGTTTGAGCAGCAGGGCGTTGAGCCGCCCAACCTGGCCCGCCTGCTGGACTTGGTCGCGCTGGGAACAGTGGCCGATGTGGTCCCGCTGGAACACAACAACCGTATCCTGGTGGCGCAGGGGCTGGGCCGAATACGGGCAGGCAAGGGAAGTCCTGGCATCCAGGCGCTGATCGAGATCGCCAACCGAAGGCCTGAGCGGCTGGTGTCCGGGGATTTTGGCTTCGCCATTGGCCCCCGCCTCAATGCCGCCGGCCGCATGGATGATATGAGCGTGGGTATCCGCTGTCTGCTCAGCTACGATCTGCACGAAGCGCGCAAACTGGCGGCCGAACTGGAAAATCTCAACCGGGCGCGGCGCGAAACCGAACAATCCATGCGCGAGGAGGCGATGGAAGAGCTGCAGCGGATGCACCTGGAAAGCGACGGTGAATTGCCCTTCGGGCTCTGCCTCTATGATCCCGCCTGGCATGAAGGGGTGATCGGGATCCTGGCCTCGCGGATCAAGGAGCGCGTTCACCGTCCGGTTATCGTCTTTACCGATGCCGGCACGGGCGACATCAAGGGCTCGGCGCGATCCGTGCCGGGGGTGCATATCCGTGATGCCCTCGATGCCATCGCTGCACGCCATCCGGCGATGCTAAAACGATTCGGCGGGCACGCCATGGCGGCCGGCCTCACCCTGCATGCCGATGTGCTGGAGGAATTCCGGCTGCTCTTCGACAGCGAAGTGCGCCGTCATCTGAATGCCGATGATCTCAATGGTGTGGTGGCGAGCGATGGACCGCTGGAGGCGGAGGCCATCGGCCTTGAACTGGCCGACACCCTGCGGATGGCCGTGCCCTGGGGGCAGGGCTTTCCCGAACCGGTCTTCGATGACCGATTCGAAGTGGTCTCCAAACGCATCGTCGGTGAGCGTCACATGAAGCTGCTGCTGAAAAAGCCCGGCTCCGAGGGGCACCTGTTCGACGCCATCGCCTTTAATGCCGACCTGGCGATGTGGGAAACCTCGCCAAAGATGGTCGAGGCCGCCTTTCGACTCGACGTCAACGAATACCGCGGTCGCCGTAGCGTGCAATTTATCATCGAACATCTCGAACCGGCGGCTGAAGGGAAAGCAACTGCAGTAATCACTGAGAACGCCGAATTCACCGAAGGTTGAATACGTGTTCCAAATTGGTGTCCATGCATGTAGGAGCGACGGAAGTCGCGATAACCCGAATCGCGGCTTCCGCCGCTCCTACAGGTATCTCGGTATGTCACCGAAGGAGCGTGTTGGACATGATTTGGAAACAGCTATTTAGGAGCGTGTCACCGGTGGTTCCTCGAGAGCACCCCACCGGTTCACCCCGAAGCGGGCCGTGGTGTATGATACCCGGCTGTTTTTCCGCACCTTTTCGGAGCACGAGTTTCTGATGATCGAAATCAACCCCATCATCACCCGCATCAAGGAAATGCAAGGGCGGACGGATGCCCTTAGGGGGTATCTTTGACTTCGATACCAAGCGTGAACGGCTGGTAGAGGTCAACCGCGAACTGGAGGATCCCTCCGTCTGGGAAAATCCCGAGCGGGCCCAGGAGCTGGGCCGCGAGCGGGCACAGTTGGAGCGTATCGTCGGTACTATCGAATCTCTCGATGCGGTACTCGTCGACGCCAGGGAACTGGTGGAGATGGCCGCCGAGGAGGACGATGAGGCGACCATCGAGTCGGTAGTCGCCGATCTGGAGACCGCCGATCGCAAACTGGCGGACCTCGAGTTCCGCCGTATGTTCTCCGGCGATCACGACGAAAAGAGCGCCTATCTGGATATTCAGGCGGGCTCCGGCGGCACCGAGGCCCAGGACTGGGCCAACATGCTGCTGCGCATGTACCTGCGTTGGGGCGAGCGCCACGGCTTCAAGACGGAACTGCTGGAGGTCTCCGAAGGCGATGTGGCCGGGATCAAAAGTGCCACCATTCATTTCGATGGCGAATATGCCTTCGGGTGGCTGCGGACCGAAATTGGTGTCCACCGGCTGGTGCGGAAATCTCCATTCGATTCCGGCAACCGTCGACACACCTCGTTTGCGTCGGTGTTTGTCTCACCGGAGGTGGACGACGATATCGATATCGAAATCAATCCGGCCGATCTGCGCATCGACGTCTATCGTGCCTCCGGTGCCGGCGGGCAGCACGTCAACCGGACCGAATCGGCGGTGCGCATCACCCACCAGCCGACAGGTACCGTGGTGCAGTGTCAGAGCGAGCGCTCCCAGCACCAGAACAAGGATCGCTCCATGAAGCAGCTCAAGGCCAAGCTCTACGAACTGGAACTGCAAAAGCGTAATGCCGAGGCACAGGTACTGGAAGACTCCAAATCCGATATCGGCTGGGGCAGTCAGATCCGCTCATACGTACTGGATCAGTCCCGTATCAAGGACCTGCGGACCGGCGTGGAGACGGGCAATACCCAGGCCGTTCTCGATGGCGAACTCGATCCCTTCATCGAGGCGAGCCTGAAAAGCGGATTGTAGAGACATTAACCACGGGGACACGGGGATTCTTGCTAAATGATTAGTGTCCTTTGGACACCATCTGGCGATGGTAAGCCCCACCCCTGGCGATCAGACCAAAACCGGATCTCGGATATTTTAAACCCCCGTGTTCCCCGTGAACCCCGTGGTTAACAGAAAGAATCGAATCATGAGCGATAACCAGAATAACCAGGACGAACACAAGCTGATTGCCGAGCGCCGCGCGAAGCTTGCGATACTGCGCGAGCAGGGCATGGCGTTCCCCAACGACTTTCGGCGTAACGTCATGGCGGGCGAGCTGCATGCACGCTACAGCGAGATGGATGAAGAGACGCTCGTGTCGGAGAACATCCGTGTCGCTATCGCCGGGCGGATGATGAGTCGGCGCATCATGGGCAAGGCCTCGTTTGCCCATGTGAAGGACATGTCCGGTCAGATTCAGCTGTTTGTACAGCGCGACGCCCTGCCGGAGGAGTTCTACAACACCCGATTCAAGAAGTGGGACATTGGCGATATCATCGGCGCCGAGGGCGTGCTGTTTCGCACCAAGACCGGTGAACTCTCGGTCAAGGTGGATAGTGTGAAGCTGCTGACCAAATCCCTGCGCCCGCTCCCGGAGAAGTGGCACGGCCTGACCGATCAGGAGGCCCGCTACCGGCAGCGCTACATCGATCTCATCATCAACGATGTGACCCGCGATACCTTCCGGATCCGTTCGCAGGTCGTCCACCATATTCGCGAGTTCCTGGTGCACCGGGGCTTCCTGGAAGTGGAGACACCGATGATGCAGGCGATTCCGGGCGGTGCCGCCGCACGGCCGTTCGTCACCTTCCACAATGCCCTGGACATGGAGCTCTATCTGCGAATCGCGCCGGAGCTGTACCTGAAGCGGCTTGTGGTGGGCGGATTCGAAAAGGTGTTCGAGATCAATCGCAACTTCCGTAACGAGGGTCTCTCTACCCGGCACAACCCCGAGTTCACGATGCTGGAGTTCTACCAGGCGTACGCCGATTACCGTGAGTTGATGGACCTGACCGAGGCGATGCTGCGCGATGTGGCCCAGCAGGTGCTCGGCACCACCACGGTGGAATACCAGGGCGAGATGTATCACTTTGGCGACGCCTTCAGGCGCATGACCGTCAAGGAGTCCATCCTTCACTTCAACCCGGACCTGTCTGAAGCACAGCTCGATGAGCTGGAGTCGGCGCGTCAGGTCGCAAAACAGCTCGACATTCCGCTCAAGGACACTTGGGGACTCGGCAAGGTGCAGATTGAAGTCTTTGAAAAGACTGTCGAGCATCGTCTGAAGGAGCCTACTTTCATTACCCGTTACCCGACGGAAGTGTCGCCGCTGGCACGGCCGTGCGACGATGATCCCTTCGTGACCGATCGCTTCGAGTTTTTCGTCGGCGGCCGCGAGATCGCCAATGGCTTTTCGGAGCTCAACGATCCGGAAGATCAGGCAGAGCGCTTCCGCAAACAGGTGGAAGAGAAAGCCGCCGGAGACGAAGAGGCCATGCATTTCGATGCGGACTACATCATTGCTCTCGAACACGGCCTGCCGCCCACCGCGGGCGAAGGCATCGGCATCGATCGGCTGGTGATGCTGTTTACCGACTCGCCCTCCATTCGCGATGTTCTGCTATTCCCGCACATGCGCCCTGAATCCGCTGCGGAATAGTTGGATAAAGGCCTTGCAGGGATGCAGGGCAGATCCGGTGCGGTCATTGGGTCGAATCTCGTCTTCGGAAGGACAAATCCACCTGTGACCACCAATAAAAAGCGGCGTTTTGCCCCGTAACTACTCACCCCTCCGTCATTCCCTGTCACCCCCGCGCAGGCAGGGGTGACAGGGAATGACGGATTTCCTGGGCCGTGCGCGATCACCCAGGCGAGCGGTTACGTTTTGCCTATCTTTGGCACTCTAGAGCGGTGCGAACTCTATCGTTTTCAACCCCCTGCCGGCCCGCTTCTGTGGACCTTTATTAACCCGCTCCGGAATTTTTCAGGATTTTCCTACAGACTTGGGTGCTCTCTTGTGGCACCCTTGTATCGATCACCCGATGTTAGGAAATCGTTAGGAATACCCTCTCTGTCTCATGCCTGTCTTCTACTACAAGGCTGTATCCGAATCAGGTGAATTCGTTGACGGCACCGCGATTGCCGAGTCCCGCCATGCCCTCGAGTTGGAATTACGGCAGGGAGGTCTGGCTGTCAGCAGGATTACCCGGAAAGCGTCATTGGGCAGTCGGCGTTTGAAGCCGGAGTATTTTCTGCTGTTTCTGAACCAGTTTGTAGCCATGATTCGCTCGGGTGTACCGATGCCGGAGGCCGTCGGACTGTGCGGAGCCGGAGGAAAGAATCCCGGGTTCGATTCCACGCTGAGCAGGGTGCGAAGCGATCTGGTGTGCGGGGCCGATTTGCCAACAGCGTTTGGACGTTACTCGTTCTACTTTGAGCCATTGTTTCTGGCTGCCATAAAAACCGGCGTCCAGACAGGAAATCTGGTGGTTGCACTCGAGAGGTATCGAGAGCTCCTTGAGCGCCGAATTACAACCGAAAACCGATTTCGCCAGGCGCTGATGTACCCGGGATTCGTCATCGGTGTTATGGCCCTTATTCTCACAGTGCTCATCGGTTTTTCGTTGCCGCGCTTCATCGGGATGTATGCGGAGATGGGCGCCGAACTCCCCGCCGCGACACGCATTCTTCTGGATATTGTGGATCACCTGCCCCTTATTGCCATGGCCGTCGTTGCTGCGGGGGCAATGTTCGTCATAGTGGCCTCGCGATGGAGGCGAAGAAAACAGTCACGGACGAGGTTTGAACGGATTTTGCTGCGCGTTCCGCTCATTGGCCACTTGCGCAAGACCTATTTATACATCATCCAGGCAGACGCTCTTGCATCACTTTTGAAAAGCGGGATGCCTCTGGTGCAGGCGATTCGGTATGCGGGTGAATCGTTTCCTAGTGCCTTGTTCGGCCAGCGTCTGGCAGATGCTGCGGATTTGGTGGAGCAAGGCAGAACCTTTTCCCATGCCGTCTGGAAAACCGGACTATTTCCGACCGTGTCGAACAAGCTGATAGAGGCTGGAGAGAGGTCGGCCCATCTCGAACAGTCGCTGGCGGAAGTTTCCCGGTTTTCCGATCGCGAATTCGAACATCGTCTTGGCTCTCTCATGGCACTGATTGAACCTATTTTCATCTTACTGACGGGATTCATCGTCGGCTTGGTGATCCTGGTCATGTACCTGCCCATATTCGGACTCGCCGGAGCCATTGCATGAAGGCTCGTTATAAGTCCGCGGCGCTTCACCATCTTGGCAAGGACGGAATGATTTCCGCGCGAAAACTTGCGGAACTCGAGCAAATGGACGAGACCGGGTTTGCTCTTGCTCTGACCGAAGCGCAGGCGGATGAAGTCGGCCACTGGTTGTCCGAACAATTCTATTTTGAGTATCTCCCTCCAGATGATCTCGTGGTCGACGATGAGGTAAAGGAGCTGGCGTCCGGCGACATCGCCGGGGATATCAACGCCATACCTATCCGAATTCAGGATGAGCGGCTGGTTACGGCCATTTATGATCCCTTTGATGATACGTTGCGCGAACAGCTGGAGGCCTATTTTCGCAGGCCTGTCAATCTATGTTTGACCACGCCTCATGCGTTACATCGATTACGTGAAAGGCACGGGTCAGGTGACGAAAAGCTGAGGCGGGCGAGCCGCGGACTTGGTGGCTATTCCACCGAAGCCCTCGAGGACGTCGAAGGTGCAAACATTGACGAAGCCTCCGCACCCGTTGTTCGGTTGGTGAATACCGTGCTGCGGGAGGGTGTCTACCGAAATGCCAGTGACGTACACATAGAAGCCCAGCCGGAAGGTACCGTCATTCGCTTCCGTATCGATGGTGTATTGACGCGCCTGATGGAACCGGTGGCGGCACATTTCCATGGTCCGATCGTATCCCGCATCAAGGTTGTCGCCAGTCTGGACATTGCCGAACACAGATTGCCCCAGGACGGGCGCTTCACCATGGAAATCGACGACAGCGAGATCGATTTCCGCGTTTCCATACTGCCCGGTGCGGTGAAGGAAGCGGTTGTGGTCCGTATTCTGGATCATCGTGCGGTTCCCGGGGGGCTGGATTGTCTTCGCCTGGAGAAGCTCGGTTTCGATGCCCAGGTGAGTTCGCGTGTCAGGGCCGCAATGAAAATGCCCCACGGTCTGGTGCTGGTTACCGGGCCGACCGGCAGTGGAAAGACAACGACCCTTTACAGCGGTATCGGTGAGTTCAACCTCAATACTGAAAAACTCATAACCATTGAGGACCCGGTTGAATACCAATTTCCGAACGTGGTGCAGGTTGCGGTCAACGAAAAAACCGGTCTGACGTTTGCTGCCGGATTGCGATCAATTTTGAGACATGATCCGGACCGGATAATGGTAGGGGAGATTCGTGACCGGGAAACCGCCGAAATAGCGATCCAGAGTGCACTGACCGGTCATCTGGTTCTCTCCACCATACACGCAAACAGCGGTAGCGATGTGGTGGAACGCTTAAGACACATGAATGTTAGTCTCGGAAGTCTTGTGCAGGCGCTAAACGGAATCGTTTCCCAGCGGCTGATAAGGAAGCTCTGTCCCGACTGCCTGAGCATGCAGCCTGTCGATCCGGAAACACTGGCCAGCTTCGGTCTACACAGTTCCGATAAGGAAATGTGGCCAGTACCGGTTGGCTGCGAGAATTGCAACCAGACCGGCTACAGGGGGCGCACGGCGATCGCGGAATTTGTCGATTCGGTAGAGATAGCAGAGCGGCAGCAGGTAGTTCCCAGCGAAGATGATGAAGACCCGCGCCGGTTGCGAATGCAAAAAGCAGCACTGGAGCTGGCGAAAGCCGATATCACCTCCCTTGATGAAGTTCGCCGCGTCTTGGGTGTATGGCAATGAAATTTACGAATTCATCCCTGTCCGCACCGGGTGTTGGGATCATAATCGGCCGAACATCCATATCGCTAGCAAGCAATGTTCGCGATGGATGGCGAAGTCGGAAAACAATCCGGTTGCAAACTTTGAAATCCGAACAGCGCTTTTTCGACGGGTCAGGTGCCTTTGCACCGGAGGTATTCAGGGCAGCAATAGACGAACTGCAGATGGAATTGCATCGACGCAAGCCGAAGTACGTCCAAGTTGCTATCGCCGATCCGGCGGTGAGTTGCTTCGCGGCCGACCACGAAAAGCGCGTCTCGGTTGGTGATGCGAACGCTTTGGCACGTTGGTACCTGGGTAAGATGAAGGGGATTGCCGAACTGGACGGATACAGTGTCGATAGCCAGGTGTGGCGGTCTGCCAACGGGGGCTGGCGACAGATTTCTTCGGCAGTAAACAAGTCGTTGCTGTTTATGCTCGAAAGCGCCCTTGAACGGGAATCACTGACGATTATCGATTCGGTCGCTTCGTTCGTTTGGAACCGGCTCGCGCCGAAAATCCGATCCCAAAAGGGCGCTCAAATTAGGTTAGGTACTGAGTACTGGATGATGCAGATATGGGAGGGAGGATCATTACCCCATATTACTAAAAGCTTCTGGAGAAGTGAGGGTGAAGACACGGAAACCGTCGTGCGGGAGTTTGCACGCAGCTTACTTTTATCATCCGGAGATGAAGGTGCATCGGGATTGACTGTCTATGTGGATAATGGCGCTGCTGACGTCGGGCCATTGATGCAGACGGTTTATGACTTGATGGAGAGAAGGGTATCAGTCGTACCTCACTCTCCACGGCTCCAGATGCGTGAAGTCGTCGCACCTGAGGATAGTGCGATCGGAGACGTCTCGTGGCCGCGTTGACTTACGAAACGAACCATCGTCCGGAGTGGAAACGTCGTTGGGTGCGAATAACCGCTTGGTTCGGACTGTTTGCCATCGCTGTCGCGTTTGGGTCTTTGTATTCCTTCCATCTCAAATATCAGGCGGAAGTCCGGCTTGAGGGGATAAACAACACGCTACGTGAACAAAATGCCGAACTGGTACGTCTTGACGAGGTGCTCGAAGGAACTGCTGAACTTAATCCGGCTCAGCGCGAATTGCTCAAAAGAATTTCCGGGATGGGGCTTCCCAGATACCTCTCGATATCAGAAGCCCTCTACAGACTGGAGCGAAGGCTGCCTAATGATATAAAACTTGTGAGCTACTCCCAGAATCGGATGAGCGGGTCGGTTCAGCTTGTCGCCATCCTGCCCGCGTCCAGCCAGCTATCGCAGCTTGTGGACGATCTGGCCAAGGATGAATCTTTCAAAAGCGTCCGTGTATACAGAAGTCACGGACGCAAGTCCGGTAGAAAGGAAGTCGTATTGAAGTTGTCGGTGCGGGGTGCCGGTGATGAGTGACTTGCGTTCAGGCCGATTGGTTTTTCCGCTCCAGCTCGTGCTTATGGCTTTTCTTGTTTCCAGTATATTGCTCATCGTTTCAACTGCTGATTTATTAGAGATCCGGCATCGTCTGTCATTGGCTGAGCAAGAACTGATTGAAGTAAAAAGTCACATTCTGGAAAGAGAGCGGGTTGTCGAATTGGTGCGCGCCGTTTCCCAGCATCGGGATTTTCTCGACAACATGGAAAACCGTTTGACGCGGAGGACGACACAATCCGAACTGGTCGAGGATATCGAAAGAATGCTGGCACGCCGGAATATCGTAGTGGAAGATCAGAGCTACTCACCGGTGATCATAAAAAATGGCGAACGAAATGTCAGACAGACGATGCAGCTGCGTAGCGACTATCGGGCATTACGTGGGTTTGTCGCCGCACTCGAAGATTCTTCGCGAGGGATTACGGTTGTCGAACAAATAGATATACAGAAAAGTGACACGGATGTATTGGCAACCTCGATTCAGTTGACGAGTTTTCTGGGACAAGAATAATGCGGTTCAGTGTGTTAGGCGCGATTGTCTTCATGATTATTTATGGCAATGCAGTACTCGCCGTTGATTCGGCACGACCTTTGGAGAATGTCGGCGCAATATGGGTTTCGAGGGATGTACCCAGAGTGCCGTTCAGGGACCTTTTCTCCATCAAGGCTACCGAGGCGGATAGGAAGGGAAGCGTTGCGCCAGTGGCGAACGAAAAAAAAAGAGAAGCCAAGAAATCTCAAACAGCGCCAAAAGTAGTCACGGTTCCGACGCTTATCGGGATCGTCCTGAGTGACAGGCGTCAGGCCTTCTTCCTTGACGGAACGGAGCACATCATTGTCCGGGACAATGAGAATATCTCAAGGCGTTATCGGGTCTTGAAAATCGAAAGCGATCGCGTTTTTTTGAGGGATGAACAAACGGGCCTGGAAAGGACGATATTGGCCAATTGAGGGGGCAGGATTGTGGTGGGACGAGTATTGGGGGCGGCACTTGCTGTCGTGGTGGTGACCGGTTGCGCGGCACCCGGTGTGGTGGATAAAGCCAAGGGATATGAGCATAGGCAGGAGTGGCTCAAAGCGGTCGTCGCTTACAGGCAGGCCCGGGAACAGAACCCGTCCGATGTCGAGATCGTGTCGTTGCTCAAGCAGTCGGAGCTGCGCGCTGCAGAATACCACTATCAAGCCGGGATGAGCGCGGTCGCTCAAAACGACTACAACGAGGCGATCGGCCAGTTCGAGCTCGGACTGCTTGCGATGCCCGGGCACGATAAGCTCAAGCTCGCCATGGAAACAGCCGTGCAGCGACAACGGGTGGAACGGCTGAGTGCGGAGGCAAGACGCAATCTGAAAATTGGCGAGCGTGAGGCTGCCCGGGCACTGCTGGTGAAGGCCTATAAAATAGAGCCGGGCAACACTTCGGTGCAGGCACTTATCCGGCAAGCGGCCCAGCCAGCTGAGCCCGAAGTCGAAATGAGCTGGCTGGATTCGGATAAAACCATCACGCTCAACTTCAAAGAAACCGATCTGCGGACGGCATTCAAGTTCCTGGCCGAGGCATTCGACGTTAATGTCATATTCGACAGTGAGCTAAAGGAAAGACCCATTACGCTTTACGCAAAGGATATAACCTTTAATCAGGCACTTAAGTTGATGTTGTCGACGAGCAAGACGTTCTACAAGAAAGTAGGAACGAACACGATTATTCTGGCTGCCGATGCGAAAGACAAAAGAGGACAGTACGAAGATTATCTGGTCCGGACGTTTCATTTGACACACGCTAGGGCCAAAGATGTAGCGGATTTGCTGAAAGGTGTACTCTCTCTGCAGAAGGTCGCTGTGAACGATAGTTTGAACACACTTACGCTCAGGGATCGGGGTCGTGTACTGGAGCTCGCAGCGCAGCTGATTCGGGCAAACGACAGGAAAGTCGCCGAAGTTTTGCTCGAAGTTGAAATCCTCGAGATCAATAAAACCAAGGCCGAACAGCTTGGGTTCGATTATGGATCGGTGCTGTCGTTGGAGTTTCCATCCTATCCGATTGCCGATTCCTTGAGTGGTGTGCTTCGACAAGGAACGATGTCGCTGCCGACGGTGACATTCAGGTATTTCAAACAGAATACGGACGCGAAAACATTGGCAAACCCCAAGATCCGCGTTCTCGATAGCATGGAAGCAAAGATCCATATTGGTGATCGGGTGCCCCTGCGCTCCGCGACCATTCAGGAAGCGACCGGACAGACACGGACGACCTACGAATATACCGATATCGGTATCCGCCTGATGGTGCAACCGAAAGTCAATCTCGATAACAGCACCTTGGTCAAGATGGGACTGGAAGTCAGTAGTCTCGGACAGAATCTGGGCACCACGAACGATCCGGCATTCAGTATCGGGACGCGGAATGCCGATACATTCATGCTGCTGCGCGATGGTGAAACGGCAATTCTTGGCGGGTTGATTCGGGATGATGAGAGGACGACGCGGTTGGAGGTTCCCGGATTGGGACAGATTCCGGTCGTAGGATCTCTGTTTTCTTCTTACGATGAGTCGGTGCAGCGGACCGATGTGCTCCTTACCATTACGCCGAAGGTCATACGCCCCTGGGGTCTCGCCCCGGAACAGACGCGGGTGTTGTACTCCGGGCGTGAAACGCACTACAGCAATCGACCACAGTTCGACACCAGTGATCGCAAGGAGGAATTGGCGACCAAGGCCAAACATGTGAGTCGTTTCGGGAAGGTGGGGCGGAGTACTAATAGAGCTGGTAGGCTGAAATTTGCCGAAAAGCAGTATGCGGTTCGCGTCGGCGACCGGTTTCAGATCGAACTGTCTGTTGGCGATTTCGGCCCGGAAAATCTACTCGATTTGCGATTTTCGGACGAACTGCTGGAGCTTGTCCATGTGGACGGGGCGCAGGCCGTGGAAACGGCTCCATCCAGCGAAGTGGGCCTGGCCTTGCCAAAGGAGCATGGCGATACGATAAAGCTGGAATTTACGGCGCTCAAGGATGGGATCTCCTACATGCTGGTAAGGAGCGGGGGTATGGAAGTCGGAAACAACAACGGCACCGCGGGCACCTATGTGGTCATTCAAGAGGATTGATCGCGAGCCCGGTTTCACCCTCACGGAAATCCTGGTGACGCTCGTCATTATTGGAATTTTGGCATCGGTCGCCATGCCATACGCCGAGGTGACTGTCCGCCGCGAGAAGGAGATCGAATTGCAACATTCACTCCGGCTGATCCGCACGGCGATCGATGACTACCATCAGGACTGGCGGGCTGGACGCTTGGGGTCCTTTGCAGCGGTGAGCCGGGACGGCTATCCCGAGTCGCTGGAGGAACTGATGAAAGGCATCGATTTGGTCGATGGGGGCTTTAGAAAGTACTTGAGAAGAATACCTCCTGATCCCTTTGCCAAAGCCGAACTGCCGGTGGAAGAACATTGGCGGGTTATCGGCTATCGGGACGCTTCGGACTCCGAGACGACGTCGCCCTCGGACATCTACGATGTCCGCAGCGGTTCAGAGCGGCAGGCACTGGATGGGAGCCGTTACCGTGACTGGTAAGGTGAATGGTTTCACGCTCATTGAGCTTCTGGTGGTCCTGTTGCTCATCTCGCTGCTGGCCAGCCTCGCTGCGCCTAGCACCGTGCGAAGCATCGACAAGGCCCGGGAGTCGGCACTGAAAAAGGACCTGGCCGTATTCAGGCAGGCCATCGACGATTACTATGCCGACCACGGCGGCTATCCCGAGGGATTGATGACATTGAAGGATGCTCGTTACCTCCGTGTTATTCCGCCGGATCCAATCAGTGAAGATTCTGAATGGGAAACCGTTCCTGCACCCAACGGCGAAGGAATTACAGATGTTCGCAGTCAGTCACAGCGCATCGGCAGCAATGAAAAGCCCTACTCGAACTGGTGAAGCTGCAGAGAAAGACACCAGGGGATTTACCCTCATCGAACTCCTGGCGGTTCTGCTGATTATCGGGCTGCTGGCGGCATTTGTCGGGCCCTCCATCTACCAGCACATCAAGCCGGCGAAGCGGACCGCGGCACGAACGCAGATCAACAGTCTGTCGGCGGCACTCGATGTCTACTATGTCGATGTAGGCGACTATCCGACCGAACAGCAGGGTCTGGATGCACTCAGGCGTCCGCCCGGCGGGGTCCGCGGCTGGAACGGACCGTACCTTAAACGGGAGATACCGCTGGACCCCTGGGACCAGCCCTATATCTATCGCACATCGGTCGAAATGGGCCCCTACGAGATTCGGTCTTTTGGGAACGATGGCCGGGAAGGGGGTGAAGAGGATGCGCGGGACGTGGTCAGCTGGCAGGCGGACTGAGGGCTTTACCCTGCCGATGGTCCTGGTACTGGCGGTGGTGATGGGAATTCTGGCCGAAGCCGCCGTACTGGCCACCAGTCGTGCGATCCAGGCGGCCAGGGAGCAGGAATTGCTGTTCAGGGGCAACGCCTACCTTTCGGCTATTGCGAGCTATTACCTGGCGGTTCCCGGCTCACCCGAGTATCCGGCTCACATCGATGATCTCTTGATGGACCCGCGGTTTCTTCATCGCAGGCACTTGAGGCGAGCCTATGACGACCCGTTCGGCAGCGAATGGAACGTGCTCAGAAACGAGCACGGAAGAGTCATGGGAATAGCCAGCAGATCGAGGAAAAAGCCCTACAAGTCGGCCAATTTCCCTTTGCGTTACCAGCACTTCGAGGGAAGTGAACAGATCCACCAGTGGCAATTCATTTACCTTCCGGACTAGCCGTTCCCCTGTTGTGTGAGACGTCTTTATCCCGGAGCTCCGGAAAAAATGTGCACGACGTCACAAAATTGGTGTGACGAAATCGGTACCTTTCTCCTAACTAAGAATGAATAAAAATGTAAGGAGTTAGCGCAATGGAATTTGCGTGGTTTCGGCTGGGTACAGGGGCAAATCGGGTCCGTGCACGACGGTTTGTGCTGTTCGGGTTGGTTATCGCATCGGCAGGGTTGCTGGCCGCCAAGGGCGTACCGCAGCTGTTTGCGGCCTCGGCGGAGGCGATTGGCGTAAAGCTTCCCCTTGCTTCGGTAACCACCGGTTCCGATCACGGCTCCAACTCCAAACTCGCCTTCGACCGCTCCACGCTCAGCGGCTAC
>NZ_JAENYR010000060.1 GCF_016841685.1 Thiohalomonas denitrificans
ATGACGGCTGAACGTTCGTCACCGATTCGGGGCCGCGTGCGGCGGGTACGGCTCGTAATGACAGCGAGGGGAAGTTCTTCAGGAGAGTGCACTCTGCACCCGATTACCCCTTCGTTCCTTTGCGCTCTTTGCGTCTTTGCGGTTCGATCCCGTTCAAAAGTTCGGTTTGCCTCCGCGCACGAAGGGCGGTTTCACGACCCGGGCGGCCAGGCGCCGGCCGCGGATCTCGACCTCGACCCGCTCGACCCTGCCGACCGGGATTCGGGCCAGGGCCACAGCAACGCCGAGGGTCGGGGCAAAGCTGCCGCTGGTGGTTTCGCCTTCACCGAGCCCTTCGACATACACCTTTTGGTGCGGGCGCAGAACGCCCCTCTCCTCCAGGACCAGCCCCATCAGCTGCGCCGCCGGACCCTCTTTGCGCTGCTGTTCGAGGACGCCGCGGCCGATGAAATCCCGATCCGCCGGCTCGAAGGCCACGGTCCAGGCCAGACCGCACTCCAGAGGCGATACGCCCTCGTCCATGTCCTGGCCATAGAGGTTCATGCCGGCTTCCAGGCGCAGGGTATCGCGGGCACCGAGGCCGCAGGGGATCACACCGACATCAGCGAGCCGGCGCCAGATCTCCTCGGCCTGGTCGGCCGGCACCACCAGTTCATAACCGTCCTCACCGGTGTAACCGGTGCGGGCGATAAAGATACCGTCGACCTCCGTGGCACTGAATCGCTTGAGCCCGCGCGCCGGTTCGGCGCATTCGCCCAACACGGTATGGACCCGGTCCCGCGCCTCGGGTCCCTGAACCGCGATCATGGCCAAATCGTCCCGCTCGACGACGTCGACGCCGTAGTCATCGACAAACCGGCGCAGCCAGCCGATATCCTTCTGCCGGGTGCCGGCGTTCACCACCAGGCGGTAGCACAGGTCGTCGAGATAGAAGACGATCAGGTCATCGATCACTCCGCCGCGTTCGTTGAGCATGCAGGTATAAAGTGCCCTGCCCGGCGCACCATCGAGCCGGGCCACGTCATTGGCCAGCAGGTAGCGCAGGTACTCCCGCGCCCGGGCACCCTCCACATCCACCACGCACATGTGGGAGACGTCGAACATCCCCGCACTGCGCCGCACCGCGTGGTGTTCCTCGATCTGCGAACCATAGTGGATCGGCATCTCCCAGCCGGCAAAATCCACCATCCTGGCCCCCAGGGCCACATGCTGCTCGTAAAGCGGCGTCCTCTTACCCAAAGTCATCTCCCGAATTGTCGAAAACACCTGCCGCGATCATGTCCTCTCCTGCGATCCGTTATTCCTCAGCGTGATAGGAACTCCGAACCATCGCTCCCGCTTTCACCCAATCAAAGCCGAGATCCTTCGCCTCCGCCTCGTAGGCGGCGAAGGTATCGGGGTGAACATACTCCCGGACCGGCAGATGGTAGCGCGTCGGGCGCAAGTACTGGCCAAGCGCGAGGCGCTGGACGCCGATAGCGCGCAGGTCCCGCATCACCTCGAGGACCTCGTCGAAGGTTTCGCCCAGGCCCAGCATGAGGGCCGACTTGGTCTGCACCCGCTCTTTCTCACCCGCCCGTTCCAGCAGCCGCAGGGAGCGTTCATATGTTGCCCCTTTGCGCACGCTCCGATAGAGCGAGGGGACCGTCTCTACATTGTGGCCCCACACCAGCCGGTCATCCGGTCGGAGGGCGGCCATGACCCGCTCGATAGCCGGCTCCTGGCAGCCCCGAAAGTCCGGGGTGAGGAGTTCCAGGCCGATTCCGGAACGCCGTGCCAGCAGCTCCCGGCAGGTATCAGCGAAGATACCGGCGCCGCCATCGTCCAGATCATCGCGGTTGACGGACGTAAGCACCACATAATCGAGTCCCAGACGCTGCACCGCTTCCGCCACCCGGGCCGGTTCGCCGCTATCCGTCAGCGAGGGGCGCCCGGTCTTCACCGCGCAAAACCCACAGGCGCGGGTACAGGTATCCCCCAGCAGCATGAAGGTCGCGGTTCCGCGACTCCAGCATTCGCCCTGGTTGGGGCAGCGAGCCTCCTCGCAGACGGTATGCAGCCCCGGCCCGTGCACGGCATCTGCCGTGGAACCGTACGCCCCGCCACCGAGAGACTGGCGAATCCAGGAGGGCATGCGCCCGGCATTGGGCGTAGCCGAGTGGTCAAACACCGGGATGACGGTTTCGCGTGGCATGGCCCATATCCAATCGAAAAATATTTACCACAGAGTTCGGCGCAGCCGTTCCCGCCGGTACCCTCTGTCCGCTCTCATGGCACAAACAATAAGGCTGCTCGGCAGAACTCGTGCCTGTACCCCCTCCCCCTCCGGGAGGGGGGGATCCAATCGGGCGGATTACCATTCACCCACGAATTCTGCAAAGGACCCCCCACAAAAAAGGGGCGACAGAAAACGTATAGCGTTTTCTGTCGCCCCTCTGTCCTTTCACCTGAGAGTTTTCTCTCTCCGTCGGTGGGCTTTTGCCTCTCTCCAGAGTCGACCGATACCCCGCGGTCCTTCTGCCTGAGCGATTCCGGGCGGGTTGCGCCTTCGGCGGCGGCCATCGAGGCCGGAGCCTCTGCCGCGCTCTCCCGCGGGGAGCATGGGTCGAACGGGGACTATACCGTTTCACTCAGGCTTTGAAAAGAAAGGTTCTGCCGCAGCACTTCAGCGGGCGCTGGAACCCGGCGGCAGTGTCGTCGACGACTACAGGCAATCGGCGAGGCCGATTCCTGCGTGGGAAAATTCGCTGACCCGGCGCTCTTGATCGGGAAGTGATGCAGGTAGTGCTCCCCTGCCACCGGTCAGTCTGGTCTTATTTCCGCCAGAAGGCCGGCGTCAACAGCACGAAGATCGTAAAGATCTCAAGCCGACCCATAATCATCACCAGCGCCAACAGCCCTTTGGAGAGGTCGTCGACCCCGCTGAAGTTGGCAGCGACATCCCCCAATCCCGGCCCGAGATTATTGATGCAGGTAGCGACCGCGCCGAAAGCGGTCACCTGGTCCATTCCCCTTGCCATCATCAGTAGCATTGTCACTGCGAAAACGCCCACGTAAACGGCAAAAAAACCTCAAATCGACTGAACGATTCGCGCGGGTACCACCCTTCTATTCACCTTCAAGGGACGCACCAGATTCGGGTGGATAAGCTGCTGGATCTCCAATGACGCCTGTTTGGTAATCACGACGAAGCGAATCACTTTCATCCCCCCGGCCGTAGAGCCGGCGCAGCCCCCCATGAAGCTGATGAAGATCAGCAACACCGGCAGCATCAGCGGCCAGACCGAGAAGTCATCGATCCCGTAACCGGTGCTGGTGATGACCGAGGCGGTCTCTAAAACGGCGAGGCGCAGGGCTGATGGAAAAGTTTCGGCATAGCCGGTAGCGTCGAGGACCCAGGCTACCAAGAGCGTAACGACCAACACCGCCAGCAGGAAGACACGCACCTCAACGCTACGCCAGTAGTGATCCAGACGCAGTTGCCGCCAGGCCAGAAAGTGAATATTGAAGCTGATCGCGCCCAATAGCATGAACACCACGGCGATTAATTCAATCGTGACACTGTCAAAGTACGACAGACTGGCATCGTGGGTGGAGAAACCGCCCGTGGAGACCGTTGTGAGGGCGTGGGCGATCGCATCGAACATCGACATCCCGGCCACCCAGTACAAGAGAGCGCACGCTACGGTCATCGCCAGATAGAGCCGCCACAAGGTACGGGACGTATGGGCGATACGGGGGGTCAGTTTCTCGTCCTTCATCGGCCCCGGTGTCTCCGCCTTGAACAGCTGCATGCCTCCAACACCGAGCATCGGCAGCAACGCAATCGCCGAGACGATAACGCCGATCCCACCGAGCCACTGGAGCTCCTGTCGGTAAAACAGAATGGAAGGGGGCAACTGATCGAGACCGGTGATGACAGTGGCGCCGGTGGTGGTGAAGGCTGATGCCGCTTCGAAAAAGGCGTCCGCAATATCCATGCCCAGCCCAAAGATGAACGGCAGACTCGAGAGCAGACTCATCGCAATCCAGAGTGTCGCCACGATGACGAACCCGTCCCGCGTACGGACCCGCTCCCGGCGTCTTAGCAGCGGCAGCCAGAGCAGAGCGCCGGTGGAAGCGGTGATGAGCAGGGTGGTGGCAAAATGGAGAACTTCACCATCTGCATACAGAAGGGAGATCAGCAGTGGCGGAACCAGAGCGCCGCTGAACAGGAACAGCAGGATACCCAGGGTACGGACAATGAGAAGAGGGTTCATCGGAGATTCAGGAGACTCGGAGTCCCCCTATTTTCCGATTCAGGGTTTGAGTATACAGCTAAAAAAAGCGTCAAATTTTTATGCGAATTTTACGTCGTGGTGTCTAAAATGACCGACCGCTATGCCTGAGACAACAACACGCACTCCGTATTCGACGGAATTGCCCCCCGTCCGCCCCGGGCTGCGCGCCTACTTGTGGGCAGCCTTTGGCGTTGCGGGTGCAATGGCGTGCGCCTTTTTGCTCCACCGATTCGTACCCCATGCCAACCTCTCGCTGGTGTTTCTTACCGGTGTCCTGATCATAGCCGCCAAATGGGGATTGGGACCCTCGTTATTTGCAGGGGTGGCCAGTTTTCTGGCTTTCAACTTCTTCTTTACTACGCCCTTCTACACCTTTGCGGTCAATCATGACGGTGACGTCGCAACGCTGCTGCTGTTCCTGATTACCGCCGCGCTGACGGGACAGCTTGCGGCCCGAATGCATGATGAGATTGCAAAGAAACAGGCCGGTATCCGGCGGATCACCGCGCTCTACGGATTTGCAAAACGAATGACCGCAGCCCCGGATGCCAATAGTGTCTTAAAGGAGCTGATACGGCACCTCTATCACTTCCTGGAATCACCGGTGGCAGTACTGCTGCCGGATACCGAAGGCAAGCTGAAGGTGAGCGGTGGCTGGCCCTCGCTGGATGGTATTCCACTTCCGCTCGACCGACTCGAGGCTGCCTGGAAAGTTGATGCTTCGCCGCCTGGCTGCCGGGGATTGTCGTTTTTGACACTGGGAACCGCACGCGGTCCTGTCGGGCTTGTGGCTGTCCAACGGGAGCCGTTGACCAGTGAAGAGGAAGATCAGGCACGAGCCCTTTGCGATCAGGCAGCTATTGCTATCGAACGAACCGGCCTGGTTACGGACCTGGAGGAGGCGAGATTGATATCGGAAACAGAGCAGTTGCGTTCCGCCTTGCTCTCCTCGGTCTCCCATGACCTGCGTACACCGCTTTCGTCGATTATCGGCTCCAGTAGCACGCTTCTGGAATACAGCTCAAAAATTGCCGCCGGGGATCAACGGGATTTATTGAACAACATCCTGGGAGAGGCCGAGCGACTCAATCGATATATTCAGAACCTGTTGGACATGACCCGCCTGGGTCACGGTGGGCTCGAACTACGGCGGGACTGGGTGAGCGTGGAAGATATCGTGGCGGCGGCCTTGAAGCGTATGGAAGGTGCGCTGGCCGGTTTTCGGGTCGCTTTGGCCGTTGATTCGGATCTGCCGCTGCTTCACGTCCATGGTGCTTTCGTAGAGCAGGCGTTGGTTAATATTCTGGATAACGCTATCCGCTTCTCTCCTGAAAACGGCCCCATCACAATAGCCGCTTCGGTGGCGGGGGAGAAACTGCACATTGACATGTTCGATGATGGACCCGGGATTCCCGAGGCGGAGCGTGAAATGGTATTCGATATGTTTTATAGCGTGACCGGCAGTGATCGTCATCCCCGCGGAACCGGTCTCGGGCTGGCGATTTGCCGAGGCTTGATTGGTGCACACGGCGGTGAGGTGGAGGCCATGCCGGGTGCGGATGGCCATGGCACCCTCATGCGCATAACCCTCCCTCTAGCCCATACGGATGAATCGTGACGGAGAGCTCGGGAACCATCCTGATCGTCGAGGACGACGCCCCAATTCGAAAGTTTTTGCGCATCAGTCTGGAGGCACACGGTTTTCGCGTGCTGGAGGCGCGACTCGGTCGCGATGGGCTTGAGCTTTGTGCCGAGGAGCACCCTGATGTGGTAATTCTGGACCTTGGGCTTCCGGACATGGATGGCCAGGAGTTCATTCCGGAAGTAAGGGGCTGGTCTTCGGTCCCGATAATCGTTTTGTCCGTGCGCTCCGACGAGACAGAAAAAGTGACTGCGCTCGATGCAGGGGCCGATGATTACGTAACCAAACCTTTCGGTATCTCGGAGTTGATGGCTCGGATTCGAACTGCGCAACGGAACCGGAAGCCATCCGCCGAAACGGCCCGAATAAAGGCCGGGCCGCTTGAGGTCGACCTTACACGCCATGAAGTCTGGTTGGGAGGGGAGCCTGTTCACTTATCGAAGAAAGAGTACGAATTATTGAAGCTGTTTATCAATAATCCGGATCGGGTTCTCACACACCGACAGATCTTGCGCGACGTCTGGGGACCCACACACGTCCGCGACACCCACTACCTCAGGGTTCTGATAGGCCACCTGCGCCAGCGACTCGGCGATATCCCCTCCGACCCCCGATATATCATTACGATCCAGGGGGTTGGCTATCGATTTGTCAGAGAACCGGAAACGGAGTGAAGCCGTAAGATTGCCTGAAAAATGCGGGATGAATGGATGCTTTCCTGCTATTGGAGGCGTGGCCGGACCCGCGCGGTCCGGCCGAATCCTTGGAAGTGATTAGCGGGGCACCTCCCCTTCGTACCGAAGCACGATGCCCGCCAGAGGCGGCAGCGTCAGTGGAAGGGAGTAGGCGCGATTCATCCAGGGGAGTTCGTCGGCCACGAGAGGCTCCGAGCCGTTGCCGAGGTTGCTGCCCCCGTAGTGCATCGAGTCGGAGTTCAGTACCTCACGATAGCTCCCCGGCAGGGGCACGCCGATACGATAGCCGTGGCGGGGAACCGGCGTAAGGTTGAGCACCACGGCGGTCAACTCGTTGCCGTCACCCTTGCGCAAAAAACTGATCACCGACTGCTCGGAGTCATTACAGTCGAGCCACTCGAAGCCCTGCCAGTCGAACTCATGGCGGTGGAGTGCACCGCTTTCCCGGTAGAGCCGGTTCAGATCCCGGACCAGACGCTGCATTCCCTGGTGCAGGGGGTAATCAAGCACGTACCAGTCCAGTGCCCCCGCGCTGTTCCACTCCAACCCCTGGCCGAACTCGGTACCCATGAACAGCACCTTCTTGCCCGGGTGGGTGAACTGATAGGTATAGAGCGCCCGCAGGTTGGCGTGTCGCTGCCACTCGTCTCCCGGCATCTTGTGGAGCATGGACTGCTTGCCGTGCACCACCTCGTCGTGGGAGAACGGCAGCATGAAGTTTTCGGTGAAGGCGTAGAGCATGCTGAATGTCAGCATGCCGTGGTGATACTGCCGATGGATCGGCTCCTGGGCCATGTAGCTCAGCGTGTCGTTCATCCAGCCCATGTTCCACTTCAGATCGAAGCCCAGCCCGCCAAGGTAGGTGGGTCGGCTCACCTGGGGCCAGGAGGTGGACTCCTCTGCGGCAGTGAGCGCTCCGGGGCACTCGTCGTGAACCACGACATTCAACTCCCGCAGGAAATCGATGGCCTCCAGGTTCTCGCGCCCGCCGTACTGATTCGGCACCCAGTCCCCCTCCTCGCGGGAATAGTCGAGGTAGAGCATCGACGCCACCGCATCGACCCGCAGACCGTCCACATGCATCTCCTTCAGCCAGTACACGGCGCTGGAGAGCAGAAAGTTCTTCACCTCATTACGGCCGTAATTGAAGATCAGCGTATCCCAATCCCGGTGCTCGCCCCGGCGCGGGTCGTCGTGTTCGTACAGTGGAGAGCCGTCAAAGCGAGCCAGGCCATGCGGATCCCTGGGGAAATGGGCCGGTACCCAGTCCAGCAGCACGCCGATACCGTTGCGATGGCAGCAGTCCACGAAATAGCGGAAGTCATCCGGGGTGCCGAAGCGACTGGTGGGGGCAAAATACCCCGTGGTCTGATAGCCCCACGACAGGTCGAAGGGGTGCTCCGTGATCGGCAGCAACTCGACGTGAGTGAATCCCATATCCTTTACATACTCCACCAGACGGTGCGCCAACTCCCGAAAGCCGAGGAACTCACCCTCCATGTCCCGCTGCCAGGAGCCCAGGTGAACCTCGTAAACGGACATCGGCTGGTGCTGCCAGTCGGCGTCTGTTCTGGCCGCTAGGTAATCCGCATCATTCCATTTGAAACTGCTGGTGCCGGCGATCACGGATGCGGTACAGGGCCGCAATTCATGACGCTGTGCATAGGGGTCCGCTTTCAGGAACACCTGCCCGCTGTGGCGGTTGCGGATTTCATACTTGTAGACGTGCTGCGGTTCCAGGTCCGGAATGAACAATTCCCACACACCATTGCCGCCACGCACCCGCATCGGATGGCGGCGTCCATCCCATTCGTTGAAGTCCCCGACAACGCTCACGCGCTCGGCATTCGGTGCCCACACAGCAAACAGGACACCCGCGACGCCATCCACCTCGTGCTCATGACTCCCCAGAAACCGATAGGCGTGGCGGTGGCGACCCTCGCCGAAATAGTAGAGATCAAGGTCTCCCACCTGGGGCTCAAAAGTGTAGGGATCCCGGGCGATATGCTCGCGGTGACCCTCATCCCGCCAGATCAGGCTGTAGTGCTTCGGCAGCGGAGTGCCGTCGCCGGACCATTCGAAAAGGTCCGTGTTCGGCACGCGGGTCATGGGCAGGTCCCCTTCGGCGATACGGACCTCCTGGGCCCGGGGAACATAGGCGCGCACCAACGCCTGATCACCATCCCGATGGCACCCCAGAACGGCAAAGGGATCGTGGTGTGTCGCTTCGATGATACGGCCCAATTCGGCGTCGAGGTGCTTCGTCATGGCTTTTCCCTGTCGATATTGATGTTTGATTGTTGGAGCGCCGGCACGACGACAGAATCTCCGCCTGTTTCAGCGGATGGCCGTGTGGGCTATCACTCAGAGTAGACGCTCGTTGAAAAAACGCACTCCTCGCTCAACAGCCTGCTAAATCGCGAGGCCCATTTCGTCCCGAAACCAATAGGTGATGTGTCGCCATTTTCGGGAGCGTTGCTCCTCATCGGCACTTTCGACCAGGAAATGATACAAGCGGCCGTCGAAGCGCCGGCCCATGGTGTCGTCAATCTCCGGAGCGAGATTCCCCAAGCGCCGTGAAGCTTTGCGGAGCCGCTCATCGATTGCCATTTCGGCAAACGGAACGATAACCCCGAGATAGCCCGTAGTCTGGTACCGCTGTGACTCGCTCAGGAAAGATACGAAATCCGGCCACGGAAGCCGGTACTCGGGATCCCGGAACCAATACGACCGACCGCACTCCGCCTCCGTCACGAGAAGGCCCCCGCCGCGGATCGCCTCTGCTTCATCGCATAAGGCTTCCCATAGCTGTTCGAAATAGGGGCGGTCGTGGTGGTGTCCTTCACAGGAGGCGGTAGTGCGCAGCCCCCGTGCGTGAAGCAGGAGGCAAAGCTCGCGCAGTTCCGAATCGAGCCGTTCGTAGAAGAGCGGTCCCGGGGCACAGCGCTCGACCTTTCCCGGGCGATGATAGTAGCGCCTGGCCGGTCCGTAGAACCACTGCCGCAGCGGCCACTGTCGCTGAGGGATAACAGCTGCGCTCAATCCGGTAACCTGCATGCTCCATCGGGACGCGCCCGCGCACCGCCAGTAATGCGCGGAACCGCGCTTCTACTCCCTGCAAAAAGGCTTGCGATCAGGATAGGCGAAGCTTGCGATGCCGGGGGTACTCATCGACGAGAAGGTCGGATGCGTTATTCAGCGTCGCCAGCACCTTCTGGCCGGCCATCCGCTTTGAAGGCTTCATGAAAAGTGACGGTGCCCTGCGGAACGTGGCCGTCGAAAGAGAGAGCGAAGAAGAACTCCTGGGGCACCCCCTCAAGCACCAGCCCCGGCATATTCCTGAACCCGAATTTTTTGTAGTAATCCGGATGCCCGACAAGACAGACTCCTCGGGCATTGCGGCTCTTCAGTCGTGACAAACCCTCCTCGATTAGCGCTCTGCCAATCCCCTGCCGCTGGTATTCCGGCAATACCGAGAGAGGCCCAAGACCGTACCAGTCCCCGGTACCGTCTGAAATCGTGACCGGAGAGAAGGCAATATGCCCCACCACTCGGCCATCAACCTCCGCGACCAGCGATACGGTCAGCGACCCGGCTGCGCGTAATGCCTCGATGATGAACTGCTCGGTGTGACTGCTGATCTCCAGGGTCTTGAATGCAGAGACGGTTACGTCCCTTATCGCCTCAACATCAGCGTCTGTCTCGCACCGGATAACGATTTTCGAATTCATGGGATCCCTTACTCTTCAGTCGTTTTGCTCGCGATGCACCAAGGACACGATATTCGTGGATAACCACTTTCCGGCGTGGAGTTCCGGGGACCCTATCTCGCTTTAGCTGCTTTCGGACCCGGTGGTTTAGGGACCAGTCACTTGCCGGTGATGACTTTAGATGCCTGACGAACGCCTCATTGCCGAACGGCCTTGCCGTTCTCGTTTGCTGTTCGATAATTTCTCCATCGTCCCTAGGTGATCGGCTAGATAGGTCCTTCAAACTCTCCGTGATAAATCCAGCCTCACCCTCCTCCGCTGCCTGATTGCTGCTGTTGAGCGATACGGAAAACCGGAGTGCTTGCGTACGGACAATGAGGCGGTAGTCACCTCACGGCTGTTTCGATTCGGACTCTGGCTTCTTGGAATCAGGCACCAGCCGATCCAAAAAGGCTGTCCGTGGATGAATGGCAAAGTCGAGCGGTTCTTCGGCACCTTGAAGTCCAAACTGGATCGGTGGGAAGTCGACTCACTCCAGCAGCTAAATGACGCACTCGTTCCCTTCCGGTTCTGGTACAACCATGTCCGGCCGCACCGGAACCTGGACGGCCGCACACCGGCTGAGGTCTGGAAGGATGATGATCTCGATTTCCGGCCACGGACAGAATCCTGGTTTGCTGCCTGGGACGGGCTGCTTACAGGATATTACCTGCGAGTATGAGTCGCGGCTACCGCGAGGAAAAGCCGCAATTCAGGTCAGACCGACTGTCCGGGGAAACCTATGCCTCGAAAGACGCATCGATCGGAGGCTGCGATGCCGTTCCAGGCAATCGCGGGAGCTTTTTACTTTATTTCCTTATGAGTCGCCGTAGAGCCCTGTCTCGCAAACACTATTTTGCTCGACAGGCCCCCGGCACAGATCCGTACGTGCGCTAGTAACGCATACGGCTCCTACATCGAGTCATACACGAAGCCGCTGATTCGGGTATGGGTGTAATACTCTGACACTTGGGATGAACTGCCGGATAAGGCGGGCCATTTTCTTCCAAGGCAGACCGGCGCCTTTCTGGCTTCTCCTCCTCAGTGCCCTTAACCATGCTCGGCATACTTCCGCCCGGAAAGCGTCCAATGCCCGCCTGTTGCCGGGGACAGCGAAGTAGTTGAGATAACCCTGTACGACCCGCTTCAACCACCGCCCTACATCAAATCGATGTCGGTGGCGGGTTCGCTTCAGTACCTGTTTCACCTGCTTGAGCTTTTCTCGCTGCCTTTTGGCAATGGTGTAACGCTTCAGGGTAAAACCGCCATCGCTTCTCCGCCTTGAGCACATATGTGTGAAACCAAGGAAGTCGAAGGTCTCAGGCTTGCCCTTTCCACGCTGGGCACGATTGTTCTGGGCAAAGCGTCCAAACTCTATCAGGCGGGTCTTCTCGTCGTTCAGGCTCAATCCGAACTTGCCCAACCGCTCTTTCAGTTCGCGTACAAAACGCTGGCCGTCGTCACGGTGTTGCAAACCGATCACGCTGTCATCGGCGTATCGCACGATGGTCATTTCACCTCTGGCCATCCTCTTGCGCCATTGGTGCACCCATAGGTCAAGAACGTAGTGCAGGTAGATGTTCCCCAGTAGAGGGGATAGCACTGCACCCTGTGGCGTCCCCACCACGGTTCTTTCCCGCTTGCCGTTTTCGTCTACTCCGCACTTAAGCGTGCGCTCTATGATGCGAAGTAGCCGTTTGTCTGCGATCCTGTGCGCCAGAAAACGCATCATCCATGTGTGGTCGATGGCGTCGAAGAACCCCTTGATGTCTGCATCCAGTACCCAACTTATCTTCCTGACGGTGATCGCCATGTAGACGGCATCCAGCGCCTGATGTTGCGAGCGGCCGGGCCGAAACCCGTAGCTGAAGCCGAGGAAGTCACGTTCGTAGATCGCTTCGAGGATCCAGGCCAAGGCTTGTTGGACGACTTTGTCTTCAATGGCGGCAATGCCGATCGGACGCTGTTTGCCGTTGGCCTTGGTCAGCCAGATCCGCTTTACATGCTGAGGTTTGTAACGGTTGGTGTGAAGTCGGGTGTGAAGCTCGATGAGCCGTGCCTGAAGTCCTTCTCCATAGCTCTTCCAGTCTTCGCCATCCACCCCGGAGGCTGCCCTTCGGTTCAGGCCGTAATATGCCTTCTCCAGCAGCTCCACCATGACATGGTGCAGGAGGTTGTTGAATCGCAGCCGACGGTCCCGTCTTGCTGCTTCATGTAGCCGAATCAGTCCAGGCAGCGTTTGCCCGATGCTCTGTGTCATCGTCACACCCCGTCCAATCCCGCTTTCTCTCTGTCAAAACCCTTCGCTCCACGAGCTCCGCCGGGGGCAGGGATGCTTCCTGTGTCATGCTCTGTTCCCATTGTTCGCTTGCTTCTTCGCTACTATGGTCTTGTCCGACTTCCTGCTCACGTCCACATCCGGGCTATGCAGTTACTTCCCCGGATCCGACCCACGCCGGGACGGGCGCAGATCATGAGCAGGATCTCCCGAGTTCCGCATAGAAGACATCAACACATGCACCAGGTCTCTGACTTCGGAGAGCCTCAGCAGTCGCTTGCCGTAGCGCGGCTGCCGGTGCTGCCTTCCCCTTCACCCAACAAGGTCGGCGCTCTCTACGATGATTTCGGAGCTCAATACTGGGCCTGCATCTTCCCCTGTTCAACGCTTAACCCTTGTCCTTACGGACAACGGCCCATGACTCGGGGCCTCGGTGGGTGGCTAGCCCTTTCCGAGTAGAGGGATTTCACCTCCAATCTTCTACCGATTTATCTCGGCGCACTGGGTGTCCAGGTAAGTCCACCATTCCCAACGCTGCTACAACTCGGGTGGAGGCTTCGGGGGACGAGCCACTTGCACAAAGGCGGCTAATGGGTGTCCCCCGCCGGAATTCCTTTTCTCAGTTATTTGTGAACCTTTCCTATTTCCCCATTCGCGTAAGTTCTGAAACCGCAGCCCTCTGCTCCACTTGATCCTTGGCACATGTATCCGCAGCTTTTTCAAACAACACCTTCGCCCTATTTTTATCATTGCTTAGAAGTTCGTGTTCTCCGATATAGAAGTCTGCTTGGCAATCTCGTATATTTTTGTCGTCTCCCGAGATTGCCGAACGCACCTGCTCTGCGCTTAGTTCTCCCACATAAAGAGCCACTAGTTGCGCGGGCCATTTCCTGAGGTCCAGATTCTTCGCGAAACGTTTCAGTTCTTTATCGTTCTTATGGCCAAGTTTCCCATTTGCAATCCACATCCACATAATCCCGTAAGCGTTTTTGGGTTCATGCTTCAGATAGAGTGAAAAATCAGCAGCTGCGTCATAAAATTCACCCAAAATAAAGTAACTGGTACCGCGTCCAACGTAGCCTTGTGCAAAATCTTCTTTCAACCGAATTGCCGTACTGAAATCTACGATAGCTTTATCGTATGCTCCTTTTTGAAAATACATTGTACCGCGATTGTAAAATACCTCGAAATCATCAGACTCCATCCGGATAAGTTCGCTATAATCGGCGATAGCCTTATCGTATTGTCCGAGCTTCGCAAATATGCCACCTCGATTATAATACGTCTTAGTTTGACTCGGATTGAGGCGAAGAATCTCATCGAAATCTGCAATTGCTTGATCGTACTTACCAAGCGACAGCAGCAAAGCGCCACGATAGTTGAGAGCATTCACATAACCTGGATTGATACGAAGTGCCGCATTGAAGTCCTCAAGCGCCTCCTGTTTTTGACGTTTACTGAGATAGGCGACCCCCCGATTGAGATGAGCCTCCGCATTATCCGACTGTAAGGCAAAGGCCTTTGTACTGTCGGCTATTGTTTTATCATAATCACCACTTAGAAGAAATGCACCGCCTCGATTCAGAAAAGCAGCAACGTAATCCGGCCTCAATCGAATGGCGTCATTCAGATCGCTGATCGCTCGCTCATAGGCTCCGTTTTCAAGGTGACATGTACCGCGCCCGAAGTATACTTCTTCGTCCTCCGGCGCAAGGCGAAGCTCCTGGGTGAAATCGTTAATTGCTTTTGTATATTCACCCAATGAGCAGTAAGCACTGCCACGATTAAAATGGGCCCCGGCATTCTTAGGTTCAAGGCGAATGACTCGAGTAAAATCAGCGATAGCAAGTTTGTAACGACCGGTAACGAAGTAAGCACCACCACGATTCGCGTATGCCGTCACCTTTAGATCGAGAGGCAACCGGCCAGTCTCAATAGCCCTCGTGTAGATGCTAATCCCTGCTTCATAATCTCCGCGCTGAAGCGCCTCCTCTCCGACGTTCAAATCGCTGTCTTCCCCGAGTGCTGAGCTTTCCTGCGATGGAAACAACACACCTAAAGCAAGCACAAACACATAGGAGACGAAGCTCGCCATCACCATTCGGTTTGAATAGTGCACAATATTCATCATTAGAACCTGTATTGGAACTGGACATCGACTCGCCATCCCGTCACATTGCCGCCCGAGTGCTCAAGATCGCGGACATCATTAGAACCCGCTGGCAAACTGAGGGCGGAATCAGGTTCTAAGTGCACCACGCAGCGCTTCGGCGAATGCTTCGTAGGGTGACTGATAGGCAAGGCACTTGCGCGGTCGTTGGTTTAGTTGCATGACCACCTGTGCGACCTGCTCATCGGTGACTTTACGGAAGTCTGTGCCCTTGGGAAAGTAGCGACGAATGAGGCCATTGACCTGTTCGTTTGCACCACGTTGCCAGGGAGCGTGTGGATGAGCGAAGTAGACGTCCATCGTTTTTGCCTTTGCAATCCGAGCGTGAGCTGCATTTTCGGTGCCGTTGTCCAGTGTCAGCGTCTGGCACAAGCTCGCCGGAACCCACCCGAAGAGCTTGTTCGTGATGGCAGCGAAAGTCACCGCCCGCTTGTTCGGGATACGGGCGGACACCAGATAACGCGTGACTCGTTCCACATGCGTCACCAGGCCACCCTGGTTCTTCCGTCCGACTACCGTATCGCCTTCCCAGTCGCCGATGCGGGTGCGCTCCGCCACCACTGGCGGCCTGTCGGTGATATCGATCCGGTCTGGGATGCGGCTGTGGGCCGGCATTCGGCTGCGATGGGCGATACGCCGAGGTCGACATTGCCACAGATGCCGGTAAAGCCGTCCGCCCTGCAAAGCATCCCTATAGACCCAGTGGTAGAGACTCTCGGAACTGACCCGCATGTTGCTGTCTTCGGGAAAATCCCGCCGAAGCCGGCCGCTGATGATGGCTGGCGACCAATCCAGCGCCAGCCACTTGAACACGGTTCGCCTCAGCGGTTTGTGAGCAAAGCGTCGGTTGTGCCGTGGCCGGCTCGCACGCCCTTCCGCTCGATGCTGCGCCGAGGTCGCTTTATATCTCCTTCTGCCGCTGTTACGGCGGATCTCCCGGGATAGGCTGCCGTGATTTCGTCCAAGGCTCCGCGCGATGGAGCGCAAGCTCTCACCGGCTTCGAGAGCGCGCTGTATCACCTGCCGCTCAGCGGCGTTAATATGTTGGTAGGGCATCGTGGTTTCCCGGTGGATGTTGTCTTGACAACCTCATCCTACCAGTTGGGCCCACGATGCCCGCCTAACTATCTATGTGGTGCACTTCGAACTGGGATCCGCCGAGCTTAAGGTCGCTGTTTACAGTAGCAGTCACATCAAGTGACATATATGACGTTTCAATCACCTTGGTCTGTGGCTGCCCTGGAACCGATGGCACAGATCTTTGACGTTCGCCTTTGAACTCCTGCCAAAGAGCTTTCCCAAGGTCCTTCGCAAGGTCTGTGGCACTAGGTATATCCGGTGCCCCTTCAGGAAGCTTCTGCGGACCTGATACCGGATCGGTGGTCGGGGTCACCGTGACCTCCTTGGTCTTACGCCTACTCCAAGAGAATTTTACTCTTACTTTCTCAATGCTCGCAGTACGAGCATTCCCATCGACGTCAACCTTGGGCGAGGCGTCCATATATGTCCACGTAGGTCCTCATGCTGACGCGATTCAGCCAACCTGGCTATGACCAGATTAGTCCTTGACATCGGTAGTCAGCCTCACGGCGAAGAAACGAAGATGGGCAAACAGCCTGTCTACCGTTACTTCGATCCGGTGCGCCTGATGGAGCCATGTCTGGCGTGCCACGGTAAACCCAAGGGTGAGCTGGACATGCTCGGTTACGAAAAAGATGGACTCGAAGCGGGCGACGTGATTGGACTAATCAGTGTCGCGGTTCCTATCGAACCCTGATCGGACCTCAGGGGTCGATTCTTCGGCCCCTGCTCCTTTCAAGAACCAGAAGACCCCTTCTGGCGGCCCCAGCGAGCTATTCAGCCTCAAAGCTTCATTCGCTTCATCACCTCCAAGACACACCAAACAATGTTTCCCGATAGGTTCCTCAGAACATCCGGTGCAGAACTAAGAGCGGCCCCGCGGCCAACCCGCGGTCGACCAGGTTTCCTAGAACGGTTTGGACGAGGAATGTAGAAGGAAAGGAGGTTTGGCCTGCGCGAGCAGAGTTTCAACCTCGCATCAGAAATGATTCAGCGGATGCAAGGAACAGCACCGTTCCCAACTTAGAAAGCAGCTATATTCTTAGCGGGGAGGCGAGAGGGAGCGAAACCATGTGCAGGAAGGCACTCACCACATTAGCTTTGGGTACAAGCTTACTAGCAGGGCATACGCTAGCTGCCTACCCAGGTGAATTATGGGATGAGGCGGTAAGTGAAGGTCGAACCGCCCTCCCTGCTCAATTCAAACCCGTTTCGATAGAAACGAGGCTGGAAGCACCAGCGAGCTTCCCAATCCCGCCAGACAATCTTCTCGTCCTTGAATATGTGAATGCCCGACTCATCTGTTCGGAACATTCGACCGAAACAACGGCTGTCACTATAACCATCGCCGTGATACTGCCCGATGATTCAGAGAGAACTCTGACTCAAATGAACGCCGCTCGGCAAACAGCTCCCGATGGGAGTCAATTCTACTCAGCCTCGAACCATCTCACCCAGTATGCATTTCCGCAAGAACAGATAATCATAACGTCCCGCGCAGGCTGTCGCGGCTCCGTTCATTGGGCGGGCCGGCTTCTGGTCTACGACTAAAGCACACCGGGTTCCACGGACCTGGTGGACTTCACCGGGCGGCTCATCCGTGAGGGCAAACGTGGCGCTATTCCCGAGCACCTGCCATCCTCCAGCGCCTGGCGATCGATCCCAAGCGGTGGGGCTACCTGACGACTCAGTTCGAGAGTCCCTTCAAGGGACTCGTAGGCGCAACCCACAACCTCAAGCAAGCCTGCCAGCAACTCGGTTACCGACGAACGCCCGGCATTAGTGCCTGCCGAACGCTGCTGGCGTAACGCCCTTCTTTCCTATTGCGCTATTCCGCTGCGGGTTGCCAAACCCGCGAACTACGCTCGCGCCGAGTTCGGCCTACTGCGTTAAAAATCATCGAAGAACGCTCTATATGCGCATTTTTCCCTCGACCTAAGCTGAGGTCGCATCGATCGGAGTTGCAATGCCGTTCCAGACAATCGCGAAAGCTTTTTACTTTTTTTCCTTATGGTGGGTGTCCACGTAAGTCCCCCTCAATTTTTCAGACGACAAAGATTTGGGATAGCGCACGGTGTGCCTGAATCTTTTCCACGAATGCTTCCATAATCGGCACCAGCCATTGCTCGCGCAGGCGCGGCATAAGGTCTTCGGCCAGCAAAGGGCTTCGACCCCGTTATCCGCTTGGCCTTCTTGCCACTCCCTGCCAATTCATCCAATGGTCAAGTGCAGCATGATACCAGAATTTATTTTACTCTGACCGCTCTGATAATCATCTAGCCGCCCCCTCTCAGCGGCGATATCGTCAAGGGCGACCAAACCAAAGACGAATGCCGAGAGAGGTGGCAGGCCATGAAACTGTATTCCGGTATCGATCTACATTCAAACAATTCTGTGGTCACGATTCTCGATGAAGAAGACCGAGTCGTAGCGGAGAGGCGGGTTGCCAACGAGCTCGAACTGATCCACGGGTTGTTGGCACCGTATAGCGATGCGTTGGTGGGCGTTGTGGTCGAGTCCACCTACAACTGGTACTGGTTGGTGGATGGACTGATGGAGCATGGGCTGAAAGTTCACCTGGCGAACACGGCTGCCATCCAGCAGTACAGCGGTTTCAAGCATACTGATGACCGCCACGATGCACGCTGGCTGGCTCACCTGCTCCGATTGGGGCTGTTGAAGGAAGGCTACATCTACCCTCGTCAGGAGCGCGCCATCCGCGACTTGGCTCGGAAACGTATCCAGCTCGTCCAACAACGAACCACGAACATTCTCAGCGTCCAAAACCTGGTAGCTCGGGAAACTGGCCGCTCAATTAGCGCGAATGAGCTCAAGAAACTCGTCGCTGCCCGAAATCCCTGGCCTGAGGAGTCACCGCTCGGACTCGCTATCGGCTCGCACCTATCGGTGCTGCGCGCCCTGGAGGCGCAAATCAGCCGACTGGAGGAAGCGATCCTTCTCCGCGCCAATCCTCGTGAGGAGTATCGCGCATTACTCAGCGTCTCCGGGGTCGGCAAAATCCTCGGGTTCACGATCCTGTTGGAGACAGGAGATGTCCGGCGCTTTGCAGGTCCGGGGAATTTTGCCTCCTACAGCCGATGCGTGAACTCCAGGCGGCTGAGCAATGGGAAGAAGAAGGGCCGGAACAATACAAAGAATGGCAACCGCTATCTGGCTTGGGCGTTCGTCGAGGCGGCTAACTTTGCCATTCGCCACTATCCGCCGGTTAAGCGCTTCTACGAACGCAAGAAGGCCAAGCGCAATGCCGTGGTCGCCATCAAGGCGGTGGCCCACAAGTTAGCGCGAGCCTCTTACTACGTCATGCGTGACCGTGTCCCGTTCGATATGGACAAGGCATTCGGATAAGACACTTAGACAACAATTTTGGCCCGGTCGGGGAGCCACCATTTGGGGTTGGAACAACCATCGACTCTGATTGGACCGCCGGCCGAGCCACCTAAACAGCCTGAGAGGGTAAGCGAGTTGGCTGATACGCCTCTGTCCTGAGCCACACGGGGTTGGAACCTGCAAGCCAGGTAGCCACGAATCTGTCAGCGGTCGATTTGGCCGCACCACTTGGATAGGACAGGGTACCAACGGTTTTCTGGGGCGCCGGCAGGCGCCAGGGGCTGGACCACAAGCCTCCATGTGAGGCCGACCCGATGCCTTGATCCTGATGGGTGACTGGCGCGGATCAGTCTCTTCTGATTGTGCGCCAAAACGAATGAGAACCCGGGCGCGTGTTCGGCGGCTTTGTGAGCTGTTCAGGCTTTATTCAACGGGGCACTTCAGGCTTCGGGATACGATATTGCCAGTTGATCGGAGGCAGCTAATGGGTGACCCCATTTATTGGCTTTACAGTCGGCGCGGCGGTCACGGTGCGCATCAGCCCCGGACGGCTGGTGCTTACCTTGGCGCGGGAGTGACAGCAAAAAGCCCCGCTTGGTGTGGTGCCGGGCGGGGCTTTTTTTGGGGAGGGATCTACATAAACCTTTTCAATCGAGTCTGACCCTTTTGGTCACGGTATGTAGAATCGTGGCTTTCTCGGCATATCCTTTGCCTCTGGTTTTCGGTGCAGTGAAAACTATACCAGCTTATCTTTTATGCTTCCTTTTTTAAGGGTGCTGGCCCCTTTTTCCACTTACTGATGGTCGACGCGGATGATGCGCCCTAGCGGCGTGTCAAATTGAGAAAGAGTTAAAGTGACTCGTACTGATAGGTTTGAACAACGTCTTTGTATCCACTAAGACAAAAGGTTCAACCTTCCCGTCACCTTTCTATAAATAGGTATACTGTCCCCGGAATTCCAACGCGTATCTGACCCCGTCATCGCTGCCCCCTTTAATTGTCAATTACATAACTTTAATGACCACCCCTCTCGCTATTATCTTTCCTTCCCATAATGAAATTTCGGTTCCTTCTCTAAGCTCTTTCAGAGCCAAAACAGGATTCAAAAACTTCACAGGAATTTCATAACTTTTCCCAAGCTCAAAGCATGCATAGCCATCAAGAACAAATCTACAATCGAACCCCTGCCCATTAAGCATAAGGGGGCAACCGTATCTTTCCCCCTCGATAGGAGTTTTTCTTCCCCCTTCTTCGGGGGTAAGAAAACGAACGCGTATCACAGCCTCAGTCTTCATCGTGTTAAGGTATCGCCATTGAATCTAAAACTTCCGGCTTCAGACCAGGTAGTGCATTATCTGGAACCACGTATGCTGGTATCCCCCCATCCACGGAAACGGGGGACGGCAAGGAGGATTTAGGAACTTGTGTCGATACTGTCGTATAAGGTGCGTCACCAAAGGCATTGACTGCTTGTTTTGCATAGTCTGAGGCATGCTCAGAAGATGTCGTAAAATATTTTCCTTCAGCTGACCCGCGATTAACAAACTGCCCAGTATTCTCAATATCCACAAGCTCATCTGGGCCAACCGCGCGATATAGTGTTGTCATTTCCTCAGCATTTTCAACACGATTCGCTGCTTTTGCGGTTTGCTCAACAGCTTCTGCCCCCATCCTGCCAGCAGTTCCATACCCGCCGCCTGGTGCAATAGCACCAAGTACAACTCCACCAACAGCAATGGCTTTGTCAGTCGTTGAGGCATTTTCATCAAGTAACGTGTCACCAGCAGTATAAACGTCATAAGCCGTTAACCCAGCCTCAACGACCATCCATGCTCCGATAAGAAGCGGAACGATATTACCGTCTGGATCTTTAAGGATAACCGGGTTATTTCGACCGTAGGTGTAGAAGGCTAAATTGCTGGGTTCGTAGACGCCATTGACCGCGCCATCAAGATATTTCCCGATGATGGGATCCGCCGACTGCCAAACACTCGTCCTCGGGTCATAATACCTTGCCCCGAAGTAGTACAGGCCGGTCGCCTCGTCCAGCTCCTTGGCGGTGAAGAGATACGGACTCTTTTCGGTATTCCCCCCCTGCTGCACCCAAGTCTCCCCGAACGGGAAGTACTGGATGTGCTCGTGCACCTCGCCGTTCTCCCGGGTGACGTAGCCGGTGGAGCCGAGGTGGTCCGGGTGGTAGTAGAAGAGCTGCTCTCCGTTGGAGCCGAGGGTGACGATTTCCTCCTCGGTGCCGTCGGTATTGTCACCGATGGTACCGTCTTCGATGCCTCCGTCGCTACCGTCCTCCTGGCTGTCGGGGATGCCGTTGCCATCCTCGTCGCAGTGCTCTTCGATGAGGTGCTTGTTCTTGCAGGTGTTCATCGCCACTTCATTGGCTCGGTCGGAGCGGTTGTCGACGCCCTGGCCGGGGTGGGAGCCCTGCTTGAAGTTGCCCTTGGTCTTGGCTTTGGTGTTTTTGTCCTTGCCAGGTGATTTGCCGTTGTTGTTTTTCTCCTTGTCCTTGCCCAGGGCTTTACCGTTGTTGGTCTTCTCGGTGTTTTTGTCCTTGCCCAGGGCCTTGCCGTTGTTGCTCTTCTCCTGCGGGTTGTCGCTCTTCTTCTCCTGTCCCGGCGGGGTCTTGGCGTCGGTGACGCCATCATAGCTGCGGATGAAGCTGGTGCCGCCGGTGACCTTGGTCACTATCCGTGAGTTGCCCACGAAGATGTGCTTGGAGCCGATGGAGCCGTTTCTTTCGGTGAAGTACTGGTTGACGTAGACGGTCAGGTTCTGACGGGACTGTTTGATGACCCGCTGGCCGGCATCGTCGTAGCCGTAATGGCTCACCT
>NZ_JAENYR010000159.1 GCF_016841685.1 Thiohalomonas denitrificans
GACCGGGCAGGCGGGGTCTTTGCGCAGCCGGAGCGTTCGCCATTCCATCGACAATGCATCGAGCAGCAGTAGACGCCCCCCCAGGGTCTTGCCGATACCGAGCAGAACCTTGACCGCCTCGGTCGCCTGCACGGTGCCGATGATACCGACCACCGGGGCCAGTACGCCGGTGAGATTGCAGTTTTCGCCCTCACCGCTTTCGTCCCGGTAAAGACAGCGATAACAGGGCGCATCATCCCGCTCGTTGTGGAACACCGTCACCTGACCTTCGCAGCGAACCGCCGCTCCCGAGACCAGTGGGGTTCGGTGACGCACACACGCCTCATTGAGAGCAAAGCGGGTCTCGAAATTATCGGAACAGTCCAGCACCACGTCAGCTTCCGCGACCCGGACGCTCAGGGCATCTCCCTCCAATTGCCCGTCGATGATCTCGACCGTCACATCAGGATTGAGCGCTCGGATAGCGTCCCGCGCCGACTCGACCTTGGAGCGGCCCACATCGCTGTGCCGATGAATCACCTGCCGCTGAAGGTTGCTGAGTTCCACCCGATCGAAATCGACCAGAGTCAGCTTACCGACACCGGCCGAGGCGAGATAGATGGCCACCGGCGAACCCAGCCCGCCCATGCCGATGATCAGCGCATGCGACTCGAGCAGGCGCCGCTGGCCGTGTGCCTCCACCTGGGGAAGGGTGATGTGCCGGCTATAACGTTCGAGTTGGTCTTCGTTCATCTTCAACTAAAGGCATGAGATACGAGGGAATGAACTCGCTGCGCGAGTGTTTGATCATAATCAGGTTGTGCGCACAGCGCACGCTTTCCCTTGCACCTCGTATCTCGCCTCTCGTCCCTGCCTCATTGGTATTTGCGCCAATACTCGGGGCGGCCGTCGCGACAGCCGTGCTGGAGGCGTTGATAGCGCTGGATGAATACGTGGACACCGGTGTTGCACTGCTCAAGCCCCATATTCTGGCGTTGGGTCTCTTCCGTGTAGTAGTAGAGCGCCCGCTTGAACTTGGCCATCAGGTGGTTGGCCAGATGGAACCCGAGTTCGGTGAGCGCGTCATCGATGATGTTGAGCGTCACATGGCGGATGTCATACCCGACCAGAAGCTGTGTGTCACCTACTGGACGCGCGTACAGAACCCCCTCCACCCCATTGAGAAGCAGGCTGGCGGCTTTGGCCTGGTCATCGGGGCGAAGCGTGCAGAACAGAATCTCGCGGTGTTTAATCCGGCTGTCTGGATCAGTATCCATGCTCACCATCTTAGCCCGAAAATTTCATCGAATGCGAGCCTGCCCGGCGACACACGATCACGTAGGGCGCATTCTCGATACGCTTCCGAAGCGCCCATAAAGCCGCCGCATTTACCGGATCCCCCATACCGGGTGTGAGGCCCGGCAATAAATGCGCCGCGACTCCGATCGTTTGGCGAAACGACTGTAGGGCGCATTCTCGATACGCCCCCGACATTACCATAAAGTCGCGCATCGACCGGAATTCCCCAAACCGTCGTTGGGCTCGACAATAAATGCGCCGCGACTCCCGTGTTTTGGCGAAACGGAGCATTTGGAGAATTTGGCCGTCCTGGGGCTATCCGGATGTTGGCGTCTCCGGCAATTCGTGGTGCGGACATTTGGAAGAATGCACCCTACGGGTTCGGCGCAACGGTGCATTTGGAGAATCTGGCAGTTCCGGGGCCTGACCGGATTTTGGCGCCTCCGGTCGTCGATGCTGCGGGCATTTGGAAGAATGCACCCTACGGAGGCTTTTGTCCGCCGCTTATCCGCTCCTGTCCGCTGAGGTCCCGTTCGGTGAACACGTTCACAAAACCGGCGTTATCCAAAAGCTGGCGAACGGCACCCCCCTGGTCGAAGCCGTGCTCCAGCAGCAGCCAGCCGCCGGTTTCCAGGTGCGCCGGTGCGCCGGCGACCAACTGGCGGATGGCGTCCAGCCCATCGGGGCCGGAAGTCAGCGCCGAGCGGGGTTCGAAGCGGACATCCCCTTCCAA
>NZ_JAENYR010000061.1 GCF_016841685.1 Thiohalomonas denitrificans
CACAGGCTGGTGCAGCGAGGCGCTGGCACAGCGGTATCGCAAGGCGCAGGTTGTCGCGATGGACCTGGCGCACGGCATGGTGTGCCGCACCCGCGGTCGTTTTGGCGCTCTCAACCGGCGCCTGCGGGGCCACCGCTTCGCCTGTGGCGACGCCGAGCATTTGCCCTTTGCCGACGCCCGCTTCGATCTGGTGTTTTCCAACCTGACCCTGCAGTGGTGCGACCTCGAACGAACCTTTGCGGAATTCCGGCGGGTGCTGCGTCCTGGCGGGTTGGTGATGTTCAGCACTTTCGGTCCCGATACTCTCAAGGAGTTGCGCGCCAGTTGGGCCGAGGTGGACCGGGAAGTGCACGTCAACGAATTCCTGGATATGCACCACGTGGGGGACGCGATGGTGAATGCCCGTCTCGCCGACCCGGTAGTGGATATGGAGTTCCTGACCCTCACCTATGAGAACGTCCCGGCGCTGATGCGCGACCTCAAGTCACTCGGCGCACAGACCGTACGCGCTGGACGACGGCCGACCCTGACCGGCAAGTCCCGTCTGAAGGCGCTGAGCGAGGCCTATGAGCGCTTCCGCCAGGAGGGCCGTCTGCCCTCGACCTGGGAGGTGGTCTACGGGCACGCCTGGGCACCGGAGAGCGTTCCCCAGCAGCACACCAGTGACGGCGCCACCGGCATCCGTTTCGAGCAGCTACGGGGCGCGCTGAAAAAGCGTTAGGGAAGGCGTTTGCGCCTGTGGCACGGTTTTTCGTACCGGGTAATTCAGTTCAGCAAGAGAGAGCGAGTATGGCCAGCGGAGTGTTCGTTACCGGCACCGACACCGGGATTGGCAAGACCTGGACAAGCCTGGGATTGATCGCCGCCTTTCAGCGCCGCGGGGAGAGGGTAGTGGGCATGAAGCCGATTGCGGCGGGATGCGAGGCCACTGCCGAGGGCTTGCGTAATGACGATGCGGTTCATCTGCAGCAGGCCGGCTCGGTGCCGGTGGCCTACGAGACGGTGAATCCCTACGCCTTCGTTCCGCCGGTGTCCCCCCATGTGGCCGCCGCCCGCGCCGGCGTTGCTATCGACCTTACACGGATTGTCTCCGTCTACGGGCAATTGGCGAATCAGGCCGACCGGGTCGTGGTGGAGGGAGTCGGTGGCTGGCATGCCCCGCTGGGTGAGGCAATCACTGTAGCGGAGTTGGCAAGGGCGCTCGGGCTGCCTGTGGTCATGGTCGTGGGCCTGCGCCTCGGCTGTCTCAATCACGCCCTGCTGACTGCGCGCGCCATCCGGGATGACGGCCTCGAACTGGCCGGTTGGGTGGCCAATGAATTGTCGCCGGAGATGGAGGCTGCCGCCCAGAACATCCGTTATCTGCGCGATCATATCGATGCGCCCTTGCTGGGTATCGTTCCCTATATGGGATCACCGCAGGGCAAGCGAATCGCGGCGAATCTCGATGTCGATTCGCTCGCAGCCGTCGAGGGATAACGGGTCAGTTGTTGTGTTCCAGAAAAGAGAGCCACTGCTCGGCATCGGGGCGCGTCGAGGCGTCCCGTGTGGCGGCGAGAAAAGCGCCCTTGGCCTGTTCGAGGTTGTTTCGCTCGTAACGGGTAATCCCGAGTAGCAGCCAGGCCTTGGCGGCCCGCTTGCCTGCCAGTCGTTGCTGATCCAGAAGCCGCTTCAGGCTCGCTTCGGCATCGGCCCAGCGCTGAGCGGAGATATAGAGTTGCGCGAGCCGTAAACCCAGCTCCGGATCCTTGTCGATAGCGACAACCTGTTCCAGGGCGGCGATGGCACGTTCGTACTCCCTGGCCTGATACCAGGCATTGGCGGCCTGCTCCAGGTTCTTCCTGCCGGGCTCCATTTTGCCGTCGGCGATCGCCTGTTCAATCACCTGAGCTGCCAGGTAGGGCGCATCACTGTGGGTGTACAGCTGGGCAAAGTTTCGCAGCTCGCGCTCCGTCTCCAGGTAGCCGCGCAGATAGGCCAGCTCCATCACTGAAAGTGCTTCGGGATATCGCTCCCGCATCAACTCCAGTCCAGCCAGTTGCCGCCAGTAGGTAGGTTGGTCCGGAAAGTGTTTCAGCATGGTGTGCAGCAGGTTCACGCTGTTGGGGTAATCTTTGATTTCACTGTAGGCGCTCAGCAGCGTCTGATACCAGCTCTCCTTCGGGACGTCGGCCAACTCGATGGCCTTGCGCATCGGCGGAATGGCGTTCCGGAACTGCTTGAGCTGGTAATACGCGCTGCCGAGCATCACGTAGGCCCCGGCCCGTTCGGCCCCGGCGTCCTGAAACCAGCGGTTCAGGATGTCGATGGCCGACGGGAAACGCTCTGTGGCCATATAGAGTTGCGCCAGATTGAAGCGGATGCTTTGCTGCGCCTCCTCCGGCAATACACCCAGTTCCAGGCTGCGTTCGAGATTGGGAATAGCCGCCGAATAGTTCTCGCTGGCGAGCTGGGCATGGGCGAGGCTCTGCAGCACCACCGCCTGGTCGTAGGCCTGCCCGTCAGTCTCTCTTGCGAGCTCTTTGAGTCTCGTTTCCGCCCTCGCGGTTGCACCGGTACTGAGCCACTCCTGAGTGGTCTTCAGCACCTGGTAGGTCTGCTTCGAAAGCATCGGCTGGTCGGCCGCCTGCAGCGGGCCCGCGGCCAGAAGCAGCCAGAGTGCGATCCACACCCAGTAGTGTCGGGGCATGATCAGCGTCTCCGTCCATCGAGCCGGAAGTTGACCACCTGTTGCACTCGAACGGCCACCGGCTCTCCGTTCTCGATCCGCGGTTTGAATTTCCATTTCAGTACCGCCCGAATCGCGGCCTGGTCGAAGGTCTGCTCGGGTTCGGACTCGACCACCACCGCATCCTGCACACCGCCCTGTTCGGTGACGAGGAAGGAGACCTTGACCCAACCCTCGATCCCGCTTCTCTCGGCGCGATAAGGATAACGTGGCGGCACGCGGGAGACCGCCATGACTTCCCGGTCGGGAGGTCCCGTGCGAACGGGGCCAATATAGGGGTTGGCCATCGCCATGGAAAGATCAGGTGCCTTGAAGTCGATATCCGGCGCCTTCGCCAGCGGTTGCGCGATATCGATTTCGACTTCCGGGATATCCGGTGGCGTCTCCTCTTGCGGCGGTTCCGGTTGCGGCGTTTCCCGCTCTTTCAGGCGCACTTCGGTGTTGCGTTTGAGACGCACGAACTCCATCACCGGGCGCTGCCGCTCCTCCTGACTGAAAGCGGCCTCACTTGTCAGCAGCTGCTGCATCATCCAGAACAGCGAGGCCGCAGTGGCCACGCCGCCCAGCAGTGACAGCAGGATGCGTGAAAAGCGGTACATGCCGCCCTCAGTCCCCCTGGTCCGCGGCGATGGCTACATTCATGATGCCCGCCAGGCGCACCTGGTCCATTACCTTGACCAGCAGCCCGATCTGCGCGGCCCGGTCCCCCTGGACGACCACCTGGCCTTCAGGGAACTCGGCGCGCAGGCGTTCGACATTGGCGCGCACGGCGCGAACATCCACTGCACGGCCGTCGATCCAGATCTCGCCATTGGGCCGGATGGCGATGAGGATATTCGCCTGCTCCTGTTGCTGTGCCGTATCGGCTTGCGGCTGGTTGACCTCGACCCCCGATTCTTTAATGAACGAGGTGGTTACGACGAAGAAGATCAACATGATGAATACCACGTCCAGCATGGGCGTCAGGTCGATATCCGATTCGGCGCTTTCGCTGTTTGCGTGACGTTTGCGACGCATCGATAAGCTCTCAAGCAAGGGTCAGACGGTCAGAAAGATACTCCACTCGCCGGGCCATCTCCCGCTGCAGCCTGGAGCGGAAATAGAGGCCCGGGATCGCCACCATCATGCCGGCCATGGTCGGTATGGTGGCGCGGGAGATCCCCGAAGCCATGGCCCGGACATTGCCGGTGCCCAGCACGGCGATGACGTCGAAGACCGCCATCATTCCGGTCACTGTGCCGAGCAGCCCGAGCAGCGGGCAGACTGCGATTAATGCCTTGATCATCGGCAGCGTGTGGTTCAGGCGTGCGCCGGCGTCCGCAATCGAAGCATCGCGTATGCGTAGCGCATACCAGGAGTGACGATCCTTGCGCTCGCTCCATCGCTCCACCTCCTTTGTCATGTGCTGTGGGAAATCCCAGCGAAAATACCAATAGCGTTCGATGATCAGGGCGCCCAGCAATACCGCCGTCAGGCCGATCACCCAGAGCACCGGTCCGCCGGCCTCAAGGAATCGCTGCAGGCCCTCCAGCACTTCCCTCATCAGGGGGTTTCCCGCCCCAGAGCGATCAGACCCGCAGACTGCTCATCCAGTATCTGAATCAGGGCGCGGGAGCGGCTGGCGAGAAGAGAGTGCATGAACAGCAGCGGAATGGCGACTATCAGGCCGAGTGCGGTGGTCACCAGGGCCTGGGAGATTCCGGTCGCCATCAACTTGGGATCGCCGGTCCCGAACATGCTGATGGCCTGGAAGGTCACGATCATGCCCACCACGGTACCCAGCAGGCCCAGCAGGGGTGCCACGCCGGCCAGCAGCTTGACCAATGCCTCGCCGCGAGTCAGTCGCGGTGTCTCCCGCAGGACCGCTTCATCGATCTGCAACTCCAGATTGGCCGGGTCGGCATCACGACTCCGCGTCGCCACTGCCAGAACACGGCCGAGGGGGTTATCGGCAGAGGCGCTGGCGAGTGTGCGCAGCTGGCGCCGGACGCGCTGATCGACCCACGCAAGATAGGTGAGCCGCACCGACGCCACCAACGCGCCCAGGGCTCCCAGCGCAATGATCACGTAGCCCACGATGCCGCCATGGTGGATGCGCTCCATGAGATCCGGCGCCTCCACCAGCATTCCCAGCAATGTGCCCCGGGTGGGGTCCAGAGCAAATTCCGCGTGACCCTCGACGGACTGCCCGCCGGAGCCATTGGCGAATTTCGCGGCCGTTTTGCGCACGGAGGCCGAAGGTTGACGCGGCAGTACCACCAGGCGGCCCGTCTCCGGCTGAAACTTGAGATAGCGGCCCCGCTGATCCAGGGCATTGAAGACCCCGACGCGGATCACCGGCTCCTGCCGGGCCACCCCGCCGGTATCGATCACCGTTGCCGGCAGACGCACGACGCGGCCCGACTCGACGATCTGCTTCTGCATCAGCAGCCACAATTTTTCCAGTTCGCCGGTCTCCGGCAACGCCTTGCTCTCGCCGAGCTGGTGCAGCCAGCCCGCTTGCCCCCGGTTCTGCACGGAGACCAGGGATTCACGAACGTACTGGGTCAGGTCCTTTGAGGTTTGGCGGACCGTACCGAATACCTCGCCCAAATCGCCGATGCGCTGCTTCAACTCGGTATCGAGCTCCCCGAGTGTCTCCTCGTTGGACTCGAAGGTGGTCTTGAGTCGACGACTCCTTTCCCGTTCCGTAGCCAGCCGCTGCCTCGCCTGCGCAAGCAGTTGCTGCTGTTGGCTCTTTTCTGCGAGAAACTGTTGAAGCCGCTGCTGCCGAACCGGCGTCTCCCGTTTCTCGGCCGCCTTGATTCGATGCAACAACTCCTCCAGATGCGCAGTGCCGTCGGCCTGGGACGGGACCGGCCAGAAGGCAGCCAGGAGCAGAATGACGAGGAGGCGTCTCATGGTTGAATCTCCTCTGGCAGCGCCACCGGGAGATGCAACAGCTCGGGTGCGGACTGTTTGCGGGCGACCCTCAGGCCTTTGCGAATCGGTCGGCTGTACTCGTCGGGCAAGGAGGTCCAGCGACCCTGGTTCTCGTCCCAATGGCCCACCTCGTTGCGATCCAGCGTCTGGTAGTAGAGTCCGACGCGGCCAACGCGCAGGAAGTCCACCGTTCTCACGTCGTCGCCGTTGTGCAATTCACCGCGATAGGCCTCGATGGTGCGGCTGTAGGCCATCTCGATCTGATAGGCCTCCAGTACGCGGCGGAACTTCTCGCCAACGCTGACATCGGCGCGATCCATCAATTCACTCAGCTGTCGGAGGCGGGTTTGTCGCTCCTCCTGGAGAAAGGGCCGGTCGGCTTCGATCAGCTGCTCCAGCCACTGCAACATTCCCAACATCAGAGGAACGACTTCCCGTTTGGTCTGCTCCAGATGGGTCATCTGATCGCGAATAGAGGTCTTCTCCTGCTCCTGGGACGCTACCAGGCGCTCCAGCTGGCCGTCGTAGACAGTGAGCACGTCGAGTTCGCGGCTCAACCTTTGATATTCGTCCAGCATCGCCCGGGTCTCGTCATCCAGCTTGTCGATTCGGTGCTGGGCTTCGGCTTCCCGGCGATTCTTGTCGAGGCTGATATTCATCGACTGTGACAGCGGGTCCTGGTCCGCCAGGGTCGGGCTACTGCCGAAGAGGAGTATCGACGTCAGTAGTCCGGCCATTGGGCGGGCGCGGGATGACCGGGTGAGGGGCATGGGTTCTCTCCTGTTGCGTCCGTTCTTGTGCAAGTGGCGTTACTGCGGTGTCTCGGCGGTGGTGCGATGCAGCCACTCCCGGATGGTTTCGGGATTCAGGGTGCCACTGGTTCCAACCCGCTGGTGTTCGGCATCGTAATGGTAGCTGCGGGGCAGTTCACCGTACCAATCGGGATCGATTTGGTATCGCATGCGTTCCGGGAAGTCATCGGCAAAGAGCCAGTTCTCGAAGCCGCCCAATTCGAAGTCGGCGAGGATGGTTTCCACCGCCTCGCGGTTTGCGAGCCCATCGGTCGAGATCAGCACCAGGGCGTCCCGTTCAAAGCGGTTACGAAGCGTCTGCAGATGCCCCATCTCCTTCATGCAGGGCGGGCAATCCATTGACCAGAGCACCAGCAGGAACGGCTGCCCCGCTCGTGCCTCCGTTATCTGCTCGAGACTGCCTTGGGAAAAAGGCTTGAGCTCGGCCCAAACGGCGGTCGGCAGGGCGGCCAGGACCAGGGCAAGCAGGAACATAAGGACGGGCATAGTCGGCTCCTACTGCGGTCCGGCTACGGGAACAAGGCGGTAGCCCTCTGCGAGTGTCTGCCAGGAGACGAAAACCTCCCGGTCGCGCGCAATGAGAAAGGGATGGTCGGAGCCGCTGGCTGTGCTCGCCAGGGTGCGCGGGTCGGACCAGCTTTCACCCCGATCATGGGACTCCATGACCATCAGTTCGGTATTCTCTCCGTTGAACGCCTTCCACGCCGCGATTACCTGCTTGCCGATACTCAATACCTGCGGATGCGATGCCCGCCCTTTTATGGGGAGCTGAAAATCGAGGCGCTGATTAGCGAGATCGAAACGCCCGTAGGTCACGCCGCTGTTCTTGTCCCCCTGGCTGAACCAGATCAGGTGCGCCTTCTGCCGATCGTCCACCGACAGATCGGGGCCGTGGTGGGGACAGCCATCGACCACCCAGCCGTCATCGGTGGCGCGGGGCGGCAGCCCCTCGATGGGAGGCGTGTCGGGGTCCAGCCGGGCGATGGCGTGATCCCGGAGGTTGACCGGGTAGATATGTCTCCAAAGGGCGACGACACCATTTTCGTCGGCATCCGTAGCAACGCGGCAGCACTCACAGCTGTGGTCCGACAGCTTCCGGTTGAATGCGAAGCTCGCGCCGCGATCGTCGGACATGGCGTAATAGATGGCGGCTCCTGCGTATATTTCGCCGGCATCCTTCGCTGCCTGCAGATCCCGCTTGTCGATCCATGCGATGAAGATCCGGCCCTGGTTATCCAGGCCCATGGAGTCGAAGCGGTGGCTGATCGGCGCGCGGTGGTCGTTGACCGTCACGGGTTCGCTAAAGCGGTTTCCCTCGTCGAGGGAGCGGGAGAAACGGATATCCCCGGCATAGGGCCCCTCGATCTTTCGGGACCAGCTCAGGTACAGCGCGCCATCGGGTCCGGTGGCAAGTTTGGGTCTATTCTCCCCGTCGCTGTAGATGGTTTCGGGTATCCGGTTGACCACCCGGGGTGGATTGAAAGTGTGGCCGAGGTCATCCGAACGGGTGACGTAGAGATGGCCGTGCTGGACAAACACGATCCACAGACGGCCTTCGCTGTCGAAGGCCGGTGTCGGTGTCTGGCCGCAATCGGCAGAGGGGAGTGCGGATGAGGCCTGACAGGCCGGAAGCCGGTTTCCACCCTCTCCCCCCTCATGGTTTTTATGGCTGGTGGCCGACTGGCCGACTGACAGCACCAGGAGAAACCCGAGTGCCGTCAGCCTGCCGCTGAGCGTTGACGCGGTCCAATTCACGATGCGGCGTTCCTTGAGGTGACGGAGTTTTCGACTAGAAGTCGACACTGGCCTGCAAATAGAAGGTGCGTTGCGCCCAGGGATGCGCGACGAAAGCGACATCGTCGGTCACATTGTCCACACCGAGGGAGAGCTTCGCCCGTTTGCTGATCTGATAATTGGCTTTCAGATCGACAAACAGGTAGCTGTCCTGTGCACCGTAGACTTCATCCGTGTTGTCCTCGTTGTCCAGGTCTCCATGACTGTCACTGGCGTAGCGCACGCCGAGCGCGGTATTCCACTGCGGATTGATGTGATAGGTCGCCAGCATGTTGGCACGCCACTCGGGCATGCGCGGAAAATCGTTGCCCTCCACGCCGGGGTCGGGCTCGTTCTCGGTAACCTCGCTGTCGGTGTAGGTGAGATTAAAGCGCACATCCACCTCCGACTCCATGACCCGCTTCTGCTGAATAACGAACTCGAGGCCGCTGGTGGTTACTTCGGTGACCGGCAGGAAAGTCGTGACATCGGTGGTCAGGTCGGTCTGGTTCCAGATTACGTCCTCCACTACTTCATGAAAGAGGCTGGCGCGCAGAAAGCCGCGGGTGATCTGCCGCTCTGCCATCAGGTTGTGATGGAGACCGACCTCGGGTTCCAGGTCGGCATCGGCAATGGTGGTTCCCTGGGTGGACGTTTCGTTCTTGAACAGCTCCTCCACCATCGGAAAACGGTAGGCCTTGGCTAGCGAGTAACGAAAATCCCAGAGATTCCCGGGGTGGAAGCCGAGGGAGAGCTTGGGCGAGAAGCCGGTTTCCGTGCGATCCTCGAAGTCCAGAAGTTCGCCATTGTAGTCGTAATTGAAGCCGTCAAGCGCTTTCCATTCTTCATAGCGGCCGCCCAGGGCGACATCCCAGCGCGGTGCGAAGTCCCATCCCCACTGTGCGAAAAGGGCGTTGGTCCGGGTTTCGCCGCCGGAGGATTCGGTGCGTGAGGTCTTAACCCCGGAGAGGTAATCGTCGGAGTCGTAGCTGTTGACCTCCAGGCTGTAATTATCGTAGTGATAGCCGACCACCATGTTCATGTCGCTGCGGTCCAGGAATCGGTCGGTCCGTGCCTTCAGGTCCAGCGTGGTCCAGCCGGTATCGTCATACTCGCTCACCGAGCCATCAAGCGTGTAGTCCGGGTCGTCTGGGTTGCGATCCGAGGAGCGGGTCTCATCCTTGGTAATGTCGAAACGGCTGAGGTTGGCATCCAGTATCCAGTCGCTTGTTCCCAAAGGACCCTCCAGTCCGGCGCCGATCAGCAGGGACTTGCGCTCCTGCTCGCTGACGGCGAAGGGATTGCCGCTCCAACTGCCGATGGTGAAAAGGTCACCATTGAATACGGCATCCCCGCTCCAGACGCGATCGCCGTTGGCATCAACGACATAGGTGTCCGGATCGGAATCCTTTTCGACCGCCTCGTAGCCCAGAGTCAGTTTGGCGAACCAGTCGCCGAAGTCGTAGCCCAGTTTGAACTTGGTCAGGTCGGTCGTCACATCATCCGAGCCGCTGTCACCGTAGAAGACGGACTCCGTGCCACGCGCATTATCCGCTTTGAAGGCGCCACTGACCTCGGTTTCACCGCCGGTGGGGTCTGCGGCCGCGGCTGAAAGGAATTTTTGGGGCTGGCTGTCGTTTTCCAGGTGGTTGTGGAAGAAATAGAGACTCAGCTTGTCGAATTTGTCGCCTATGGAGACGAACTCGCGATGCCCGGTATAGGTATCGTCCGCTCCCATGTGCTCGAAGTCCTGGCTGAATACCCCCGCCTCGGCGTGGAACTCTCTTTCGGTGGGGAACCGGGTCTCGAGGTTGACCACGCCGCCCATGGCGTTGCCGCTGTATTCGGCCGAAAAGGGGCCATAGATCACCTCGGCCGCCTGCGTCTCATCCGCCGCGACCAGTCCCCAGCGGGGGGCGCCGCTCCAGCGCGTCTCCAGCAGATAGTGCAGGGGGATTCCGTCTGCATATACCAGGGTGCGGCCGGTCTGGAACATGTTGGAGCCGCGGATCGCGGCGACCCCGTTGGTATCGCCGATATAGCGGCGCCGCACCACCATGCTCGGTTCATACTTGACGAAGTCCTCGACGGTAGCGGCGTTGATGCTGCTCTCGACCTCGACATCGGTGATGCGTGTGCTGGGACTGACCAAATCGGCGCTCAGCGGGGACCTCGACTCGCCCACCACATCGAGTTCATCCAGCGTGGCGGCTGACTCTTCGCCCGCGGCATACGGTGAGTGAACTGCCAGCGCCAGGATCGCCAAAGAAAACGGCAGGTGTTTCCGGTTATGCATTTTTTTCTATCCCCTAAAGTTGTTCGTTCTTTTTATGGCGGCGTCCGGCCTGGGGGTAAACTAACCGCGGCCCAAAAGATGCATAATTTATACCAGTTATAACTGGTTGAAATTACGAAGTCTCAGAGAAGATTCCGTCCGGATTGCGGGATATGACTCAGTATCTGCGGGATATCACGCACTTTTCGGGGGCAGAAATCGTGATTGGCGGAGTGTCGCCCGGCACTTATAACGGAGGCAAAACCTGGGAACCTGTCCGAGAATAGCGACCGTCCCGAGGGCTCAGGCCGCATCCCCGCGGCTGTGCAAAGAGTGTGGCAGGTAGACGCTGAAAAGCCCGCCCTCCGGAAGAGGGCGGGCTTCTGTTTTCCAGGAAGGTGGCGCTATCAGGCGGCGAGCACGCCCTTGAGCCTTTTCATTGCGTTTTTCTCCAGTTGACGGACGCGCTCGGCGGAGATGCCGTATTTGTCGGCCAGCTCCTGGAGGGTCGTTTTCTGATCACTTAGCCAGCGGGCCGTGACGATGTCGCGGCTGCGGTCGTCCAGTCCCTTCATGGCGGACATGAGCTGTTCGCTGTTGTGCTCTTCCCAATTCGAGGCTTCCACCTGGCGGGCGGGGTCGTGGCGCAGATCCTGGAGGTAGGCGAACGGGGCCGGGGCATAGGATTCATCATCATCGTCGGCTTTGCCGTCGAAGGCCATGTCCTGGCCGGAGAGGCGTGATTCCATTTCCAGCACATCGGCTTGGCTCACGCCCAGGTCCTTGGCTACCGCCTCCACTTCGGCATGGGAGAACCAGCCCAGGCGCTTCTTGGAGCTGCGCAGATTGAAGAACAGTTTGCGCTGGGCCTTGGTGGTAGCGACCTTGACGATGCGCCAGTTGCGCAGGATGAATTCGTGGATCTCGGCGCGGACCCAGTGCACGGCAAACGAGACCAGACGCACATTCATCGTCGGATCGAAGCGTTTCACGGCCTTCATCAAGCCGATATTGCCTTCCTGGATCAGATCCGCATGGGGTAGGCCATAGCCGCTGTAGCCTCTGGCGATATGGGCCACGAAGCGCAGGTGCGACATTACCAGACGGCGAGCTGCTTCCAGATCGTTGTCCTGCTGCAGTCGCTCGGCGAGGCTGCGCTCCTCTTCTGCGGTCAGCATCGGAATGCGGTTCACCGCCTGGGCGTAGGCCTCGATGCTGCTTATCGGAAAATTCACTGAAATATCAAGTGCCTTGGACATGAATTCCCCCTTTGTCAAACCATTAGGGTTATTAATAACCCATATTAGCACTCAATTTTTGCGAGTGCCAATAGCTCCCGGTTCTGTAGACAATGAGTCGCTGCCGGAGTTCAGGTAGGTTCGATATCGCGCAGATGGCGGCCGACGGCAAACCAGGAGCCGAGCAACCCCAGGGTGGTCCCCGACAGCAGCAGCAGGCCGGCGGTGGCCGCATTCAGGGCGTCAAGCCGGAAGCTGCTGTTGTAAAGGGCGGCCAGGTCCCGGACCGGTCCACTCAATACGGCCAGGGAGGCCTGCACCAGCACGGCGGCGATGATGGCGCCGAACAGGCCGTACCAGAAGCCGGTATAAAGGAACGGCCGGCGGATAAAGGCATCGGTGCCGCCGATAAGCTTGGTAACCACAATCTCGTCGCGCCGGTTCTGGATCGAGAGGCGGATGGTGTTGCCCACCACCAGCAATACCGCCAGAGAGAGTAGCCCCGCCAGTACCCATACACCGCGCTGCCCGATTTCCATCAGGGCAAACAGCCTTTTTACCCACTGCATATCCAGCTGCGCCAGCTCAACGCTGGGCAGGGCCCTCATCTCCTTCAGTAGCGCCTCTACCTGGTCGGGGCTGTTGTGGCTGAGGGCCGGGCGGACCACCAGCACTGCAGGCAGTGGGTTCTCTTCCAGGGCATCGAGCGCCTCACCAAACCCCGACAGCCTGCGGAACTCAAGCAGTGCATTCTCCCGGGAGATGTAGTCGACACCCGCGATCCCCGATTGAGCCTCCAGTTGGTTGCGCAAGTCGGTGGCGCTCGCTTCGTCGGTGTTCGCGGTCAGAAAAAGGGAGACTTGCGTCGCTCCATCCCAACCCGCCAGTACGTGTTGTACATTCTTCAGCCCCACGTGGAGTCCGGCCGGCAGTGCCAAGGCGATGCCGATGACCGCAGCCGTCATCAGGGCCGCGGCCGGACGGCGCCACATTTGTCCCAGTGCATAGAAAAACGTCTGCAGATGGCGGGCGCCCCAATTGTGTAGGGTATCGTTAAGGCGCGGCCCGGCTCTGGAGGCCCCCCGGCCGTTCTCGCGGGAGGCGGCTGGCCGTGATCGGTAGGTGCCGCCGCGCATCAGACGGTTACCCCGATATCGCTGGCCAGCCTGCCTTGGTCCAGTCGCAGAATACGGTGGGGCATCTTCCGGATGAGGTCCAGGTCGTGACTGGCGACAAGGATACTGACCCCGACCCGATTGAAATCCCGGAAGATCTCCATGATTTCGCGCGAGAGGTCCGGGTCGAGGTTGCCGGTGGGCTCATCCGCCAGCACCAGCTGTGGCCGGTTGATCACTGCACGGGCGATGCCAACCCGTTGCTGTTCACCGCCGGAGAGGGTCACGGGAAAGGATCTGGCCCGGTCCAGCAGGCCGACTTTATCGAGGGCGGCACGGACCCGCCGCTCTACTTCGCTACGGTTGTGCCCGGAGATAATCAGCGGGAGGCCCACGTTATCGAACACCGTGCGGTCGAATAGCAGCCGGTGTTCCTGAAAAATGATGCCGATACGGCGGCGATGGAAAGGAATATGGCGAGGCTTCACCCGCGCCAGGTTCTGTCCGCCGACCAGCACCTGGCCACTGCTGGCGCGCTCAATCAGTGCGATGAGCTTCAGCAGCGAACTCTTGCCGGCACCGGAGTGCCCGGTAACAAATGCCATCTCCCCGGGAGCGAGATGAAAATCGACCCCTCTGAGGGCCTCGTACCCCCCTGGATAGCGCTTGCTGACATCGGTGAATCGAATCATGGCTTCGGGTTGGTTTAGTTGCTAGTTGCTAGTTGCCGGTTGCCGGTTGCCGGTTGCCAGTTTGCCAGTTTGCCAGTTTGCCAAGTTGCCGGCAGTTTTCCTCGCCACTCGCCACTCGCCACTCGCCACTCGCCACTCGCCCCTCGCCACTCGCCACTCGCCACTCCTCACTCGTCACTTCTCCAAGAGAGCGTCCACAAATTCCTCGGCATCGAAGGGACGCAGGTCGTCGATTCCCTCGCCCACACCGATGAACCGGATGGGGATGTTCATCTGTTTTGCTATCGCAAAGATGATGCCGCCTTTGGCCGTGCCATCGAGCTTGGTGAGGGCGATGCCGCTGACATCCACCGCCTCCTTGAACTGTTTGGCCTGCGAGAGGGCATTCTGGCCGGTGCCGGCGTCCACTACCAGCAGAACCTCGTGGGGCGCGGTCTCGTCGAGTTTTCCGATTACCCGCCGGACCTTCTTCAGCTCCTCCATGAGATTCAACTGGGTGTGCAGCCGACCCGCAGTATCGGCAATCAGTACATCGGTGCCGCGGGATTTGGCCGCCTGCACAGCGTCATAGATTACCGATGCCGAGTCGGCGCCGGTGTGTTGCGCAATGACCGTGATTTCATTGCGTTTGCCCCAGACCTGGAGCTGTTCGACCGCTGCGGCGCGGAAGGTGTCGCCGGCCGCCAGCATCACCGAGGCGCCCTGTTCCTGAAGTCGCTTGGCGAGTTTGCCGATGGTGGTCGTCTTGCCGGCACCGTTGACCCCGACCACAAGCAGAACATAGGGGCGCACGTCATCGGGAATGGCCAACGGCTGACTGACCGGCGAGAGGATTTCCAGCATGTTTTCCCGCAGAGCGGCGAACAGCGCCTCGGGGTCATTCAGCTGCTTGCGCGAGACCCGTTTGTTGAGGTCGTCCATGATGGCACGGGTGGCCTCGACGCCGACATCCGCAACCAACAGCTGGGTCTCGAGCTCCTCCAGCAATTCGTCGTCGATGCGTCGGCCAGCCCCGACCAGGTCGCGCAAATCGGTGTTGAGGATCTCGCTGGTGCGCGACAGACCCTGGCGCAGACGGGAAAAAAGCCCTTTCTTTTCGGGCGTTTTATCGATCGCTTCCTTGTCGCCTTTGTTTTTTCCGAAACCGAACATTAGCTCTCTATCGTTGTCGCAGAAACGTGGAGAAGAACGCGGTCGAACAGGACCGCGTGTCCCGATACTATCATTTCGCCTCAAAGGCGAGATACAAGGTCCGACTTTTAGCCTGTAAAAGCTCAAGCGACGGCCTGAAGGCCGACCTACAGAAGGAGGCTGCCGCTACCTCCTGTGGATCAGGCTTTAGCCCGTTCAATCCGCGTAGATACAAGAGTACGAGATTCGCGATATCCTCGCATTATCCAGATTAGTATTTCGCACCTCGAACCTCGAATCTCTTAGCTGTGAAGGATGGTTTACATGCACAAGGCAATTCTGCTGTTTTCTCTCCTATGCCTCGCTGCCGGACCGGCCAGTGCGGCGCTGGTCGCCAATGGAGATCGCACCCACGAACGGGTTCTCGACAATGGAATGAAGCTTATCGTCCGCGAGGACCACCGGGCACCCGTGATCGTCTCCCAGGTCTGGTACAGGATCGGCTCCAGCTACGAGTACGGCGGTATCACCGGCGTCTCCCACGTGCTGGAGCACATGATGTTTCAGGGTACGCCCGAGTACCCGGATGGTGAGTTCTCCCGCATCATCGCCGCCAACGGCGGCTCCGAGAACGCCTTTACCTCCCGCGACTACACTGCTTATTACCAGCAATTGGAGGCGAGCCGCTATCCGGTGAGTTTCGAACTCGAAGCCGACCGGATGCGCAATCTGTTGCTGAAACAGGAGGATTTCGAGAAAGAGGCGCAGGTCGTCATGGAAGAGCGGCGGCTTCGCACTGACGATCAGCCGAACACCCTGACTTACGAAACCTTCATGGCCACGGCCTTCAAGGCCAGCCCCTACCGGCAACCCGTCATCGGCTGGATGGATGACCTGCAGCACCTGACGATCGACGATCTGAAGCGCTGGTATGTCGACTGGTACGCCCCCAATAACGCCACCCTGGTGGTGGTGGGCGATGTGGATCCGGAACAGGTGTTCGCCGAGGCCGAAAAGCACTTCGGGCCGCTCGAGCCGAGCAACATCAGCCCGCCCAAGCCGCGCAGGGAGCCGCCGCAGCAAGGGATTCGACGGGCCGAGGTCGAGGCACCGGCGCAGAACCCCGTCCTTCTGATGGGCTACAAGGTCCCGGTCCTGAAGAGTGCCCAGGAGTCCTGGAAGCCCTATGCACTGGAGGTGCTCGCCTCGGTACTGGACAGCGGCGACAGTGCCCGCCTGACCCGGGAACTGGTTCGTGGCCAACAGATCGCGGCCAGCGCCGGTGTAGGTTATAGCCTCTACGCGGCGCGGGACTCGCTGCTTACCTTGAGCGGTGTACCCTCGCAAGGGCATACGGTGGATGAACTGGAGCAGGCCCTCCTCGAGCAGGTCAGGCGGCTTCGCGAGCAGCCGGTGGAAGCGGATGAACTGGAGCGTATAAAGGCGCAGGTAACGGCCTCGAAGATCTACCAGCTCGACTCAGTCTCCTATCAGGCGAGACAGATTGGTTCCCTGGAATCGGTCGGCCTGGGCTGGGAGACGGCCGAGGAGTATGTCCAGAAAGTCGAGGCGGTAACGCCCGAACAGGTGCAGCAGATGGCGCGTGAATATCTGAATGCCGATGCCCTGACCATTGCCCGGCTGAACCCGCAGCCATCCGAACCCCAAAACCGCGACACCAAAGGAGCGAGTCTCGATGCCCCGCATGACTAGTGTATTGCTGCTGGCCGCCTTGCTGTTCGGCTGGTCCGGAATCAGTCAGGCCGTACCCGAAATCCAGAATTGGCGTACAGACAATGGCGCCGCAGTCTACTTTGTACACGCCCCCGAACTGCCGATGGTAGATGTACGGGTAGTGTTCGCCGCGGGTGCCAGCCGTGATGGTGAGCAGCTGGGTGTCGGCGTGCTCACCAATGCCCTGATGAGCGAAGGGGCGGCGGGCATGGATGCCGATACCATTGCGCAGCGGTTCGACTCGGTGGGGGCTCGGTTCTCCAATAGCGCGTTGCGCGACATGTCCATCTTCAGTCTGCGCTCTCTGACGGAACCGGAGCGCCTGGAGCAGGCGGTGGATACCTTTGCCGACGTGCTGGGGGAGCCGGAGTTCCCGGTGAATGCCCTGAATCGGGAGCGGGCGCGGATGCGAATCGCGCTCAAGCGCCAGGAACAGTCGCCCGGAGAGATTGCCAAGAAACGATTCTATGCCGATCTGTACGGGGAGCACCCCTATGCCAATCCGGTCCTGGGGACGGAGGCCGCACTCGAACGGCTGGACCAGGAGACCATTCGGGCGCACTACCAGCGCTACTATGTCGCAAAAAATGCCACGGTGGCGATCGTTGGCGATCTCGAACGGGATGCGGCCGCACGTTTGGCAAATCGGATCACCGGACGCCTGGCCCCCGGTGATCCGGCGCCTGCACTGCCTGCGCCCGAGCCGCTCAAGGCTGACGTAGGGGCAATCCTGCAGCACCCCTCCAGTCAGACCCATGTGTGGATGGGGCAGCTGGGGGTGGCCCGCGGTGCGGACGACTGGTTCCCACTCTACGTGGGTAACCACATTCTGGGGGGCAGCGGCCTGGTGTCGCGGGTCGCCCAGGAGGTACGGGAGAAGCGAGGGCTCGCCTACAGCGCCTCCAGCCGCTTTTCACCGATGGAGGCCCGGGGTCCGTTCATCCTCAGCCTGCAGACCGCCAACGAGAATACCGAACAGGCGATGAACGTACTACATCAGACCCTGGAGGAATTTGTCACCGAGGGACCCACCGATGATGAGGTGGAGCGGGCGATAAAGAACATTACCGGTGGTTTCCCGATGGATATCGACTCTAATAGCGAGATCGCCGGTTACATCTCCATGATCGGTTTTTACGATATGCCGCTGGACTACCTGGACCGGTTCATCGAACGGGTCTCGGCAGTGACTCCGGGCTCGATTCGCGAGGCGTTTCAGCGGCGAGTCGACCCCGATTCCCTGCTGGTGGTTACCGTGGGGAGAATCGATGGCCAAAGCTAACAGGAGCAACGGCAGCTTGCGCATCATTGGCGGCGAGTGGCGCAGCCGCCGGCTATCCTTTCCGGACGTGGAGGGGCTGCGGCCCACCCCGGATCGGGTTCGCGAAACGCTTTTCAACTGGCTGCAGGGCCGGGTAGAAGGCGCCCGCTGTCTGGATCTCTATGCGGGCAGCGGCGCCCTGGGTCTGGAGGCCCTTTCTCGCGGCGCAGCCGAGGCGGTGTTTGTGGATTCCGATGCTGAAGTTGCCCGGCAACTGAAAGAGAATCTTGCGCTACTGGGCTCCGAAGGCGGCCGCGTGGTCCGCTCCAACGTCCTCAACTACCTGCGCGGCGGTGGTCAGCCCTTCGACATTGTCTTCGTGGACCCGCCGTTTCGGCGTGGTTTGCTGGAGCCGACCCTGCGCCTGCTGGCCCAAGGAGGTTGGCTAGCCCCGAAGGCCTGGATCTATCTGGAGAGCGAGGCCGATGCCGAAGCCCCGCCGGTCCTGCCGGCCGGGTGGCACGCGCTCAAGCACCGTGTCGCCGGACAGGTGAATTATCAGTTGATCGAAACCGGATGATCCGCAGAGCGGATCAGGCGCGTCGCAGGTATTCATCAGGATAGGGTCTTTCCGCGCCGTTATCCGCCGGAATGCTCCGGGAATGCACAGGCATGGCGGATTACGGGTACACCAGGGTTGCATCCGAAGTTCGTCGGCGCAACTAATCCGCTCGGATTTTGGCCGCGGCCGTCCGCTCCTGTATCATGACGATGATTCGGCGCAGGAACCGACCCATGCAGATTACTGCCATCTATCCCGGCACGTTCGATCCGATCACCAATGGCCATACGGATCTGATCAGCCGCGGGGCACGGTTATTTGACCGTATCATTGTGGCCATCGCTGCCAACCCCAAAAAGACCCCGCTTTTTTCACTGGAAGAGCGGGTGGAACTTGCCCGGGAGGCCCTGGTCGGAATGGAGAGTGTGGAGGTTTGCGGGTTCGATACCCTGCTGGCCGATTATGTCCGGCAGCGCGGTGCACAGGTGATCCTGCGCGGACTACGCGCTGTCTCGGACTTTGAATACGAATTTCAGCTCGCCGGCATGAACCGCCGACTGGCGCCGGACGTCGAGACGCTTTTCCTGACGCCGGCGGAGCAGTACAGCTATATCTCCTCGAGCCTGGTCAGGGAGGTTGCCGGCCTCGGTGGGGACATCTCGGAATTTGTTCATCCGAAGGTGAAGGCTGCGCTCAATAATAGATTACGCTAATATACAACGAATTCGCCGCTCTAAGGCTGACGAGGAGGAATGATTTCATGGCGTTGATGATTACCGACGAGTGCATCAATTGCGATGTGTGCGAGCCCGAATGCCCCAACGGTGCCATCACACAGGGTGACGAGATCTACGAGATCGATCCGATGCTGTGCACCGAGTGTGTCGGCCACTATGACGAGCCTCAGTGTATCGAAGTCTGTCCGGTCGATTGCATCGTGGTGGATCCGGAACACGAGGAAAGCGAAGGTCAGTTGAAGGCGAAGTACGAAAAGCTTCAGAGCGCCTGATTTCAAACATCGATTCTTTGCGAAAAGCCCCGCTTGCGGGGCTTTTTTCGTTTGCAGGGCCGGATCGCACCGCAGAGGCGCAGAGGGCGCAAAGATCGGCAGGAGTTTGCCCATCGTGCGTGTGTTTGTCAGGCGGCATCGCCGCTTGCCCCCGTCCAGGAGACTGTCCGGGAATAGCAATGGGCCTGCCCCAAAATGTAGGTTGGTGCTGAGGAACGAAGCCCAACAAAACAGCGTTGCCCTTAATTGGTTGAATTCGGGGCATAACTCACCCCAACCTACAAAAAACGATATTCTCGGACAGGCTCCTGGCGCTTTTCTCGCTTCAAAGCCCCATTTAGTTTTGCGCCCTCTGCGCCTCTGCGGTGCAATGTTCTTTTCGAGACTCAGCCCGGTATTTGTCGTTAAGCTTCGGAAAACGCTTTCAGGAGGTCCGCCATGGCGCGCGTGCGCTTTTTTCTTTTTCTGCTGGTCCTTTTGGTCGGTTCTGTACAGGCCGGGCCACCCAAGGCTGCGATAGCGAGTGCTCACCCGCTGGCGACCGAGGCGGGTTTCGAGGTGCTGGAGAGGGGCGGCAACGCCTTTGATGCGGCGGTGGCGGTGAGTGCCGTGCTGGCGGTCGTGGAGCCCTACAGCTCGGGGATCGGCGGAGGCGGTTTCTGGCTGCTGCACCGGGCTTCCGATAATCGGGATGTGATGATCGATGGCCGGGAAACGGCACCATTGGCAGCGCATCGGGACATGTATCTGGACGAGAGTGGCGCTGTGGTTCGAGAACGCTCGATGGACGGCGTTTTAGCGGCGGGGATCCCGGGCGAACCGGCCGCTCTGGCGCACATTGCCGGAGAGTACGGGCGGTTGCCGATGGAAATGAGTATGGGGCCCTCCATCCGCTACGCCGAGCAGGGTTTCGAAGTAACCCCCCATTACCGGCGCATGGCCGGCTTTCGCCAGGACGTGCTGCGCGAGTCTCCCGCCGCTGCAGCCATCTTCCTGACAGCGGACGAAGTTCCCCCGCCTGGACACCGGATTCGCCAGCCCGAGCTGGCGCGGACATTGACGCAGATCGCCAAGAGCGAGGCCGAGAGCTTCTATCGCGGAGAGTTGGCGGAAGCACTGGTCGCCGATGTTCGGGAGGCAGGCGGTCTCTGGACCCTTGAGGACCTGAAGAACTATCAGATCGTCGAGCGCGCCCCGATCCGCGGCCGCTATAGGGGTCTGGATGTCATCTCGGCCGCGCCGCCATCGTCCGGTGGCGTGGCGCTGGTCACCATGCTCAACATCCTCTCCGGCTACGACCTGTCGGGTCTGCAGCCGGATCAGCGTACGCACCTGATGGTGGAGGCCATGCGCCGGGCTTACCGCGACCGCGCCGAATACCTGGGCGACCCCGACTATGTGCAGATGCCGCTGGCACGGCTTACCGACCCGGATTACGCGGCTGGACTGCGCGCCGGCATCCATCCCGGTAAGGCGACGCCCAGCAACCTACTGCCCGGCTATACCGGCGCGGCCTCTGTCGGCCGGGACACCACCCACTTCTCCGTCCTCGACACGGATGGCAATTACGTGGCCGCCACGCTCTCGATCAATTACCCGTTCGGCTCCGGATTCCTGTCGAAACGGACCGGGATACTGCTGAACGACGAAATGGATGACTTTTCCGCCAAGCCCGGCGTGCCCAACGCCTACGGCCTGGTCGGCGCCGAAGCCAACGCCATCGCCCCCGGCAAGCGCCCGCTCTCCTCCATGTCTCCCACCTTCGTTCGGGACGCCGACCGTATCGCTGTGCTGGGCACACCCGGCGGCAGCCGCATCATCACAATGGTGCTTCTGGGCATCCTGGAGTTTGCCGAAGATAAAAGCCCCGAGGCCTGGGTGAGCCGCCCGCGCTTTCACCACCAGTACCTGCCTGATCGCATGGTTGCTGAGTCCGACGCGTTTTCCTCTTCAGAAGTGAGAGAGCTCGAAGCGATGGGGCACGAAGTTTCCGTTGTTGACCGCACTTGGGGCAACATGCAGGGAGTGATGTGGAATCGGCTCGACGGAGCAGTCAGAGCGGCGAGTGATCCTCGCGGAGAAGGCAAAGCCGAAGTCCGCCAGGCGCCTGTCCGAGAATAGCGACCGTCACGAGGACAAGACGGATTGAGTCAGATTTTTCGGTCATTTGAGGCGAA
>NZ_JAENYR010000160.1 GCF_016841685.1 Thiohalomonas denitrificans
CGAGTTCCCCCGGCCGGTCAGCCGCGAGTGTAACCTCAAGGCACAGATGGTGGTGGCGGACGTCTTCGAACTGCGGCGGGAGTTCGAGTCGCGGGACCTCGTCGTGGTCCCCTACAGCGGGCTGCGCATCCAGGGCCGTTATGCCGTCTTCGATGCCGAGCGGCGCTTTGCAATCGCGTTCCGCTCCGGCAAGGAGCATCCCGCCTGCGAGTGCGGCGCCATCCTGCGCGGGATGAAGCGGCCGCAGGACTGCAAGCTGTTCGCCAGGGTCTGCACGCCGGACAATCCCCTGGGCTCCTGCATGGTCTCCTCCGAGGGAGCCTGCGCCGCCCACTACACCTACGGCCGCTACCGGGAGACGGGGTGATGCGACGTAAACCCGACAACGATTAACCGCAAAGACGCAAAGACGCAAAGAGCGCAAAGAAGCCGATGACCCATGGGTCACAAGCCTTGAAGCCCAATGCCATTATAGAACACATGGACAGACCATTGCGTAGGAGCCCCGCGTCGGGGCGATTTGCTGTCAACCTTTAGCGAAATCGCGGCGATGCGCCGCTCCTACGGCCGGTCTTTTCGGCGGGTAACGGAACGAGGCCGTGAATCCGAAATTAGGTCCCCTGTTTTTTCTCTTTGTACTCTGTGCCCTCTGTGGCCAGTCCCCCGTCTGAGGAGATAGAGTGAGCAAGAAACCCTACATCCGTCCACTGGACTTCAAGCGCGGGTGCATCGACCTGACCCACGGCAGTGGCGGCCGCGCTATGGCGCAATTGATCGACGAGCTGTTCTTGAAGGCATTCGATAATCCGCTGCTGCGCCAACTCAACGATCAGGCGGCCTTCGACGTGCCAGCCGGACGCATGGTGATGGCGACCGACTCCCATGTGGTCACTCCGCTGTTCTTCCCGGGGGGCGACATCGGCTCCCTGGCGGTGCATGGCACGGTGAACGACGTGGCCATGTCGGGGGCTCGGCCGCTCTATCTCGCCGCGGGCTTTATCCTGGAGGAGGGTTTTCCGCTCGGCGACCTGAAACGTATCGCCGAGTCCATGGCGGCCGCCGCCGAAGAGGCGGGCGTGGCGATCGTTACCGGCGATACCAAGGTGGTGGAGCAGGGCAAGGGGGACGGGGTATTCATCAACACCACGGGCCTCGGCGTGGTGCCGGCCGGGGTCGAGATCTCCGGCGATCGGGCGCGCCCCGGCGATCGCATCCTGGTGAACGGAAGCCTCGGCGACCACGGCGTGGCGATTATGTCCCGGCGGGAGAACCTGAGTTTCGGTACTGGCATCGAGTCCGATTCGGCCGCGCTCCACGGGCTGGTGGCGGCCATGGTGGAGACGGTGCCGAACCTGCACTGCCTGCGCGACCCGACCCGCGGCGGGCTGGCGGCGACCCTGAACGAACTGGCCCAGCAGTCGGCGGTCGGCATGCGCATCGAGGAATCGAGCCTCCCCTTGCGCGAGGGCGTGCGGGGCGCCTGCGAATTCCTGGGGCTCGACCCGCTCTACGTGGCCAATGAAGGTAAGCTGGTGGCGATCTGCGCCCCGGAGGACGCCGAGCGATTGCTGACCGCTATGCGCGCCCACCCCCTCGGCCGCGAGGCGGCGATCATCGGCGAGGTACAGGAAGACCCGAACCGTTTCGTGCAGATGCAGACGAGCTTCGGCGGAATGCGAATGGTCGACTGGCTCAGCGGCGAACAGCTACCGCGGATCTGTTAGGCCGAAATTCATGAATTCACCGCAAAGACGCCAAGAGCGCAAAGAATTCATCGGCGCGCGTGGCCGAAAATCATCGGAAACGGCAGAACCGCGTGCGATACAGAAGAATTTCTTAACTATTCGGCCCTTATCACGCTGCGCGGCGGGTAGGGCTCCTGATGAACTTGCCCTCGCTGTCATTACGAGGAGCCCCGGCGACGAAGTA
>NZ_JAENYR010000062.1 GCF_016841685.1 Thiohalomonas denitrificans
TTCGTCACCGATTCGGGCCTGCGCAGCAGGGGGTACGGCTCGCAATGACGGTCTAAAGGTTCGTCACTGATTCGGGCCTGCGCAGCAGGAAGTACGGCTCGCAATGACGGCTCCTGATGAACTTCCGCCCGCTGTCATTACGAGGAGCCCCGGCGACGAAGTAATCTCCTGCTCCCAAAACCCCAGATTGCCGCGTCGCTGTGGCTCCTCGCAATGACGGCTGAAGGTTCGTCATTGATTCGGGCCTGCGCAGCAGGGGGTACGGCTCGCAATGAAGGCTAAAAGTTCTCACTGATTCGGGGCTGCGAGCGGTGGGTGGGGCTCGAAAGGCGGATGAGAGCGCCGTTCCGTGCGCGCCCGCCGCAGCCTCTTTGGCTTTGAAACCGGGGGCTGCCCCGGCCATTCATGACTGGGGTTCGGGTTGCCGACAGGGGCAGTACCAGGCGTGTCGGCCGCTGGCAGAGATGCGTTTTGGGGGGCCGCCGCAAAAGGGGCACTTGGCGTTCCGTTGGCCTCGCTGTGGGGTGAGAAAATCGTCGGGCATGCGTTCCGGCTCGGCTTCGGCCTTGATGGCCGCTTTTATGACCTTCTGCATGGCGCGGTAGAGGGCCTTTCGTTGCGAAGCATCGAGACTGTCCAGCCGCGTTTTGGGGTGAATGCCGGCCTGAAAGAGCACTTCGTCGGAATAGATGTTACCCAGCCCCGCCAGCAACTCCTGGTTCATGAGAAAGCCCTTCACCGTCCCGCCACGCTCCTTCAGCAGGCCCGAAAAATGGTTTTCAGAGAGGGAAGTGGCGTCGGGCCCCAGTCCTTTTTTTTCGACGAATGCCCCGGGGCTTTCTGTCAGGGCGATGGCCCCCAACTTGCGCCGGCAGTTGAAGGCCAGGTGGCTTCCATCCTTGTAGAACAGCACCAGCACATTGTGTTCCGGATCCGCTTCGCTGTTCTCGCCGTACGCGACGTAACCGGTCATGCCAAAATGCAGCACCAACCAGCCGTCTCCACCGATATGCGCGAACAGGTATTTTCCATGCCGGGCTGTGTCGGTCAGCGTATGCCCCTCCAGTCGCCGGTGGAGCGACGAGGCATCGGTATCGCCCAGCATGCGATCGGCGCTGCGCAATTCGACACGGTCGATTACCTTCCGCAGCCCATGCGCTTCCAGATGGTGTTTGTAGACCTCGACATCGGGCAGTTCCGGCACGATTGATTCCCTGTGCAAGTCTTCTTCAAGCATAGCCCCGGCGGGCGTCAGTCGAGGCGACTTTGCAACGGGATAAAGCGGAATACCGGTATTTATCTACAAGGAGCAATGCGACGAAGGGAATAGCCCGATGGGCATCCCCGGAACAATACTCAGTAGCTTCCTCCTTTACCGGCAATCGCAAGGAGGCGAATGAGCTTCTTATCGTGCACGGCGAGCCGGGAGGGTGTTGCCTTTTCCTGCTTCTCCAGCCGGGCCAGTCGTTCCGGTTCGAGCTGGCGGCGGGGCTGGGGACGTTCATCTTTCTGGGGCTTTGGCATTTGCTTGCGTCTCCCATGGTCTCCGGCTCTGTCCAACAGCGGCAGGGCTGCGAAGACCTCGACAGTGATAACCGCAGTAGACACCTCCCCGGCGTCTAAGGTTCCCCTATATTCAAACGCATTCTTCGAAAGTCCAGAGAGAGACAGCGACCGCGCATGGCTTCGTATCCGATCATGCCACCGACCCGGAACCCGAAACGATATTCCAGTCCGAAACGGGGCATGCAGACCGCAGGCGGTTCTTCGACTTCGGTGCCCGCCACCTGCAGCAACTGGACCCGGGTGGGGAGCACGGTGACACTGCCGCCACCCCCTTCTCCGGTCAGGGGCAGATCGGCGATGGGAAGCCCTGCCGCGCGGGCTGCATCGACGGAGAGGGCGGCAGCGAAACCCTGCTGGCCGGTGTCCAAAAGCATGGGAAGAGTCGTTTGCCGATTGACCCCCGCCCTGACCAGCGGCAGAAACGCATCGGCCAGCCAGAACCGGTGACTGCTCTTGCGCGGGGCATTCTCGGGCCGCGACAGGCGCAGTTCGCCGGCGGCGAAATCGGCCTCGGTAAAAAAATGGGACAGCAGAGAAGTCCCCAGAATACCTTCGACCCGCACGTCATCGAACATGCGCTTGAAGGTTGCGCAAAGCGGCTGCACCTGGACCGGCAGGTTATGGAAGATGGCCTCGCCCAGTTTCAGCCGGCCCACTTGGCTGTAACGCAGGGCTGCGCTGCGCCCGCCGGCATAGAGCGCATTCTGTGGAGCGGATTGCCATAGCTGCAGTTTTCTCACCAGCTCTTCATCGAGCACCACCTCCTGCGAGCCGGTATCCAGCAGAAACAGCGTTTCATGCCCATCGACGTCGACGGAAAGCAGGGGTAGTGGCTCCAGTTTGGCGAGCGGGCAGCGGAAGGTTTCCGGTGCATCGATCGTCAGGGGAGCCTTTGAAAGCCGATGCAGCGCATGAGACATCAGGTCGCTGCCGAGTGCACGTACACAACTGGCAGCGGTCGCCAGCTGGCCACTTCGACGATATAACGCAGCCGACATTTTCAGGCTCTCGGGCTCGCGGGGGAGGTGGCGCAGCTGCCTTTCCGCCCTGTGATGATTGCCGGAAATGAGCGCCACATAGGCGAGTCGAAGGCGGGCGCTGCTACCGACCAGCCGGTCGTGGCGCAACGGGCGAAACCGGTAGGCGGCTTCGGCGAATCGGCCACTCGTGAAAAGGGTTTCGGCCTCCTGGAGGCGCTTGATGGGGTGCTCATCGTTGAACAGTGTGGACATATCTCCTCCCTGAAATTGGCCCCGCGCCGGAGGCTCGAGTAGCACAGGCCTTGAATGCAGGACCATGGGGCGGGCCGTCCCGCCGTTCAGCGCATAGAGTGTGTTCCACAAGAGCCGCCCGCGCTGCGTGCCCGGCGGATTACCTGTGCATCAGGGCGCCACCCTTCCGGTAAGTGTAGTTGTAACCTCATATCCAGAAGGGGTGTTTGCGACTCAAAAACTCATCGACAGTCAGGTAATGGGAGCCGTCACAGGAAAAGGTGAGGCCGATAACCCCGTTCATGACGTTAAGGGACCCCGAGCGGAGATAGATGTTTTCGTCGCCTTCACGCAGCGTCCGGAATTGTTCCAGTACGGTGCGGATGCGGTCCGGTGCAACCCGTGCCTCCGTCGGGTAACCTTGCGGGGGGTAGGCCAGCCAGATCTCCGGATCCAGGATCTCTTCCACACCGTGAAAGCGGTATCGGTACGGATCGTCGTAGACCCAGAAAATGGCCCGGGAACTGGAGAAGTGCAGGATGAAATGGTAGACGCCGTGTTGGCGCATCAGCGTGTCGATGGTATCGATGACCGCTTCTATCCTGCTGTCCAGCAGACTCGTCATCCGCTCCTGTTCAAAGACGTGGCCCCGAATTACCGGATCGCCTTTATATTGAGTCCATGCCATATCGCTGCCGACCTCCATGTCAGGCAGGGGAACATCCTCGATGTTGAAATCGGCGGCAACAAAGCCGACCAGTGCCTCATCCCGCGTAACGGCATGAATGGCGGTAATGCAGTGCTTGTGGCTGTATCGGCTGACGTAAACCGAGGAGAGCGTCAGACCGCGGAAGGGCAGGCTCCCGGTGTGAAACGGCCGTTCAGATAGAGGCTGTCCCCGACACTCCGGCTCCACGCCTTCAGCACTCACGTTCGAGCTAACCTGGATCCCTTCGGTATTGAGGGCGTAGAGTAGATGGCAGTGTGGGATTTGGCTGAACCCGGCCTTCAGTCTGGCGTCCAACGGATCGGAATCGTCCCAGACCTGTGCACACGACTCGGCAAGGGCAGCCATGGGGGCTTCCACCCGTTCGGTGAGTGCCGCTTTTTTATAGATGATCGCCTGTTTGAGCCACATGGAGGATACTTTAACACGCAGTCGCCGGGGTTCGTTCAAGCCGGACCATTTACCGGCTGCCTTTACCGGGTATCTTCGCCTGTGACTGTTACAGTTTGAAGACGGCGTCTTACCGGGTGCTCCAGGCCCTTCGAACCAGACCGCCGGCCGCCAGCTCGCGATCCTCTATTGCCTGAGGAGGGGGCATCTCGATGCATTGTTCCGCCCGGTCTGCCGGTGCCGCCAGGATGTTGGCGACCGTGTCGCGGCTCATTCCGAGGAGTTCGGCGATCTCCTCCAGCCGCCGATGCTCCTCCTCCTGGAGCACCAACACTTCCGACGAAGCGAGCAGTTCGGGTAGCCAGCCCAGTCGGCGTTCCGTGACCAGTCGGCGCAGACCACCGACCTCGCGGACCGCTCCGACGAAAAGTTCCAGCACGCGCTTATCGGCGCTTTCGGCCTGTATGCCCATTGCTACCTCCTGACCGATCGTATCCAGAGATTCATTGACGATAAGCGTAGCCGATCCACTCTCAGGGCCCCGGGAAATCCGGTTTTCGTGCAGATTTACGGCATGCATAGCCAGCTTATGTGAGCCTCGTCGCAAAAAAGCAGCTGGGCCAAAAGAGTAGCAAGATGGGATGACTATTTGTTTTCGCGGTAGCCCTTTTGCCCCGGTTTGTTTTGTAAACTGGTACCGGCAGAGAGAGAAAACTTCACCCCGTGAACACACCACGATTTTCAATCCAATAGCTTCGGGATACCCCAAATGGGAAGTGAACCACTCAACAAGGGCCAGGTCGTTCAGGAACGGACCTATCTGCCGCCACTGTCGATGGACAAGGAGGCCATCGGGAAGGGATTTCTGCACTATTTCAGCCATTTTCTGGGCCGGGACAAGCACAGCGAGTCCGACCATTACACCTTCGCCGCCCTGGCGCTCACGCTGCGTGACCGGCTCATGGAGCGCTGGCGGCGGACGCGCTACGCCTACGAACGTTCCGATTGCAAGCGCACCTACTATCTCTCGCTTGAGTTTCTGATCGGCCGCAGTCTCGGCAATTCACTCCTGAATCTGGGGGTTGAGGAGCCGGTTCGTAAGGCGTTGCATGAACTGGGCCTGCAGCTGGAAGAGATACTGGATGCCGAGCACGATGCCGGTCTCGGTAATGGTGGCCTGGGGCGTCTGGCGGCCTGTTTCATGGATAGCTGCGCCAGTCTGCAGCTGCCGGTACGGGGTTACGGGCTTCGCTATGAGTACGGCATGTTCCGGCAGCAAATGGAGAACGGCTACCAGTTGGAGGAACCCGATCACTGGCTACGCGACGGCAACCCGTGGGAGCTGGAGCGGCCCGAATACACCCAGCGGGTGCAGTTTGGCGGCCGCAGCGAATCTTACCGGGATGGAACCGGGCAGACGCGCTGGCGCTGGGTGGCCACCAAGGATGTGCTGGCGGTCCCCTATGACGTTCCGGTGCCCGGTTATCAGAACGACACTGTCAATACCCTGCGCCTCTGGGGCGCGGCCGCCACTGATGAATTCGATCTTGGTGAGTTCAACGCGGGCAGTTACCCCGAATCGGTGGAGCAGAAGAATGCCGCCGAGAACATCACCATGGTGCTCTACCCCAATGATGCCAGCGAGTGCGGCAAGGAACTGCGGCTGAAGCAGCAGTTTTTCCTGGCTTCGGCCAGTCTCAAGGACGTCTTGCGCTGGTGGGTGCACCATGACGGTGAAGACTTCTCCCGGTTCGCCGAAAAGAACTGCTTTCAGCTTAACGACACCCATCCCAGCGTCTCGGTGGCGGAATTGATGCGCTTGTTGATGGATGAGCACGGGCTGGGTTGGAACGAAGCCTGGGACATCACCCGGCAGACCATGGCCTATACCAATCACACCCTGCTGCCCGAGGCGCTGGAACGCTGGCCGGTGAGTCTGTTCGGGAGCCTGCTGCCGCGGCATCTGGAGATTATCTACGAGATCAACGCCCGCTTCCTCGAGGCGGTTTCGCGCCATTGGCCGGGCGACAACGACCGCCTGCGGCGCATGTCGATCATCGAAGAAGGCCATGAACCGCAGGTGCGTATGGCTTACCTTGCCATTGTCGGCAGTTATTCGGTCAATGGCGTCGCCGAGTTGCATTCGCGGCTGCTGCAGGAGGGGCTGTTCCTCGACTTTCACCAGCTGTGGCCGGAGAAGTTCAACAACAAAACCAATGGCGTAACCCAGCGGCGCTGGCTGGCCTGGTGCAACCCCGGGCTGTCAGGCCTGATTACCGAACGCATTGGAGACGGCTGGATCGCGGACCTGGATCAGCTCCATCGACTGCAGTCGCACGCTGATGACTACGCCTTCCGGGAGCGCTGGCGGGATGTCAAACGAGCCAACAAGGCCCGGCTCGCCGATCTGGTAGAGAGCGAGTGCGGTGTCCGTTTCGATCCGGACGCGATGTTCGATGTGCAGGTCAAGCGCATTCACGAATACAAACGCCAGCTTTTGAACATCCTGCATGTCATCCATCTCTATGACCGTATCAAAAGTGGCGATACCGCCGAGTGGACGCCGCGCTGCGTGCTGATCGGTGGCAAGGCCGCACCCGGCTATTTCATTGCCAAGCGGACCATCAAGCTCATCAACAATGTGGCCAATGTCATCAACAATGACCCGGGAGTGGGCAATCGGCTGAAGGTGGCGTTTGTCCCCAATTACCGGGTCTCGGCCATGGAGGTCATCTGCCCGGGCACCGACCTTTCCGAACAGATCTCCACCGCGGGCAAGGAGGCGTCGGGAACGGGGAATATGAAGTTCATGATGAACGGAGCGGTGACCATCGGTACCCTGGACGGAGCCAACATTGAGATCCGAGAACAGGTCGGTGACGACAACTTCTTCCTGTTCGGGCTGGATGCGCAGGAGGTCGGAAAGGCCCGGGAAAACTATGACCCGAACGCCATCATTGCCGGAAATCGGGATTTGTCTCGCGTCATGCAACTACTGGAGTCGGGTCATTTCAACCACTTCGAACCGGGGATCTTCGACCCGATTGCCGACGCCATCCGCACCCCTCACGACCCCTGGCTGGTGGCCGCCGACTTCACCGAATTCGTCACCGCGCAGGAGCAGGCCGCCGAGGCTTACCGTGACCGCGATCGCTGGACTCGCATGAGTATTCTCAATACGGCAGGGAGCGGGCGTTTCTCCACCGACCGGACCATGCTCGACTACAACCGCGATATCTGGAAGCTGGAGCGGATCAAGCCCCTGAACGGGGAGTAAATGGCTCCCGCGGCCGTTCCGAAGTGTGACAAAAGGCGCTCCGCGGGCGCCTGGAAGCGGCGCGCACGCCCCGCCCTATGCCGTTTCGGTTTTTCCGGGGGACGCGGGTCCGGAGGGTGAGTTGGGCTGGCCGCGATCCCACAGGTGCTTGGCATACTTCCAGTAGCCGCGCACGTTGTTGAGACGGGCATCGATGCTGGCATCGATCGGTTGCAGGCGTCCGTGTACCAGAGGTTCGAGATAGGGCGCGAGAACGGCGCCCCCTCCACCGGAGACTACGATCTGGTCGATGTCCCAGTCATCGGACCAGAGCCGATTCACTTCATTGGCCACATCGGTGGCCAGTCTGCCGAACACCTGTTCGGTCAGTCGTTTCAGGTCATAGCTCTTGCCGCGGATGCGGATCGAGCCTTTTCGGACACCTTCGTAAAGGCGATAGAGCTCCACGTCGACTCCGCTGCGCTCCTGCAGCTTGGAAGCGATGGTATCAAATGCCTGGGAGATGCCGGAATCGGTGGTGCGGCTGCCGCGGGCCAGATAATTGGTATGGTTGGCGATGGTGTAATCGGCAGTGCGAAAACCGATATCAATGACGCCGACCTTTTCACTCATCAGCGTTCGTTCCGCAGCCTCGCCCTTGTCGTTGAGCATGGCATTGAACAGGGAGCCGAATGGCTGCGGGACCACGCGTACTTTCTGCACGCTGATCACGGTCTCCCTGCGTTCGCCCTCGCGGTCGATGACGGTCACCGGGTGACGCCCCTGCAGCATGCGGGTCAATTCGTCGCGATGCTCCTTGAACTGGCCGACCGGTAGTCCGGTCACCAGATTCACCGGGAGATTGCGAGGCGCCAACTGGGCCAGGGCCGCCAGAGCCAGTGTCTTGATGAAACGCGTGACGAACTGGTCATGGTCCAGCGTGAAGTAGCGCACGCCACTCTGACGTTCGGCCAGTTCGCCTACAAAGAGGGCACCATCTTCGGTTTCGATGTGGATATAGTCGTCCTGACCCCCGGACAGGCTTTCGCGAAACGGGATGTCGGTGGCTTCCCCGAACAGGGATTTGAAGATCAGAGTTCGACGGCCGTTGGTCGCCTTGGTGAAGCCAAAACCGATATCGATACCGATGACTTCCACATTGCTCTCCTGCCTGCTGGCGAAATAGGGCTTTTTAGCATGCTGCCCAGGCCCGGTCAAAGCTCATTGGGCCGACGCTCGCGCGGTATGGCTGCTGTCACAACGGCTATGCTTGCGGTAGACGAGTGGCCCGCCGACTGAGAGGCATGAGCGAGCAAACCGGGAAAATCATCATCAAGGGAGTGACGCGTGACGGCCGCAAGTTTCGACCCAGTGATTGGGCGCAGCGCCTGACAACCGCTGTCGCCCGCCCGGGTCCCAAAGGTCGTGTGCGTTTCCATCCCAAGGTGACAATGATGACGAAGCACGGGGTCAACTGTGTGGTCATCGATCGGAGCCTGGAGGAAGAGGACCCGATGCTGTTCGAATTTTTGACCAATTTTGCCCGTTTCAATAATCTTGAGGTCGAGGAGACCTGAACCAGGCTTGCCTGAGAGAGGAAACGGTCGTACCTGTTCGCCTCCGCCCGAAAACCGTAGGATGGGGTGAGCCTGCGAACCCCATCATTGCTCGGAATACGGTTGTTTCTCGATGGGATTCGCGGGGCTCACCCCATCTCTCGACGTCGAGGAGACCTGGACAGGTTGTATCGGTAAAAATGGCGGGTGTCAGGCGTCCTCTTCGGGCCAATTCTTGATGTAGTGCTTCAGCAGCCGGTTTTCGAAGCGGGTTTCCGTCAAGAGGGCCTGGATGATGTCGCCGATGGAGATCACGCCGACCAATTGTCCGTCGGACAGAACGGGCAGGTGCCGGATGCGATTGCCGGTGGCGTTGTGCAACAGTGTGTCCATCGCCTCATCTATGGTCATCTCTGCGGTGCACGTCACCGGATCCGGCGTCATTACGTCCTGGACCTGGACGTCGCGGATGCGGTCGAGATAGTCATCGGCGGCCCTCATTACGTCGCGTTCGCTGATGATACCCACCAGTCGGTCGCCTTCCGTTACCACCAGGGATCCGATGCGATGCTGCATCATCAGTCTCACCGCGTCGGTCAGCAGCTGTTCGGGGCCGATGCCGATATGGTTGGCAGACTCCTTTTTGCGTAATAAGTATTTGACGTCCATATGGTTTCCGCCTGCATAGATGGGTAGACCCTACGTTAAAATGTATCATATGCAGCTTCCCCGGCAAGATGAGACATCAGACATGGCACTGCGGTTTTCCTCCCGTCCCGGTCCCCGGGAAAGGCATTTGGCCCGTAAGTGGGACAACCCCCTGTTTGATCGAGACCGGCCGCTCGCCCAGGCAGAAGTCGACGAAGCGGCTCGTCTCGATCGGGAAGAGCTGTCCGCCTTTTTGGAGCGCTTTCAGCGCCTGGTTCGTGAGGCGGCGGAGCTGAGTTCCAATGAGGAGAGCGAATCGGTGCTGGATCTGAAAGCCCGTCTTGAGCATGCCTATACGGAAGGAGCCGGCCTTGGGGGTAATCAGCAGCCGGTCATGGAGGCTTTGCTGAAACTGATCGAGGTGGTCATGCGCGCCGTTCGCGCAGGGGCCGGGGAGGACCCGGTGGCGCTCCGGGAGTTGGAGGATGAAGAGCAGGCGAGGCAGGTCCACTATCGTCTGCTTGAGCATGCCCTGGTCGCGGATTTGATGCGCCCCGACGCTCTGATCGGGCGGGAGGAGCTTGCGGAGACGCTGCTCAGTGAAGAGCCCCACGCCGTGGAGGCTGCGCTGTGGCTGTTTGGCCCCGATGAATTACGCCAGCTGCGGGAGGAGGCGCACCAGCGCCTGGAACAACTTCGCCGCGAGGGCCATGAGGCCACCGCTGCCTGGCAGAACCTAGCCCTCTTCGAGCGCACTGGCGAGGACGAGGTTCGGACCCGATAATTGGATTCGAAACGGCTTGCAGCCTGTCGGACCTTGGTCCGAGCTACAGCCGCTTTGTCCGCGCCCTCGGTAAAACCGCCTAAGGAGAGAGTATGCTGAGCCAACTCCGTGAATTCTTCGAACGTAACCTGAGCCCGCCCCGGGAAGTGGAAGGCTCCGATGAGCACGCGGTGCGCCTGGCGACCGCTGCTCTGCTGTTTGAGATGGCGCGTCAGGACGAGACGGTTCGTCCCGAAGAGCTGGATGTCATCGCCGATGCGGTTCAGCGCAAGTTCGAGCTCCCGAAAACCGAAACCGAAGAGCTCATGGCGCTCGCCGCTGAGGAGGTGCGTGAGTCGACCGATTACTACCAGTTCACCTCCCTGATCAACGAGCGGTTCAGTCCCGGTCAGAAAGTGCGGGTCGTCGAGCATCTGTGGGAGGTGGCGTGGGCGGACGGAAAGGTGGACCGTTATGAGGAACACATGGTGCGCAAGATCGCCGAACTGCTCTATGTCCCTCACAAGGACTTCATCGCGGCCAAACTGCGTACCGCTGATAATCAATAACCGGTCCGGCTCCTGAGCAACGTGCGAAACTTTGGAAATTCGGTTGTCCGCAAAACCGAAGGGACTACAATGCATCGGATTAGATGGCGTCTGCAGACGACCGCTGGTCCCTGGAATCCGCAATCATGAAGAGGATGCGACGGATGGCCAAAGACGTAACCGAAAAGAGAGTGGCAACAGCCCAAAGCACAGGCAAGAAAGCTTCTGCCAAAGGTACGGTTAAAAAGAGTGCCAGCCGAAAGGTTGCTTCAAAAAAGGCGGCCCCCGGGAAAGCGAGTGTCAAAAAAAGCGCCACAAGGAAGCCTGCTCCCGGTAGAGTGGCATCGAAAAAAACCGAAGCGCCCAAAAAGCTCAAACCGGCGACGATCGCAAAGAAAGCCCTTCCTGGCGCCGTCAGCGCGGAACAGCGCGCCGCCATGATTGCCGAGGCTGCCTTCTATCGGGCGGAAAAGCGCGGTTTTGCCGGCGGGGACCCGCACGCCGACTGGATTTCCGCCGAAGCCGAGATCGATGCCGCACTGGAGCGGGACACTATCTCTGTTCGCGGGTAGCCAGTTGAAGAATCCGAGTCCTGAATTTGGGAGGAATGGTTGCCAATGGCAATGAACGTGATGGTGGTGGACGCGGGGTATCTCGCCGGCGAGGTGGACTTCCCGGCCCTGGAGGCGGACCGGTTTGGCTGGTCACAGTACGGTGAGACGCCGGTGGCGGAGGTTCCGGAACGCTGTTGGCGAAGTCACATCGTGGTGACAGCGGCGACGCCGCTCGATGCCGCGACGCTGGATGCTATGCCCAAGTTGAAAATGGTGGCGGTAGCCGGTGGAGAGTGTACCCATATCGATATCGAGGCGGCACAAAGTCGGGGGGTGGCGGTCTGCCATGTCCCGGAGACCAATCCGGAGATGCCCGCCGATGCCGAGCGGATCTGTCGGGAAACCGTAGCGAATATCGATGCATTTCTGCGTGGCGAGGAGCGCAACCGGGTCTGTTAGTCTACTGTTTCACACTCTTCCGATCGTAATTGCAAACTTCGAAGGTCGGGTTTTAGCCCATCATGAAGCTTGAAACCGACCCGACGCTGCTCTGGCCAGCGTGTGATGCCGCCGGGACCGGCGGCATCACAGGTATCGACTGATTCGTCGTCAGGCCTCGTTTTGACGCTCCTGATCGTTCCGACGCTCCTTGCCTTCATTGACCCGCAGCTTACGCCCCAGGAACTCCTGACCGTCCAGGGCGGAAATGGCTTTGCGGGCGCCTTTTTTGTCCATTTCCACGAAAGCGAAGCCGCGCGGCCGGCGGGTAGCGCGGTCGGTCATTATTCGCACCGAATGGACATCGCCGTACTGCGCAAAGAGAACCCGCAGATCCTCCGGTTTGGCCTTGAAATTGAGATTGCCCACGAACACCGAATGGGGCTCGCCAGGCGCTTTTGCGGTAGCCGGTTTTTCACCGATACCCGCCAGCCAAGCCCCGAGGAGGGCACCGGTAAAGCTGCCGATGGTCATTGCGAGAGTCGCATTGAAGCCATCGGGCAGGAGCGCCGACGAGATGAAGAAGCCCAGAGTGCCCAGAAGAATGGCCAGAAGCGCGGCCTTGATAAGAAATCGTACAGGAGGCGAAGTGAATTGCATGGAGTCTCCCCAGTTAAGAGGTGTAAATGAAAGCCAATGGAGGGCCGGAAGCGTTACACCGTCACCTCCAGCCTCTGTCTCGTCCGCATGATTATGGTTTTGTCCCCGGACGAGTTGAAAAAGACCGGCGCATTGTATCGTGGTCCCGGTGCGGGCGAAATGCTGCCCCGGCTTGGTGGAGCCGAGAGGGCTTGTGAACAGGCCCGAAGCCCGGCTAATGGGTTAATCCCGCGTTGCGACTGCCTGCGCAGCGCGCCATCCCTGCGGCCGACGCCCCAAAATCAATGATTCGCACCCCGCTCGGTATTTTATCTGTTCGGTGCTCGAGGAGCCTGTCCGAGAATAGAACCGACCTACTGCGACCAAGCGGATTCACTTGGGCCGCAGGCCTGGATTGGGTATGCTGACGGTAAGTCCAAGTACGGGAGTAAGGCATTGCAGCTGCAAGTGTTTATCGAAGATGAAGTCAAGCCGGTGGAGGTTCCGGAATACGTGGCCAGTGAGGGTGAGGAGTTCTTCGCCAAGATGGACGCCGATATGGATGGCGGCTGGCAGATGAGTCGCACCTGGGTGGAGCAACCCAATCAGGTGCAGCGATGCCAGATAGCGGCCGATCGGCTGTTGGCGGCCCTGGAGGCCGGCGACGAGCCGATGACCATGCTCATGGCCGGCTATATCGTGACCCGGCTGCCGGGGGTTTCCGCGGTACGGGTGGATAGCAGTGGCGACATGATGGGGACGGAATTCGTCGAGGCCCAATCCCGGTGAGGATTGATGAATGATCCGAACCCTGGTATCGGTGGTCGAATTGGGGGGTTATGCCGATTTCGGGCCCCTCTACCGGCGGCTCGGATTCGAGCCGGAGACGGTGAACTCCGGCCGGCGGGCGTTAAGCACCGTCAAGCAACTCGAGCCGGCGGCCGTGGTGGCGGAATTCAACTACCAGAGTGACTTCAGGGATCGAACCAGCGCCCTGGAATCGCTGCTGGCCCTGACGCAGGGGATGGCCGATGCACGGGTGGTGGTTATCTATGAACCCCGCGACGAACCGCAGCTGGAGCGTCTGCGCCAGCGATTTCCCTCCTTCACCGCCATACCCCGACCGGTCCGGGAGGCCGACCTGGAGCGGGTGCTTCGAAACGGAATGGCTTGATGCCCTTCATGACAAACATCGCCGCGGGGGCGCGCCTCCTACGGGTCTGTCCCTCCGCTGTACCTGGTAGGAGGGCCGCCTCGGCGCGATGCCCTTCGTGACGGAAATCGCCGCGGGGGCGCGCCTCCTACGGGGTCTGTGCCTCCGCTGTACCTGGTAGGAGGGCCGCCCCCGGCGCGATGCCCTTCATGACAAACATCGCCGCGGGGGCGCGCCTCCTACCGGGTCTGTGCCTCCGCTGTACCTGGTAGGAGGGCCGCCTCGGCGCGATGCCCTTCGTGACGCCAATCGCCGCGGGGGCGCGCCTCCTGATATGGATTGCATCGCAACTTATTGTGCCAAAAGGATCTTTTTTTGGCGCAATAATTGACCAATCCCCGAGACTTCATGGATTGCAGCGCCAGACATGTAGTTTTGTCTTGCGATGCAATCCATGGGGTCTACCAGGTCTGTGCCTCCGCTGTACCTGGTAGGAGGGCCGCCCCGGCGCGGTCGTTCAGCCGCCCTTGAGCTGCTGGAGCATCTCCGGGGCCATCTCCAGCCCGGTTTCGCTACCGGGGTTTAGGGTGATGCCCACGCCGCTGCCGATGCGCTCGGCAATCCAGGTGAATTCCGTCAGCAGGCCCCCCTTGTATTTGGGGAAGTCCTCCAGGAACGGCTTGGCGCGCTCGGGGCTGGTGAACAGCGCCACCACCTGCATGCCCGACTCGTCCTCCAGCACCAGCGGCTGGGCCTTGTCGGAGCTCTGCAGTCCGGCGATCTCATATTTGTCCTCCACCGGCATGAACACCTGCGTGTCCATCAGGTCCCGGAGGAAATCTTCACCGGAAATACGGCCCTCCTGGGCGGCCAGCAGTTTCTCTTCGAGGTCGTTCTTGGGTTCGAAATTCTCAGACATCAGTTTAACTTTCCACAATAATGAGCGGCACGGTCATTTCCGCCTCCGATATTCCGCCATGGACACCGATCTGTAAAAACGGCGTTTCGGTCAGGAGACGGTCGCGAATGACCCAATTGTCTCGCATTAGCAGCGTGTAATCACCCACCCGTTGATGAAGGCGGGGATCCGCCGGGCCCCGGCCGAACCAGCCCGCTTCGATGAGTTCATGACTGCGCCGCATCTCTATCGCATGGCCTAGCTCGCCCTTGATGTAGGCCTCGAATTCGGCGGCGCGGCCCGAGCGGACATAGCAGAATGCCGCCCTCGGCTCTCCACACAACGGTAGGGCCAGGGTCTCCTCCAGACGCGGGTGCTCCTCCAGTCGGATGACCCGCTCGGGCGTGGTGTCGAGGAGCCCGTGATCCGCGGTGACCAGAACAATGGCTCCCGTGCCGGCGACCGCTTCCAGGAAATTTCCGAAAGAGCGGTCAAGATGAAAGAAGTGCTCGTTTACCGGGTCGCTGTGAAAGCCGTACTTGTGGGCGAGGGCGTCCACCTCCGTCCAGTAGGCATAAATATACCCGGGGCCTGTATCTACCAGCCGAGACAACTGCTCGAAAAAGTTGGAAAGCCCCTGGTGCCCGTGGCGTTCCGATGCGTTCCCGGTGAAGCGGGTGTAAGCGGAGTCGACGATTTCGGCCGGGGTCAGTACATGGCTGCGACCGACCAGTCGCTCCGCAAAGGGACGGGCCCCCACCAGTTGCTGCGGTTCAATCCCCAACTCGGTAAAGGCAGTGCCGCCACTCCGAGGCGCAAACGGAAGTACCGCACTGACGCTACCCAGTTCGCGAAACCAGGTGAACCAGCCGGTGATGGCATGCTGCTGCGGAGCCACTGCGGTGGCGAAGCTGGTAACCGCGACGGCGGTGGTGCTGGGAAACACCGAAGTCAGCTGGCCGGCGAGGTGCCATGCCAGGTGGCTATCAGGATGACGCTCCAGCAGTTCGTAGCCCAGTCCATCGGCGACCAGCAGCACCACCGGGCGGCCCTCCAGCCGCTCCGCAGGCAACTGCGGGAGCGGCTCATAACCACTGTCTCCGGCACCGCCGGCCCGGGCCACCGATGCCGCCAGATTGACAATGCTGTTGTCGTAGTCGGGCAGGTGCATAGCCGGTTAGTTTAGCGCACTGCTCATGACGGGTGGCGAGCGGCAGGTGACCGGCCCGGGAACTTGTCATTTTACTCGCCACTTTTCACTTGCTGCCCGTCAAACGTGTATAATGGCTGGTTTTCCTGTGCCGGTAATAGTTTTGTGATCGAGAACCTCCGTAACATCGCCATCATCGCCCACGTTGATCACGGCAAGACGACGCTGGTCGACCAGCTCCTCAAGCAGTCCGACACCCTGGACGAGCGTACCCAGCTCGAAGAGCGTGCCATGGACTCCAACGACCTGGAGCGTGAGCGCGGCATCACCATCCTGGCAAAAAATACTGCCATCAAGTGGGGCGAGTACCGCATCAATATCGTCGACACTCCAGGACACGCCGACTTCGGTGGCGAGGTGGAACGGGTGCTTTCGATGGTGGACTCGGTGCTGTTGCTGGTGGATGCGGTAGAGGGGCCCATGCCCCAGACCCGTTTCGTCACCGAAAAAGCACTGGCCCGCGGGCTCAAGCCTATCGTGGTGGTGAACAAGATCGACAAGCCCGGTAGTCGTCCGGATTGGGTCGTCGATCAGACTTTCGAACTGTTTGATCGTCTCGGCGCCACTGACGAGCAGCTCGACTTCCCCGTGGTCTACGCCTCGGCGATCAACGGCTTCGCCAATCTCGATACCGAGAGCACTGGCGGTGACATGATCCCCCTGTTCCAGACCGTGGTCGACTTCGTGCATGCACCCGATGTGGAGCCGGAAGATCCGTTTCAGCTTCAGGTCTCGCAGCTTGACTTCAACAGCTATGTGGGCGTTATCGGCATCGGTCGCATCAGCCGCGGCCGCGTAAAGAGCAATTCGCCGGTGACCATCGTCGACCGCGAAGGCAAGCGCCGCAACGGCCGCATCCTGCAGATCTTCGGCTTCCTGGGTCTGCAGCGCGTGGAGGCACCCGAGGCCCAGGCGGGAGATATCATCGCCTTTACCGGTATCGACGATCTGGGCATCTCCGACACGCTCTGCGACCCGAATGCGGTAGAGGCCCTGGCGCCGCTCAGTGTGGATGAACCCACCGTGAGCATGACCTTCCAGGTCAATACCTCCCCCTTCGCGGGCAAGGACGGCAAGTTCGTCACCTCCCGGCAGATTCGTGAACGCCTGCAGCGCGAACTGGTGCACAACGTTGCATTGCGGGTTGAGGATACCGGCGATCCCGACCGGTTCCGTGTCTCCGGCCGTGGCGAATTGCACCTGTCGGTCTTGATCGAGAACATGCGTCGCGAGGGGTACGAGCTGGGCGTCTCCCGCCCCGAGGTCATCCTTCGTGAGGTGGAAGGGAAGACGCACGAGCCGTTCGAGCAGCTCACCGTCGATGTGCCCGAGCAACACCAGGGCGGCGTCATGGAGAAACTCGGTACCCGCGGTGGCGAGCTCAAGGACATGATCCCGGACGGCAAGGGGCGGGTGCGGCTCGACTACATCATCCCGGCGCGCGGTCTCATCGGCTTTCGCACCGAATTCATGACCGCTACCCAGGGTGCGGGACTGCTGTACTCCGTCTTCGACCACTACGGACCACAGAAAAAGGGTGAATTCGGCGCGCGCATCAATGGCGTGATGATGGCCAACGGCACCGGCAAGGCGCTCGGCTACGCCCTGTTCAACCTCCAGGAGCGCGGCCGCATGTTGATCGGCCACGGCGAGGAGGTCTACGAAGGCATGATCATCGGTATCCATTCGCGGGACAACGATCTGGTCGTCAACCCGTTGAAGGCCAAGCAGTTGACCAATGTCCGTGCCGCCGGCACCGACGAAAATATCCAGCTGACCCCGCCCATCCGCATGACGCTGGAGCAGGCCCTTGAGTTCATCGATGACGATGAACTGGTGGAGGTGACTCCCAATCATATCCGCCTGCGCAAGAAGTTCCTCAAGGAAAACGAGCGCAAACGCGCCGGGCGCAAGTAGCGCTCTGCGCATAAGGCGTATCTATCATCGCGGCTTCCGCCGCTCCTGCAAATGCCGGGTTGCCCCAGGTGGGAGTGGCTGGAGCCGCGAATAATAATCCCCGGGTTCCGATGCCGCCGCCCCAGCCAAGCCGGGGCATTGCCCCTGTAGGAGCGGCGGAAGCCGCGATAATCCGCGTTCCGATTGGAGCGGCGCGCCCCCCCCCAGGGCGTGACCGGGTGGCGAGGGTCGTCGCCGGCAACTATGATGGCTGTCCAACCCGAACCAGAAAGCCGTTATGCACACTCTGTATCCGGCAATTCGGCCCTACGTATCCCATAGCGTCAAGGTGGATCCGCCCCACGTCCTGCATGTGGACGAGTGCGGCAATCCCGGGGGAATCCCGGTTGTTGTCCTCCACGGCGGACCGGGAATGGGTTGCGATGACTACCAATGCCGCTTTTTCGACCCGGATCGCTACCACATCGTGCTGTTCGACCAGCGGGGAGCCGGGCGCTCAAAGCCTCACGCCTCTCTCGAGAATAACACCACCCAGGCGCTGGTGAAGGACATCGAGGCGGTTCGCGAGCATCTCGATATCGAGCAGTGGCTGGTGTTCGGTGGCTCCTGGGGTTCCACTCTGGGACTGGTCTATGCCGAAACCCATCCACAGCGGGTGCTGGGCATGGTGCTGCGCGGCATCTTTCTCTGTCGGCCGCGGGAGATCCACTGGTTCTACCAGGAGGGTGCGAGTCGGATCTTTCCCGATGAGTGGGAGCACTATCTGGCACCCATCCCGGAAGCGGAGCGGGATGATTTGCTTGCGGCCTATCACCGCCGGGTCACCGGCGAAAACGAAGTCCAGCGCATGGCCGCAGCCAAGGCCTGGTCCCTGTGGGAAGGGCGCACCTCCACCCTGCGTCGTTCCGAGGTGGCGGAGCAGCATTTTGCCGACCCGTACCGGGCGCTGGCGCTGGCACGCATCTCCAGTCACTACTTCATCCACGACACCTTCCTGGAAGAGAATCAAATCCTGCGGGATGCGCATCGGCTGGAAGGTATCCCGGGGGTGATCGTCCATGGCCGTTATGACATCAATTGCGCCCTCGACAACGCCTGGGAACTTCACAAGGCGTGGCCCGAGGCCGAGCTTCATATCATTCCGGATGCCGGCCACTCGGCACTGGAACCGGGCACCCTTGATGCGCTGGTGCGCGCAACCGATGGTTTTGCCGAGCGCCTGGGATGATTGGATTACTGCAGCGGGTCTCCGAAGCGACGGTGCGGGTGGAGGGTGAAGTGGTCGGTACCATCGGGCAGGGGTTGATGGTGTTGATCGGGGTGGAGCGCGGCGACGACGAAGCGATTGCCGACCGGTTGCTGCAGCGTCTGCTGGGCTACCGGGTCTTTCCCGATGAAGAGGACAGGATGAACCGATCAGTGACCGATATCGCGGGCGGGCTGCTACTGGTTCCCCAGTTCACGCTGGCCGCCGACACTCGCAAGGGTATGCGGCCGAGCTTCACGCCCGCTGCGGATCCCACCGATGGGGAGCGCCTCTTCGATTACCTCCTGGAACAGGCCCGCTCCCGGTATTCCAGGGTACAGAGTGGCCGCTTCGGTGCCGACATGAAGGTCTCCCTCACCAATGACGGCCCGGTCACCTTCTGGCTCCAGGTCCCGCGTTAACCACCCGTCACCGGTGACACCGGGCATGGCGACAATCATGAAGGTATGCTCCCAGGACGATGATGATGCGTGAACGGATTCGGGTACGCGGCCAGGTACAAGGGGTGGGGTTTCGTCCCTTTGTCTATCGCCTGGCGGGTGAGGCCGGGCTGATCGGGTGGGTGCTCAACGATGGCCACGGCGTGCTTCTTGAGGTGCAGGGCGATCCCGCTGTCATCGGCAAACTGGCCGAACGGCTCTTCAGTGAGGCCCCGCCGCTGGCGCGGATCGACCACCTGGAGCGCTGCCCGGTGCCTTTGCAGGGAGAGGAGGGCGGGTTCACGATCCGCGAGAGCGAGAGGGGAACGGCTGATACCGCCGTAACGCCGGACGCCGCCACCTGTCCGGCGTGTCTCGCCGAACTGTTTGACCCCGCCGATCGGCGCTACCGGTATCCCTTCATCAACTGCACCCATTGCGGGCCGCGCTACACCATCACGCGGGCGATCCCCTACGACCGGCCCAATACGACCATGGCCGCCTTTCCCCTTTGCGAGGCGTGCAGCCGGGAGTACCGCGACCCGCTGGACCGCCGCTTCCATGCACAACCCAATGCCTGCCCGATCTGTGGCCCTTCGCTGGAGTTGTACGACGCCGCCGGATATCGGCAGAACGGTGACCCCATCGCCGCGACACTGGCCCGGCTGCAGCGCGGTGAGGTGGTGGCCATCAAGGGACTGGGCGGCTTTCACCTCGCCTGCAATGCCCGTGATCCCGAAGCCGTTGCCCGCCTGCGCCGCCGCAAGGGGCGGGACGCCAAGCCGCTGGCGGTGATGGCGGCCAATGCCGAATCACTGGCGGGGTGTGTCGAATGGACCGAGGCGGAGCGGGCGCTGCTGACCGGTAGCGAACGGCCCATCGTGCTGCTGCGCAAGCGATCGAACACGGACAGTGAACTGGCCGGCTGTGCACCGGGCGTCGGCTGGTTGGGGGCTATGCTGCCCTATACGCCGATACATTATCTATTGTTCCATGAGGCGGCGGGTCGGCCGGTGGATGGTGCATGGTTGCAAGCCCCATGGGAATTGCTGCTGGTGATGACCAGCGCTAATCCAGGCGGTGAGCCGCTGGTGATCGACAACGATGAGGCGTTGCGGCGCCTCTCCGGGATCGCCGATGCCTGGTTGATGCACGACCGACCCATCGCGGTTCGGTGCGACGACAGCGTGATGCGTGTGGATGCCGGTGGAGCGGCCTTTATCCGTCGTGCCCGCGGCTTCACTCCGCAGGCAATCCCGTTGCCGCACGCGGGTCCTTCGACCCTGGCGGTGGGCGGCTACTTCAAGAACACCGTCTGTCTCACGCGCGGCAGTGAGGCGTTTGTCTCGCAGCACATCGGCGACCTGGATGGCGCCGCGAGCCGGGGTTTTCTGGCGGAGGTGATGGAGCACCTGTGCGATGTGCTGCGTATCCGGCCGGAGCAGGTGGTGCACGGTCGCCACGGCGACCTGCCGGGAAGCCAGTGGGCAGCGGATTAGGCCAACCGAACCGGGGTGAGGCGGATAGAAGTGCAGCATCACCACGCCCACATCGCCGCGGTGGCCGCGGAGCACGG
>NZ_JAENYR010000063.1 GCF_016841685.1 Thiohalomonas denitrificans
GCAATGACGGCTAAATGTTCGTCATTGATTCGGCCCAGCGCAGCTGGGGGCACGGTTCGCAATGACGACTAAGAGTCGTCATTGATTCGGGCCTTCGCAGCAGGGGTACGGCTCGCAATGAGGGCTAAAAGTTCGTCACTGATTCGGGCCTGGGCAGTTGGGGGTACGGTTCGCACAGCGGCGGGGAAGTTCTTCAAGAGGACGCCTACATCCGATACTGTTGCGGCGGGCCGTGTCCACAACGATCAACTGCCCGTTCCCAAGCCGTTGCTCGTTTACTACACTGCCTGCTTAGCCACAGATGGGCCTCCCACCTTTCGATGAATAGCTCCGATTACCGATACGCAGCTGCTCCCTGGCGGGCAGGCTGGCGTAGCTGGGCCATGTTCGCGCTCCTGACGCTTGGCTTCGGGCTGATTGGTTGTAGCGAATCGACCGGTTCGTCCGAACAGCAGCATGAATCGGGTGAACAGGCCGCTTCACCGCAGCGGGTCGAGACTGCCCCGGTACAGCGCTCCTTTGCGCCATGGGAGGCGGTACGGGTCGGGACGCTGCATGCCAGGCGTCAGGTGCGCATCAGCAATCAGGAGGAGGGGCGTCTCACGCAGCTGCCCCTGTACGAGGGCGACCGGGTCAAGGCGGGTGAGTTGCTCTTTGCGCTCGACGATAACCTGCTAAGGGCCGAGCTGAGAAAGGCGCAAGCGCAGCACCGCCAGGCCAAACTGGACCTGAGGCGGGTACGCGAACTGCAGGACAAGCGGCTGGGCACTGAGGATGAACTGGCCCGGGCCGGCACCGCGCTTCATATCGCCCAGGCCGAGGAGGAGCTACTGACCACGCGGCTGGGATACACCCGTGTCGTAGCCCCGTTTGACGGGGTGGTCGCGGCCCGCAGGGCCGAGCCGGGTGACTCCCTGCTTCGCTACTCCCATGTGCTGACACTGATTGATCCGAGTTCACTGGTTACCCGGGTGACGGTTTCCGAACTGCTGTTGCCGGACCTTGCCGCGGGACAGGCGGCGGAGGTCACCATCGATGCCCTGGGTTCGGAGTCGCTACCGGCGCGCATTCTTCGTGTGCACCCCATCATCGACGCCGCGTCACGCCGAGGCATCGTCGAGGTGACCCTGGAAAACCCGCCGGCCGGGGCCCGCCAGGGACAGCTCTGCCGGGTTACGCTACGCGGACGGAGTACGCCCCGGCTCATCGTTCCCTACGCCGCCCTGCGGCGGGATGCGGCCGGGGAGTTCGTTTTTGCCATCACCGGAGGCACGGTATCGCGTGTGCCCGTGGTCAGCGGCAGGAGCGTGGACGACCGCATTGTCGTAACCGGTCCACTGGAAGCCGAGCAGCCGGTGGTCATCAAGGGATTCCTCGGGCTCAAGAACGGCGCCACCGTCGAGTCCGGGGACGCCCCGTGAAAATGGCTCGGGGCAAAGGTGGCGGCCTGGCCGCATGGTCGATCCGTCACCCGGTCGGGGTGAGCATGATCGCTCTGGCGGTAGCCGTGCTCGGGCTCTTCGCCCTGGGGCGGCTTTCGGTGGATCTGTTGCCCCACATTATCTACCCGGAAGTCCGCGTCCGCATCCTCGACGCCGGGGTGCCGGCCAAGGTGATGGAGGACCGGGTTACCCGCCAGCTGGAGGAGCAGTTGGCCGTCACCGAGGATGCCATTGCCATCCAGTCACGCAGCAGCGAAGGGGCCAGCAATGTCGACCTGTCCTTCGAATATGGCAAGGACATCGACCTGGCCTTGCGTGATGCCAGTACCCGCCTCGATCGCGCCAAGCGCTTTCTGCCCGACACCATCGATACCCCCATTATCTACAAGCGTGATCCCTCCCAGATCCCCGTTCTGGAATTGGTCGTCGCCAGTGGCTCGCGCGACCCGATCGCTTTGCGCGACTGGGTGGATTACGACTTCTCCAAACGGTTTCTGAACCTGTCCGGGGTCGCCTCCGTGGAGGTGGGCGGCGGCCTGACCCGGGAGATCCAGGTGCTACCGGATCAGGGGCGCCTGGCCGCCATGGGAATCACCGTCTCCGACTTGGGAGACGCGCTGCGAGAGGGTAACCGGGAGATGCCGGCGGGGCGCCTGACCATGGAACGACGCGAGCTGGCCGGCCGTACGGCGGCCCGCTTTGCCGATGTGGAGGCGCTCGCGGCATTGCCGCTGCGGCTCCCCGGGGGTGACACGGTGCGGGTGGATGAAGTTGCCCGGGTCATGGATACCCATGCCGACGAACGTCTGCGCATCCGTCTCGATGGCGTGCCGGGGATCAAGGTCTCCATTCAGAAGCAGCCCCGGGCCAATACCGTTAAGGTGGTGGATGCGGTCAACCAGCGCCTGGTGGAACTCACCGAGCAGCGCTTGATTCCGCCCGACGTCAGCATCCGCCCGGTTTCCGATCAGGCGCAGCATGTCCGTAACGCCCTGGACAACTCCACACGGGCGGCGATCTCCGGCACGCTGCTGGCGATGGCGGTGGTCTACCTGTTCCTGGGCAACCTGCGCCGTACCCTCATCGTCGGCAGTGCCATCCCCCTGGCGGTGATGGTGACCTTCGTGTTGATGGGTGTGGGCGGGCTCACCTTCAACATCATGACACTCGGTGGGCTCGCGCTCGGTATCGGAATGCTGGTCGACAACACCATTGTCATGCTGGAGAACATCCAGCGTCACCAGCGGGCCGGCGAGTCCGACCTGGAGGCGGGTACCAGCGCGGCAGAGGAGATCAACAGTGCGGTGGTCGCCGCCACCAGTACCAATCTTGCCGCGGTATTGCCTTTCCTGTTCGTCGGCGGGCTGGTGGGCCTGCTGTTTCGCGAACTCATCATTACCATCTCGGCCGCCATCATCGCTTCTCTGGTGGTGGCGCTCACCCTGGTTCCGGCGTGGGCCGTAAAGGTGCGCACTACCGCCACCGGCGGCGTGCGCCAGCGGATCGACACCGGGGTGGACAGGATGCGGATGGTTTATGCCAAAGGGGTTTCGCGGCTGGTCGCCTCGCGCATGGCGCAGGGGCTGTTGGTGATTGGGCTGGTGGCGGCGCTCGGTACGTCATTGCCGCTGTTTACCGGCAGCAAGCAGACCTTTCTTCCGGATATCGACAACGGCCAGATCCGAGTGTCGGTGAGGGCGGACCCCGGCGTCTCCCTGGAGGAGATGGATCGGAGTGTGCGGCGCATTGAAACCGTTCTGCAGCAGCAGTCCGAGACCGAATCAGTGTTCAGCACCGTGGGCGGGTTCGTGTTCGGTCGCACTGAGCGGGAGGTCACCAATCTCACCATGCTCTCGGTACAGCTGGTGCCCCGTGTCAACCGGGCGGTCAGCAGTGGCAAGTGGATCAAGCGTGTGGAAGGCGAGCTGGAGACGCTTGAACTGGTTGGGGTCAAGGTGCACCTGCGGGCCCTCGGCATCCGCGGAGTGCGGATCAGCCGCGGTGACGATGATGTGTCGCTGCGCATTCAGGGTCCGGATCTGAGCCGCCTCGCTGAGCATGGCGAGCAACTGGTAAACCGGCTCAGGTCGGTGTCGGGGCTGACCAATCTTGAGCACTCGCTGGAGGAGACCCGGCAGGAGCTGGCCATCCGTGTCGATCGGCAACGCGCAGCGGACCTGGGGCTTACCGCGGAGGACATCGGATACGCCGCACGCCATGCATTGGCGGGCGAGGTGGTGACCGACTTCCTCGACGGCGATCGCGCCTATGACGTGCGGCTTCGCCTCCCGCGCCGCGATATGCGCACACCCGCCGACCTGGAGCAGTTGGTGCTGTTTGCAGGCGGTGACGGCTGGCCCCTGCGGCTTGGCGATGTGGCAAACCTGGAACTGATGGTCTCCCCCGCCGAGATCCGGCGGGACAATCAGCGCCGCATGGTCGAGGTGACCGGCTCGGTGGCAGGGAATGCCGTCTCGGGAGCTGTCTACAGTACCATCCAGTCGGAACTCGAGGGCTTCGAATTGCCCGACGGCTACACGTTGTACGACGGGGGAGGATTCGAGGCGCTGCAGGAGGGGCGGCAGCTCGGCAGCATGCTGTTGGCACTGGCGCTATTCCTGGTGTATGTGGTCATGGCCGTGCAGTACGAGTCGCTGCGCAACCCGCTGGTCATCCTGTTGTCGGTTCCCTTCGCCGTCATCGGAGTTGCCGCAGGTCTGACCATCACCGGTCTGCCGCTGTCGATGCCGGTGTGGCTCGGCATGATCATGCTGGCGGGTATCGTGGTGAATAACGCAATCGTGCTGGTCGAATATGTGGAACTGGCGCGCAGCCGGGGTGCCGGGGTGCGCGATGCCGTAGTCGAAGCCGCCCGCCTGCGGCTGCGGCCCATCCTCATGACCACCCTCACCACTGTGGCGGGGATGCTGCCGCTGGCCCTGGGCTGGGGCGAAGGAGCCGAATTGCTCCAGCCTCTTGCCATCACCCTCATCGGTGGGTTATCCGTCTCGCTGTTGGTCACCCTCGCGCTGATCCCGGTCCTCTACCAGACCTTGCATCCCGAGCCGGCCTGAGCCGGAACGATCACGCATCACCACCGGGAACGCAGTAGAGGAGCCCATCCCCTGGGCGAACAGCGCGGCAGCGCTCATAGCGGTTTGGAAAATCTGACGGCTGACGCTGTTCGCTCCGAGGGCTGGGGTGGTTGCCCTGTGCGTTCGATGCCAGCTATCCGAGGTGCCGCTTGAGCCAGCCGTTCATGGCTTCATAGCCGTAACCCATCCACGGCTTGTCGAGTGTGACGACGTAGGCGAGGTCATCCTTGCCGAGCAGTGGTTGCAACTGTTCGAAGATTGTATCGGGTGAAAGGTGGGTGTTGATGGCGAAGGCCGAACTGGAGAAACGCATGGCATCGTACTGTTCAAGAAGCGCCTGCACCTGCGGTTGGTTGCGGCCGGTCTCGAGATCAAAGGCGACGAGCAGTGCACTCATGGAGTCCTCCCATTCGATGAGTCTTTGCCCCAAAGGATAGTCAGGGCGAGGAGGAGTCGCCTGCCGGATATTCCTTCGCAAGGTGACGGTTTCGGGCGCAGGGTGTATATCGAGAGGTAAGCCACGAAAAAGGTATATCCATGGCACGGACCCTTTCTGCCGGCGTCGTCTTGGTTCGCCGGTTCGAATCCTCTTGGCGGTTTCTTTTGCTGCGGGTCTATCGCAACTGGGATTTCCCCAAAGGGAGGGTGGAAGACAATGAAACCCCGATGCAAGCCGCGCGCCGTGAAGTGGCGGAAGAGACCGGCATCGAGGATCTGCGATTTCCCTGGGGCGAGGAGTATCGGGAGACGGCCCCATATCGACGCAACAAGGTGGCCCGCTATTACCTGGGCGAAACGCGGCAGGAGCGGATTGAGTTGCCTGTCAATCCCGAACTTGGTCGTCCTGAACATCACGAGGGGCGTTGGTGCACTTCTTCTGAAGCGGCCGACCTGCTGCCGGAACGACTCCAGCCGGTCCTGTCTTGGGCCGTAGCCAACTTGAAAGACGATGAAGCGGAAAACCGGACTCGCTCCCGCTCTCCTTCCCGATGATCGGCTCGCTGACAGGCTGCTAAGCTCACATTACAAGCGAATCCATCCACGGAAAAGCAGGAGGCCGATAATGGCTACGGAGCAAGAAACCGGAATGCGTGACGAGCACTACGACATCGTCAGTACCCTTTACCACGCCCTTCAGGGCGCCGACATCTGCAAGCAGTACATCGCCGATGCGGAGAAAGATGGCGACAAGGACGCGGCCGACTTCTTCCATGAGGTACAGGATCAGAATCGTCGGATGGCCGAGAAAGCGAAGCAGCTGTTGGTAAAACGCGTTCATTGAATAACCAGGAGCCCGACGGTGCGACCGTCGGGCTCTTTTTTTCGTGCGCCAGGCATGGCGCGTAGCACCGTGACTGGGCGATGTTCCTGCCACTGTGGTGGTGGCGGATGGCTTGCCGGTACCAGTCCGCTACCGGCCGGGCAAGGGGAGCGATAAGCCGATTGTCGAGTGGGCGTCCACCTGGACCCGGATTGGATTTGTAAACTCCTTATCGATTGGGCAGAATTCCAGTGCCTAACAGGAAAAGAGGCTAGTGCGGCGGGAGGCCTCCTTTTACCTTCACTGGAATTTCAGTGCTTATGTCGAAACCGTCCTGTCGCCATCCCGCCCTGTGGCTGGTTGCCTCATCGCTCGCCCTGGCCAATGAAACGCTGGCCGATACAGCGAAACTCCTTCCCCCGGGTGCCAGCCATCTCCGCTATCAGTACACCTCCGCGGAAGCTGACGAGTATTTTAATGCCAGCGGCGATCGCCGCTCCCTTGGAGCGATTTACCAGGAAAAACTGCAGGAGAACGGGTTGCCCACGGAAGAGCCCTCCGTCTACAGCGTGGATGCCGGCGGGCAATTCTCCCAGGTTCGCCACGACCTCTATTTCGAATACGGAATCACTGCGTCCCTCAATTTCGGTCTCTGGACCCATTATCTCGACCGGCGGCTGGAGTACTCTGCCAGTCTCGAACGGGAGGCGGGCTGGAGCGCTCTTTCGTCGCCCATGCAGGTGGGGCTCGAGGGGGCGGTGGCGGTTGCCGACAGTGCAGGCGATGGCTCGGCTTCCGCCTTGGGAGATACGGTTATTGGCCTTAAGTATCGGCTGATTGGCGAAGACAACGATGCTCCGTTTCGTTTGGCCTCTACGCTGGGTGTGCGGCTGCCGACCGGACACGTCGCTGATCCCCTGAAACCCGGCGATATCTCCCTGGGCGACGGTCAGACCGACGCCGGCATCTGGTTTGCCTGGGATTGGGAACCTGATGATCGCTGGCTATTCAACCTCCATACGCGCCATGAGTACCAGTTCAAAGGGGAGGAGGACGAGGCGGATCCCGCCAGCCCAGGCACGCTGTCCAAAGAGTTTCAGCCGGGCTTTTACCACTACGCGGAACTGCTTGCGCACCGTCGCATTCCGCGCCCCGACTTCAACGGCTTTGTGGCACTGAAGGTCATCTACGAGACCGAGGCGGTGAGGCGGGAGCAGCAGTACGATACGGCGGCCGAGCGATATCGGGGCGATTTGAAGGCCGTGGAAGGTACCGACAGCATGCTGCTTCGCCTCGAACCGGAGATCGGATTCAATCTCTATCCGAGCGGGATTCCGGTATCGGCCCGCCTTTACTACGGTCTGCCCCTGCGCGGGAAAAACAGCTTGGCTGCCGAATATCTTGGATTGCGCTTCGACGTGTTCTGGTAGGAGGGTCCTGAATGGACAGGCAATGTAGTATCCCCCGTGCCGATCCGACGTCGGGCTTCCCGAACTGAGCAGTCAGTGAAGTTTCAGAAAGGGATAGCGTTTGCGTTGCTCCCGTGACCAGACGGCAAGGCCCGCCTCCTGAGCGAGAGTTTCGATCTCGATGACGAAGTCGGGATCCTGAAAGTCCATGGCCGCGGGGGTTCCCTTTTCCCGAAGCGTATCAAGAATGAATCCATCGAGAAACTGCTCCTCGGCCTGGCTGGAGAGCCGGCCCTTGAATCCGCGCCTGTGTATTCGGACGAAAAAGGTTTTCCCCGCCAATTTATCCAACAAAGGCCGGACGTGTTCCCTGGCCTTGCGCTCGAACTCTTCCGGCGACTGAAAAAAGAAGATATCACGGGCCGGGGCGATATGCCCTAGCCAGCGGACCGCCTCCGGATTGTTCTCCTGCTCCAATTTCAGCTCCTCGAGCATGGCGTCGGGATCGTCGGCTTCAACGGCCAGCACACTGTAAAAGGAGGTTTTATGTACCGTACCGAAGCGGCGCAATTTCGTGATCGCCTCCCGGTAACGGCCTTCGGAGATACTGACCAGTACATTCCAGGGTTCCCGCACGCTCTGTCCCTCAGGTCGCCTTCAGTGGGTGGACGGCAGCTACGCCGCTCTCAGTCGCTCCGAGAGTTCCGGAATGGCGGCCGCCAGTACATCCTCGATACGTTCGGCAAAGACAAACTCCATTTCGTTGCGGACACTGTCGGGCAGTTTTGCCAGGTCGTCTTCATTCTTTGCCGGCAGGATGACCCGCTTGAGCCCAGCGCGCCGGGCAGCGAGCATCTTCTCCTTGACGCCCCCTACCGGTAGTACCAGCCCGGTCAGGGTGATTTCGCCGGTCATGGCGGTGTCGTTGCGTGTCGCATAGCCGGAATAGAGGGAGGCGAGGGCAGCGGCCATGGTGACCCCGGCCGAGGGACCATCCTTGGGGATCGCCCCCGCCGGCACATGGATATGCACGCCCGCCTTGGGTGTGCCCACACCAAAGTCTTCGCCGTGCGAGATGATGTAATTGCGCGCCGCCCGCGCCGACTCCTGCATCACCCCGCCGAGCTGGCCGGTAAGGGTCAGTCCCTCGCTCTCCGGCAGCTGAATGGCCTCGATATAAAGGACATCCCCGCCGCTTTCGGTCCAGGCTAGACCGGTCGCCACGCCGGCCGGCAATTGTTGGCGTGCCTGCTCGATAAAGAATCGCGGTGGACCCAGCCAGTCCGTAAGCGTGTCAGGGTCAATGGCTCCGGGCTCCTTGCCCTCGGCAATGTGCAGCGCCACCTTGCGTGCCACGCGGCCCAGGACCCGGGTCAGATTGCGGACTCCCGCCTCTCGGGTATAGCGGTTGATAAGTGCGGCGATGGTCTCATCGGACAGCCGGAACTGATCTTCCGTGAGTCCCGCCTGTCGGCGCATTCTCTCCACCAGATAGCGGCGGGCGATCTCCAGTTTTTCCTGATCAGAGTATCCCGACAGGCGGATCAGCTCCATCCGATCCAGCAGTGGCCCCGGTATGGTATCCAGAGTATTGGCGGTGGTGATGAAAAACACCTTGGACAGATCAAAGGGGAGATCCAGGTAATTGTCCCGGAACTCGAAATTCTGGGCCGGGTCCAGGATCTCCAGCAGAGCCGATGCGGGATCGCCGCGGAAGTCGCGCCCGACCTTGTCCACCTCATCGAGCATCAGCAGCGGGTTGTTGACCCCCGCACGGCGGATCGCCTGCATAATGCGTCCCGGCATCGCGCCGATGTAAGTCCGGCGGTGGCCGCGCAGTTCCGCCTCATCGTGCAGGCCGCCAATGGAGAAACGCTCAAACTGCCGACCCAGGGCGCGGGCAATGGATTGTCCCAGCGAGGTCTTGCCGACGCCAGGTGGGCCCACAAAGCAGAGGATGGGCGCCTGGGCCGCGGGGTTGAGTTTGAGCACGGCCAGATGTTCGAGGATACGCTCTTTGATATCTTCGAGATCGTAGTGGTCTTCATCGAGGATTTGCCGCGCTCGGCCCAGATCGAGCATATCCTCGGTGGTTTTTTGCCACGGCAGATCGAGGATCAGTTCCAGGTAGGAGCGGGCCACCTGGTATTCGGGTGAGCTGGGTGGGATACGCTCCAGGCGCGCCAGATCCCGTTCCGCTTCCTTGCGAACCTGGGCCGGCAGTTCTGCTTCCTCGAACTGTCGGCGCAGTTGCTGGGCTTCGGCCGCCTGTGGATCGGTTTCGCCAAGCTCCTCCTGAATAGCGCGCAACTGCTGGCGAAGCATGTATTCACGCTGCTCACGCCCCACCTCGGTAGCGGCCTGTCCGGCGATCTCCTGACGTAATTCGGCGACCTGCAACTCGTGGCGCAGGTAACCGAGAAGCAATCGCATGGCTTCCATATTGGATGCAGCCGAAAGCAGTCGCTGCGCCTTGGCCTTGTCCAGCTCGAGAAGGGAAGCCAACAGGTAGACCAGGTGCATCGGTTCGCCGATCTGGTCTGCCAATTGACGTATGTCATACTCCTGCATCATCTGGGTCGCGCTTTGAAACCGAGCTGCCAGGCTGACCAGCTCCCGCTGCAGTGCGTCGGCTTCGGTCCCCTGTTCGATGGCGATGGGGGCCGGTTCCGTTCGGGCCTTGAGAAAACCCTGGTCCTCCTCCACATCAACGAGACGAATGCGCTCGATCCCCTGTAGGACGACTTCTATGGTGTCTTCGGAACGCGCCATCTGGCGAACAGTGGCGCGCGTTCCATATTCGAAAAGGTCGTCCCCCTTGGGCTCCTGGGTCTTGGCATTCCGCTGGACGAACACTGCGATGCTTTTTTCCTTGCTGGCCAGTGCGACCTCCAACGCCTTGACCGAGGCCGGTCGGCCTGCGGAAAACGGCGCCAGGACAAATGGAAACAGCGGGGTCTGGCGCAGCGGGAAAACCGGCAAATTCTCCAGGGTATGGTCGTTCATGACGTGTTCCCCTCCTCGATGATGTGCACCAGAAACATCCCTTGACGGTATTCGGTTTCCAGCCGGGCACCCTCTGCCTCAATCGGAAGCTCCACCGCCCGTTCAAAACGGCTGTAGGTGATCTCGAGCGCATGGGGCTCGGCATCTCCACCGCACTCGCGATCGAGCCGGCTGCCGCTCAGCCGCAACCAGTGGCCCCTGAGGATCAGCTGCACGGCTTCCTCCTCTACACCGGCCAGCTCGAACTTTACCAGCCAGCCGTAACCGGTTCGATAAATGTCCGTGTGCGGCCGCCAGCGCAGGGGTTGAACGCGACGCTCCGCCGAAATACGAAGGCGGCGGGTCAGCCAGAATTGTTCCTTTTGTCGCGCCATCGCGGCATCCCTCCCCGGGGGGCTGGCGTGGGTCTTATCCCTGAGCTTAGATCGGAGGTGACGGGTTGGCATAGCGGGCGAAGCTTCCATTCATGAACCGCTACTGTTTAGGGGCACTTCTTATCATCCGACGCGATTTCGGGCGCAACCCTTCGGGCTCGGGCCGTGCTTGGCTTTGTGGCCGAGATGGTCCCGGCAGACGAGGAGGGGTCGGGGGCAGACGAGGTGGGTGGGAGTCGCCCGCCCGACAATCGGCTACATTAAGTAATTCTCATGCTGCTGCCCCGACAGATCCTGGTGCATCGCCTGAAGGGCGGGATCACCCCTCGGCCGCGGGCAATTCAAGATTGAAAATGCCTTTCAGCGCCTGACGCATTTCGTTGATGGTCAGATGCCTGGGCAGTCTTGCGTCTTCCCAATGCTGACAGGTGAGACGGTGAACGTCCGGCTGTCGCGGAGAATCCAGGAACATTTCCGTGGACATGCTGAAGGTGCTCGGGCCGCCGCTGTCACTACCGACGCCTCCCACGCCGATACCGGCCAGCCGCAGCGGTTCGTCAAGGCGAACGGCCCAATCCATCCGCCTCACACGTTCGATGACAAAGGTGTCCGGCTGAACGGTTCGGGAGCGGTCGACCTTGCTGTACATTTCGAATTTACAGAAAGGGTAGTAGCGATTGGCATTCCGGTAGTTGATGATTTCACCGTTTTGAATCCAGACACTGACTTCATTGGCGGAGATCTCGATGGGTTTCAGCAGTTCGAGACGCGAGCCCTCTGGTGGGGCATAGAAGGGTTGATCCGGTGAGGGTTCGGGAAACAGCTGTGCACAAGCCGTCGTGATTGCGACCAGCAGAGAAACAGAGAGGAAGCGCAGGACCATGGATCACCTCCAGAAACATGGGGTAATGATATGATAGGTGCGATTGCCGGTGACGTCATCGGCTCCGTTTTCGAAGGGTCTCCTATTAAATCCAGCGACTTTCCGCTGTTCTCCTCAGGGTCACGTTTTACCGATGACAGCGTGTTGTCGGTGGCGACCGCGGAAGTACTGATGCACGAGGGAGATTACGCCGAGGCCTATCGGCGCTGGTTCCGGAAATACCCCGACGCCGGCTATGGCCGGGGTTTTCGACAATGGGCCGCCACCCCCGGTGCACCGGCCTACGATAGCTTTGGCAACGGTTCGGCGATGCGAGTGGCACCCGTAGGCTGGGCCTGTTCCGAACTGGAGAGCGTCTATCGGGAGGCGCGGCGCAGTGCCGCAGTCAGCCACAATCATCCGGAAGGTATCAAGGGTGCCCAGGCGATTGCGGTGGCGGTTTTCCTGGCTCGGCAGGGAGAAAACAAGTCCGTCATTCACCACCATCTTGAAAAGGTCTTCGGTTATGATTTGAAACGATCGCTGGCGGATATCCGGCCCGACTACCGGTTCGACGCCACCTGTCTCGGCTCGGTCCCCGAAGCGATGATCGCGTTTTTGGAAGCGGACGACTTCGAGTCGGCGGTGCGCGGTGCGATCTCCCTGGGCGGTGATGCCGATACACAGGCCTGCATGGCCGGGGCCGTCGCCGAGGCGTATTACGGTGGTGTTCCCGCCGATATTCGCGTTGCCGCGCTGACGCGACTCGATACCGAGTTGCTGGATGTCGTTGAGGGGTTGGCTGCCCGATTCCGGGTCCCGGTGGTTCGGGGGTGAGCTTCCACACTACACTGCAAGAAAGCAACCGGCGGCCTATTCCATGATCCCGCTCCGTGATGACAATCCGACCCGCCGCCCGGCGGTGGTTACCGTTTCCATCATCGTCGCCTGCGTAGTCGTCTTTGTCTGGCATTTCTCTCTGTCCGAGCATGGGCGACAGGCACTCGTTTACAGTCTGGGATTCATTCCTGCAACGCTGTTTGGTGATCGTCAACTGCCGCCGGAACTGCACCTTATTCCTGCCGAGATGACCCTGTTTACCTCCCTGTTCCTCCACGGCGGACTGCTGCATCTGGTCGGGAATATGCTTTACCTGTGGATTTTCGGCAACAATGTCGAAGACGCCATGGGTCATGGACGCTTCATTCTCTTCTATCTCCTTTGCGGCCTGGCGGCATCGCTGGCCCAGGGTCTGATCAATCCCGGTATGGCGCTGCCGATGATCGGGGCCAGCGGTGCAGTCGCCGGCGTCCTCGGTGCTTATCTTTTGCTGCACCCGTCCGCCAGGGTGCTCGTGGTGATCCCGATCTTCATCTTTCCCTATTTCGTTTATCTGCCTGCGGTTGCGGTGCTGGGGATCTGGTTCCTGCTCCAGTTCATCAACTCGCTGGGCGCCAGCCCCGATGAACCGGGGGTGGCGTGGTTCGCCCATCTGGGGGGATTTATTGCCGGCATGCTGCTGATCCCCCTTTTCAAGGAGCGAAACGTTCCGCTGTTCTGGCAAAAATGGCGATGACTGACAGGGCGGTCAAAGCCGGGCTGTGGAGATCGAGGGGCGACAAGCTATGGATTTGAGGTTAGGATTCACTTTTAACATGGAGTGTCGTCTATGAACGAGAACCGTGAAGGCGAATCGGGACCGGCGCCGTTTCGCTCCGGCCGCATGTTCAGCATCGGCACCGATTGGTATTTTGCGACCCGGGAGGGTGACAGGGGGCCGTTTCGAACCCGCGAGGAAGCCACCGCGGAGCTGGCGCTCTATATGCGAAACAAGGCAACCGAAGACAAACGCATGGGTTAGTGTCCGTTCACTCTTACAGATTGCCCGCGTCGACTGCCGGACTGGGCTTTTCGGCCCTTTATGAAGAAGGTCATGCGGCTCCACTTTCAGTGGCGGGTCAGCTCCTCGCTCAGTTCCCGAACGGCGTCCGCCACCACCTCTCTCAGTGAGCCGGTACGGGCGAAAACCTCCCGCTGGCGCAGGTAGCTTGCGCCGCCTTTCACCATTTCAGCGATGCTTCCCTCCAGCCAAGCGGTTTCGCCGAGCGCGCGAGCAGTCGGTTCGATGGTCTTCAGCATGTCTGTGGCGATGTCCGTCAGGAGGCGGGTATCGCCCCGTTCATTGACGATGAGATGGGCGTCGAGACCCTGGTGGGCGGCGCGGTAGGCATTCTCCACCTCGGCCCAGTAGGGCAGTTCCTGCAGGCACGCCCGCCTCCGTCCCTTGCGCTGCAGGTAGCGGGAGAGGCTGTGGACCAGGGCAGCAATGGCGACCGTGGCGTGCACTGTGCGCTGGCCGTCCATGATGCGCACCTCCACAGTGCCGAACTCGGGTTTGGGCCGGATATCCCAATGCATGTCCTTGAAGGTTCGGTAGACGTTCGCACGCCGTGCCGCGCTCCAGATGGACTCGAATTCCGGCCAACTGTGTAGCGGTGGCGGTGTGCCGTAGCTGTGGGCGGCCAGCAGGACACGAGGCCGGTAGGCGGCAAAGCCCGAGTCCACACCCATGTAAAAGGGCGATGCGGCCGAGAGCCCCAGCAGCACAGGCAGATACGGCCTGAGCCGACGCATCAGCCAGACCGCTTCATCCCCGGAAGGCACACCGATGTGCACGTGGGTGGCGCAGACCATCTGAATCGCCCCCGCATAACCGGTTTCCGCTTCCACATCGTAGTAGCGCGGCTCCGGGGTAACCTTGCCCAGACGGGTACGGAACGGATGCGTGCCCCCGCCGCATATTTCCAGCCCAAGTTCATGGCATTTGCCACGAATAAAGCCTACCCGCTCTCTCAGGTGGGACTCCAGGGCGTGGCAGTCCTCCATCGTCCGGGAGACCACCTCCACTGTGCTCTGGACGTATTCCGGCTCGATATGCGCATGACCTTCAGACATCCGCCCAAGCAGGGGGAGAATGGCATCGGTCATGTCCAGACTGTTACCATCCAGGAGCTGAAGTTCATATTCGATGCCGATGGTATCTGCGGTCGAGCCGTTGAAGCGCATCAGGCTTTGCCTCTCAAGTCACGCATGGTTTCCCGCGCGACCTCCTCGAACCAGAGGGCACCGTATTTGAGTACCTCTTCATCAATACTGAATTCCGGGCTGTGCAGGGCCTTGGGGGGATCCCCTTTTTTCAGGGCACCGAGGCGTACGTAGGCCCCCGGAAGCTGCTCCAGGTAGTAGGAGAAATCCTCTGCACCCAGCGTCGGGTGCTCATCTTCGAAGGTCGCCTGTTCACCGACGATTGCCAGTGCAGCACGGCGCGCGATGGAGGTCTCGCGGGGCGTGTTCACCAGAGGCGGATAGCCCTCTTCCAGCTCGAGATCGATACGGGCGCCGTGCAGTTCCGCCATGGCCCCCGCCATGCGTCGAAGCCCCTCCAGGACATGGCCCCGAACCTCCCGGTCGGTGGTGCGAACGGTGCCTTCCATGATGCCGTCCTCGGCAATCACGTTGGCGGCACTACCGGCCGCCGCACGGCCCACCGTGACCACGGTGGGGTGGATGGGGTTGGCGCTGCGCGAGACGAGAGTCTGAAGTGCGGTGATCAGCATGCCGAGGATCACCACCGCATCGGTGGCCTCGTGGGGTCGGGCGCCGTGGCCGCCGCTACCGGTGATGCGTACCCGGAAAACGTCCGACTGCGCGGTGACGATACCGTCCTTGACCATGATCTCGCCCGTGGCATGATGGTGGGTGACATGGCCGCCAAAGATGGCCTGCACACCAGTCAACGCTCCGGAATCCAGGATCACCCGGGCGCCGCCACCCTGCTCTTCGGCGGGCTGAAACACGAACCGCACTTCGCCGGGGGGCGGGTCGGCCTTCAGTAAAGCCGCCGCTCCCAGCAGCATGGCCATATGGGCATCATGACCGCACGCGTGCATGCATCCCGGGTTTTCGGAGGCGAAGGGGAGCTCGGTCTTCTCATCCGTGGGCAGTGCATCCATCTCCGCGCGCAGGGCGACTACCGGCCCCTCTTCGTCGCCCAGGATTCGCCCGACCACACCACCGCCTGGGCCGGTGTACTCACAGGGCACCCCCAAACGCTGGAGTTCCGCCATGACGATGCGTGCAGTCTCGATCTCTTCGAAGGCGAGTTCGGGGTGGCGATGCAAACTGCGCCGGAGCTCAACCATGTGCGGGAAAATGGCTTCTACGGCCTGCCAGCGGTCCATATTACCCTCCCTGGTTCCGGACGGAATCAAGCCTTAGGGAAACCATAGCCTGCCAACCTTCACCCGTATCCAACCCCTGAGGATTGCGGCTGACCCTACCCTTGTCTTCTACGTTAGAGCTATGGATGCGCTCTCACTCGCCCGGATGCCGTTAACGGTCATCATCGCCCTCTTCGTCGTCGCGACGATCGTGATTACCATCGCCGGGATCCGCCTGACCCGAATTGCCGATGCTCTGGCGGACCTTACCGGACTCGGGGAGGCGATCTTCGGCGCCGTGTTGCTGGGCGGGAGCACATCGCTGTCCGGTATCGTAACCTCGGTGGTGGCGGCCTATAACGGGTATCCGGCGCTGGCCATCAGCAATGCCGTCGGAGGTATCGCCGCGCAGACCACATTTTTGGCGATCGCCGACTTTACCTATCGACGCGCCAACCTGGAACATGCCGCTGCCTCTATCGAAAACCTGGTCCAGGGAGCACTACTGATTACACTGCTTTCGATCCCTGTTCTTGCCGTAGCGGGTCCACCAGTGGACTTTCTCGGCATCCATCCCCTGTCGCTGGTGCTGGTGGCGGCCTATTTGGCCGGGACTCGGCTCATTGCCAAAGCCCGTGCGGCGCCCCTCTGGCGGCCGATGCATACGCATGAAACACGGGAAGATGAGCCCACCACGCGATCCGAGGAGCACGTCTCGATGCCGCTGCTGTGGCTAGCATTTTTCTTGCTCGCCGCGATACTGGCGGCGGCGGGATACGTGGTGGCTTATAGCGGCATGGCCATCGCCGATCGCACCGGCCTTTCGGAGGGGATCGTCGGCGGCCTGTTCACCGCCGTGGCGACCTCGTTGCCGGAATTGGTCACCGCACTGGCCGCGGTTCGCCAGGGGGCACTGACGATGGCGGTCGGCGTAGTCATCGGCGGCAACAGCTTCGACGTCCTGTTTACCGCCTTTGCCGACTTTTCCTACCGGGAAGGCTCCATCTATCACGCCATTACCGGTGACCAGCTGTTCACCATCGCCCTGACCCTGTTACTCACCGGCATACTGCTACTCGGTCTCCTTCGCAGGGAGCAGACAGGCTTCGCCAATATCGGTTTCGAAAGCGTACTGATGCTATTGGTTTACGTGGCAGGAATGTTGATATTGGGCATTGTGGGCTGAGACCGCCGCTATACTTTTGGGCAGAACAGGCCCGGGAGATGAACCATGGAAATGACCGCCGAAAGAGTGGACGACAAGGTGATGGACGTGGTGACTACCGCCATCGAGGAATTGGGCGGTCCCGGGGAAGTCGTCCGGCACCACGACCAGGGCATTCTGCCCGCCCTGGTGGAGTCGGCCTATGCCCTGATTCTCCGGGAAGAGCTTGGGCAGTCCAATAAAGCCATCGCCAGGTTTCTCGGCGTCAGTATTGGTGCGGTCGAGAGCATACTGGCTGCACCTATGGAGTCGCATGCAGCGCGCCTGCACTCTCGGGAGGATGAGTTACCGGAGTTCGATCGCCACACCGACCCCGATTGGAGCGGCCGTCCGGAAACGCCGAGACTGGAGCCGGAATACCTGGCCGGCGCGATGGCGAAGTTCGCTTACAGCGTGGTGCAACGCCGTGAATCGCGCAGCCATTGAAGCTGGCGGCACTCTCCTGTGCTGTACGGTGCCTCCCTGGTAAATCACCTTCGGGAATGAAGGCGGAACACCGTCTCCTGCAGTCGCGTCAGCCCTTTGTCACGAAACCGTGGAGCTTCGTCCAGGAGATCGAAGACGGTCAGCCGTTCGATATCGCAGTTATCGCCATAGAGGGCGTGGACTTCCTGCTCCCCGATGGAAAATGGCGGCCCGTCCATTTCCCCCTCGGGGTATTCCATCGTTACCAGCAGTGCCTCGAGCTTCCCGGGAAAGAGTACCTTGAGGTGGTCGGTGTAACGCTTGCGCATGGCGGGCGGTAACGCCACCAGCGAGGCACGGTCATAGACACCGCCGACCCCTTTCAACCGCTCGGGTGTCAGGTCAAAAAAATCACCACAAAGGATCTCCAGGTCATCGGCTCGATACCGGGTGAAAGGGTCGGACGGCACAACCTCTGCCGGGATATCGTTCTCGGCGAAAAAATTCTGGACGGCCAGCGGACTGACCTCCACCCCCAACACCTGGTACCCCTCCGAGAGCAGCCAGAGCATGTCGAGGCTCTTGCCGCACAGCGGTACCAGGACCCGGGCTCCGGGCGCCAGCTCCAGACGATCCCAGAAGGTCTGCAAATGAGTGTTGACTTCCGGCTGGTGAAAACCGGTCTCGCCGCGCACCCAGCGGTCAAGCCAAAATTCTACATCCATGAACGGCTCTCCTCGTCATCGGTAGGTCAACGTCTCGGCGGTTGGCGGCTGTGACACTGTTTTTTCTATTCGCGCACCGCAACCCGGGTGCCGTCTTCGATGTCACTATCGGGATGGGTGAGGACCCGTTCGCCGGCAGAGAGCCCATCGAGGACCTGCACCGCCAGTTCACCCCGGCGGCCAATCTGCACTCGCCTCAACTGCGCACGCCCTTCGGACATGACGAAGGCGGCCCACCCTTCGTTATGGCGAAAGACCGCGCTGGCGGGCGCCTGCAGCACATCGTCGTCCTGCCAAAGGATGAAGCGGGCCTCGACACGATAGCCGTCGCCCAGCCGGCGCCACTCGCTAGCGGGTGAGGTAATGTCGGCGATCACCCATACCCGCTGCTCCTCGACGCCCAGGGCGGAGACTTCGGTAAAGGCAGCAGGTTCTATGGTACGAACCCGTCCCTCCAGATCGATGCCGCCGCCCCAGCGCTCGAACAATACCGGCATGCCCGCAGCCAACCTCACGGCGTCGGAGGAGAGTACGTCCACCGCCGCCTCCAGCCGTTCGGGATCGCCGATGGTCAGAATGGGTTCACCCGGGGCGACCGCACCGGCGCTTTTGTGGGCGACTTCAAGCACACGACCGTTTGCCGGGGCAATCAGTGGCACTTGATCGGTGGCGTCGCTATCGGGGCGGCTGGCCGCTGCCAGGGCGGCAGAGAGACGGGCACGCGCCTGTGCAGCTATGCTTTCGGCCTCGTTGAGCTGACTTTCGGAGACATTCCCGCTTTGAAACAGTGTCCGGATGCGCGCCAATTCCGAGCGGGCGAATTCGTGGGCAGAGCGGGCTTCGGCCACCCGGGCCTGCGCCTGCTGCAGATTGCGCGGGTCGAGCAGGCCGGGCGGCTGCGGCTGCAGCTGCAGCAGCACCTCGCCTGCGCGGACGGCGTCGCCCTCCTCGAGCATCAGGCGCGGCGCGTATCCGGTCACCGGCGCGCCGATGACGAAACGATCCTTCACCCGGGTGCGCCCCTCATACGCCAGCGTCACCTGGAGCGGTGCCCGAATCACCTCCGCCGCCGAAACCGCCACCGGTTTGGGACGGAAGGCAAAGAGCAGCAGGCCGATAATCGCCGCAGCCAGTAGCAGTAGCCCGAGTTTTTTTCGAAAGGACAAGCTCTTGTTTTCCTAATCCGGATTATTCACTGCTAAGACGCAAAGAACGCAAAGTTTTGTGCTGTTTCCGATGGTTCTCGGCCATATGTGAGAATAAGCCATAAATCCTTTGCGCTCTTGGCGTCTTTGCGGTTAATTAAAAGTAAAGGCAAGGAGCCTTGTCGGCCTGAAGGCAATGTACTGCCGGTCCTATTCCCTGGTCTTCAATACCGCCACCAGGTCAAGCTGGTAGAGGCGGCGGCGCATGATCTCTCCGGAGATCAGTGCCGCAATCAGCACCACGGTCGCGGAGAAGCCGTAAGTAGTTGCCTCCAGTACCAGCGGTATTCGGTAGAGTTCCGATGTGAGGTTCTCGGCGATCAGCCAGGCGAAACCATATCCAATTACAAACCCCAGCGGTATGGCAGCGAGCGTCAGCAGCGCCAGTTCACCTATCAGAATGTAACTGATTTCGCCCCGCGTAAAGCCGAGCACGCGCAAGCTTGCCAGTTCGCGCGCATGCTCCGACAGGGTAATGCGGGCGCTGTTGTAGACCACCCCGAAGGCAATGCTGCCGGCCAGCAGTACATTGATAAAGGCGAACACCAGGATGGTCTCCCCCATGGTCTCCTCAAAGGCCTTGATGGAAGTGTCGCGCTGGGACACACCGAGAACACGCGGGCGTCGCTGCAGATCATCGAAGACGCCCTGCAGGTGGGCCGGGTCGACGGCGAGAAAGGCACCCGAAATCACATGTCCCTCGTCCATCAGCCGGTTAAGGGCACCAATCTCCATATAGCCCGAGAGACCGATGAACTCGTTAACCAGCCCGACCACCGGCACGGAACGTACCGGCTGCGCTCCCTCCAACACCTCGACAGTGATCGAATCCCCCGCCTTCACCCCGAGCTGCTCCCCCAGGTGTCGCGTGAGAAGCAGGCCCTCGGGGGGCAATTCGATGGGTTGCAGGTCGGCATCGAGCGTCCGGTAAAGCTCACCGCCGTTCTCGTAACCCTGTATTGCGGTGCGCCAGGTTCGGTGGCCGGCACGCAGGCGCACGCTCACCGAACGGAACGGCTCCGCCCGCAGCACTCCCGGCAGGGTCGCCAGTTCGAACAGGGATCGCCGGCCCGCCGGATCGGTAAAGGTAATCATCAGATCCTGCCGCTGCGAGAGGCCGAACTGCACATCGATCATGTAGTCGATGGCATCCTCCTGAAACGCGCCCACCATCAGGATGGCCCCGGCCATGGCGATACCCAGCACCGAGAGCAGGGATTTCAGGGGGCGGCGCTCCAGATGCCGGATGATCATCCGGCTCGGCTGATCAAAAAAACGCTGGGCACCGATTCGTTCGATCATGGTGGGTCGATAGTTGGCCGGCTGCTCCGGCCGCA
>NZ_JAENYR010000064.1 GCF_016841685.1 Thiohalomonas denitrificans
GCAGGAGATTACTTCGTCGCCGGGGCTCCTCGTAATGACAGCGGGGGGGAAGTTCTTCAGGAGGAGCCACAGCGACGTGGCAATCTCGACGTTGCGGAGTACCAGACTGCTTCGTCGCTGGGGCTCCTCGCAGTGACAGAAACGGAAGTTCTTCAGGAGGAGCCCCAGCGACGCGGCAATCTCGGGGTTAGGAGCAGAGATTACTTCGTCGCCGGGGCTCCTCGTAATGACAGCGGAGGGAAATTCTTCAGGAGGAGTCTCAGTGACGCGGCAATCTGGGGGTTTTGGGAGCGGGAGATTACTTCGTCGCTTAGGCTCGGCTTTGGCATCCTCGAGAATAGGTTCCAGACATTCTCTATTACCGCCTTCCATGGCGGCATGCGTCGCTCTACCACCTACATCCATGTAGGCGTCCTCGCAATGACAGCTGAACGTTCGTCGTTGATTCAAGGCGTAGCGGCGGGTCGTGCTCGCAATAGCACATGAGATTGCACTCAACAACCAGGGGCTTAACGGTAGAAGCGATTTGGCTGGGAGCAGTATGCTCTTCGGTCAACTGCGTAAGGTTCTTTTTCTCAGGCAAGGAGGTCGCCATGGATGCACGCGACTATTACGTCTATATCCTCACTAATAAAGATAATCGAGTACTCTACACCGGGGTTACGAATGATCTCGAGCGACGCCTTTATGAACACCGGAATGGATTGACGCCCGGATTTGCCAGTAAGTACCGTTGCCACAAGTTGGTCTGGTTCGAATCGACGCCAGATGTTGAGGCGGCAATTGGGCGGGAAAAGCAGATAAAAGCCGGGTCCCGAGAAAGAAAGGTGAGACTGATTGAGCAGTTGAATCCGCAGTGGCGGGATTTGTCTACAACATAAAAGGCGGATTTTCTCTCGCTGAATCTCCCTCCGCGATCAATCATGAGAACGCCTACGGGGATGTAAGCGTCCTACTGTCATTGCGAGCCGTACCTGCCGCTACGCGGCCCCGAATCCATAAAGAACGTTCAGCTGTCATTGCGAGGAGCCTCGGCGACGCGGCAATCCCGGGTTTGGCGGTCGAGATTACTTCGTCGCTGGGGCTCCTCGTAATGACAGCGCATGATTCTCTAGTCATTGCACCGCATGATTCTCTAGTTGACCCGCCGCTCCGAAGCCTCGAATCAGTGACGAACGTTCAGCTGTCATTGCGAGCCGTACCCGCCGCTACGCGGCCCCGAATCGGTGACGAACGTTCAGCCGTCATTGCGAGGAGCCCCAGCGACGCGGCAATCTGGGGTTTTGGGAGCAGGAGATTACTTCGTCGCCGGGGCTCCTCGTAATGACAGCGAGGGCAAGTTCATCAGGAGGAGCCTCGGCGACGCGGCAATCCCGGGGTTGGCAGGAGAGATTACTTCGTCGCTGGGGCTCCTCCTGAAGAACTTCCGCTTCTGTCACTGCGAGGAGCCCCAGCGACGAAGCAGTCTGGTACTCCGCAACATCGAGATTGCCGCATCGCTGGGGCTCCTCGCAATGACACCTAAGAGTTCGTCATTGATTCGGGCCTGCGCAGCTGGGGGTAGGGCTCGTAATGACAGCACATGAGTCTCTAGTTATTGAGAGGCACGGGATGAACTACTCGGGCGACATACGCGCCAGTAACGCCACGCTCTGTCTGAGCCCGTTCAGGATGGATTCGGCCACCTGGAAAGGGAAGTTGTCAGGGAGTTCGGCACGAACCGTCTCGATGACCCGAGGCGTGGTTTCGATTACGCGCGCAATAATCGGTTCGGCGTCCTTACCGATGCCGTAGTGCCGTGCGACGGCGTTCCAGTGGCGTCTTTGGATGTCCTTCATTTTCCAGTGGACGTTCTTGCCACGGATGGCCATGGCCATTTCCACCTTGTGCGGCGATATCTGACGAGCCGTGTTGCCGAGTACCGGGTACACCGAAATAACATCGTATAACGGCGTTAGCTGGAACTCGCCGCGAGGCAGCAGTCGTTGGCTGAAATTCTTCGCATGCCCATCCGGCGCACGCAGCAGCCAAAACAGTAGCTGTGCCTCGAAGAACGTCACCCGATCCGAGCGTTTGTTGGCCGAGTGGGCAAGGTGTTCCATGATCGGGCCGATCCCCGGACCTCCGTCCTTTTCATATTTTCGCAGCGGAGAAACCCCGAGTGCCTGGCACAGGTCCTCCTGGGGAAGACGCCACAAGCGTGAACCGTCATGCGAGAAGCGCCGATCGAAGCGCTCGACGATGAGGGCCCGGTGCCCTTCGAACGAGGCGACCTCGCAGTTCGCCACGGGGAGGTCATAGGCATGGAGAATCCGGGAACAGAGCCACTCGTTTTCCACCGAATCGCGCATGTCGAGCTTGCGCTCCCCGCCGATTAGCCCAAGAGGCAACTTGAAAATATGCGTAGTGGGAGTGGCACCTGACGGCAACAGCCACTGCCCCTCGTGGCGCAGCAGAGCGGTCTTCTCCTGCGCGCCGGCGATGGAGATACGCAAATCGGAATCCTCGCGAAGCTGCCGGAAGCGCGAAGGGGAAACCGCCGCCTCCAGCACCGAGGCAACACCGGCTTCGTCCAGCGGTTCGCCCTCGATAGTCGCGGGCGGCGGGGTTTGTCCCTCCGGCAGGATTTGAAGGGCTCCGACGCAATCGCGCCCGATCTCGGCAAGGAGGTCGAAGGCGGAGAGTGAGTCCGCACCGAACCGCCCGGCGAGTCGTTTTCGGATGGATTCGCTGTCCGGGAGCAGGTTTTCGAACCAGTCACGCACCTTCGCCCCTTTGTAGGGCGCATTGTCAGGGGTGATCGGCAGCGAGTGCGAAAGAGGGCGAGCGTCAGGAGACTGAACCCAGCTATCGGCATACTGGAACTGCTCGGCCTGCGGGGCTATCGACCAGTAGCCGACCAGTTCCCCATTCATCCAGATCGACAGGGTGCGGGTGTGGGAGCGACGCCCCATTGGCTTACCACTCGCGGACTTGTTCGGCAGAAACCGTCTCTCCGGTACGTCGGTCCCTCAGCACCAACTCGACATCGAGCGCAGCCAGAGCCGCCATGAGCCGGGCCACGCTGGTGCGGCTGGCGTTTAGCTCCAATGCCGAATAGCTCTTCTGGGAGATCCCAAGCTCGGTGGCGACCTGCTCTTGATTGAGCTGGCGCAAACGGCGGAAACCTCTAAGGACGGGGGTCACCTGATCGGGGGTGCGGATCACATATTCCTGGGACATAGCGGTTCACCAAAGATATCGCGTAAAAACATTTTACCAAGAACGTTAAGTAAAACAAGTTTACCAAACATGATTGGTAAAACAGGCGTTTAGCTGTCATTGCGAGCACTACCCGCCGTTCCGCAGCCCCAAATCAATGACGAACTCTTAGCCGTCATTGCGAGCCGTACCCGCCGCACGCGGCCCCGAATCGGTGACGAACGTTCAGCCGTCATTGCGAGGAGCCCCGGCGACGCGGCAATCTGGGGTTTTGGGAGCAGGAGATTACTTCGTCGCCTGGGGCTCCTCGTAATGACAGCGAGGGCAAGTTCATCAGGAGGAGCCTAAGCGACGCGGCAATCTCGCTGTTAGGACACCAGATTACTTCATCGCCGGGGCTCCTCCTTATGAACTTCCCCGCCGCTGTCATTGCGAGCCGTACCCCCTGCTGCGCAGGCCCGAATCAGTGACGAACAGCCGTCATTGCGAGCCGTACCCGCCGCTGCGCGGCCCCGAATCAATGACGAACTCTTAGGTGTCATTGCGAGGAGCCCCAGCGACGCGGCAATCTCGATGTTGCGGAGTACCAGACTGCTTCGTCGCCGGGGCTCCTCGCAGTGACAGAAGCGGAAGTTCTTCAGGAGGAGCCCCAGGCGACGCGGCAATCTGGGGTTTGGGAGCAGGCGATTACTTCGTCGCTTAGGCTCCTCGTAATGACAGCCAGGGAGGGCAAGTTCATCAGGAGGAGCCTCAGCGACGCGGCAATCTGGTACTAGGTACTTTGTTCAGCGCTTCTGAAGAACTCGAACAGAGGCTATTGGGAGAGCCGTCCTCCGCTTCGTGATCCGGGCACGGAACAGCAGAACGGAGGCGGTTAGCCTCCCCCCCATGCGTTGGAAACAGAGCTTCCTTCACGACTGGGCCGGCCCGCCCCTGCAGGTGGCCCTCTCCATCGTGATCACCACCTTCGGCGGGATCCTCGTCGGGCACTGGCTGTTCGAAGCCGCACTCTCTTCACAGCTCTTCGCAGCCGCCCTGGCCGTCCCCCTCATCTTCGTGGTGATCGCAGGGCTCTGGAAATCCCTCGACGCCTGACCGGCCAACACCCAAGAGCAGAGTAAAGGTATACTCCGACGCTCGATGCCTGCTAGCAAACCTGCAGCTCTGCCACACGGGCATCTCCGGTATCGTTCAGCAACCGCGCCAACAAACTCGTTCACCTTCTCCTGATTATCGGATCGCTCCCCGGTCTACCTGCTCATATCAGCCAAATAGAAGTTCCCGAAATCCCTAGAGGCGAAGGCCGGGATGAGGGGGAGTGACGGGCACCATTTCGGAACGCAAATAGCTGGCGGGAGTACAGGGGTCATTAAGTCAGAGTAAAATTGATGGGCAGGCGAGGCCGGCAGGGCCGGCCAGGGACAGAGCACATCTAAGGGGGCAGGCCCGCGCCGTTGCGGCGCGGGCTGGTCAATGGATTAAGGCGATTGCTCCATCTCTTGCGCTTCGAAGGCGCTGAACTCGTTGCGGTCAAGCCGATCGTTGTCGTCGGCGTCGTACTGCGCCCAGTCTTCGTTCAGGCGCTCGTGCTCCCGGGCCTCTTCACGGCTGATATCTCCGCTATCGTCTTTGTCCAGTTCTGAGAAGCTGGCGATCTCGGCCTCACCTTGGCGCAGCTGTTCGACTTCGGCGACGGAGATAGCTCGCTCGTCGCTATCGCGGGCTTGTTGTATCGGAGGCGGTTCGAAAAGCAGTGCCGTGGTGTACTCAGGCTGTTGGCCCTGCATTACCTGCTTGATGGTGTCGGCATAGAACTCGCGTGCCTCCTCGACGCTCTTTTCGCCTTTGATGATATCGTCGGCGAGATTCACCGCGAGGAAGTTCGCCGCCTCCTTATCGCAGCGGGCTGAGAGTTCGCCTTTGGTGCGCTCCGCGATCACGCTGCCGTCGTACTCCGCGAGTTCGTCGAACTTGTCGGGCGGCACATTATAGCTGATGAACTGCTCGAGCACGTCCTTATGGGGAACCGGGAATTCGTGGTCGATCTCCTCCTTGTAGACAATCGTACGCAGCCACGGTCCATTGTTGTTCCATACCAGCATGCTCGGCGTCGCCTCATCCGGCTGGCCGTACTTTTCGGTCATGGCGTTGGCGGCCTCCTTTGAGACCTCCGGCCAATCTTCGATGATCTGCCGGGTATCGGCGGGGGTTGCACCCTGTACCGCCTCATTCTGCATCTCCTCGCTTTGGGCGAATACGCTCATGGGCAGCCCCAGGGCCGCCACCAGTGTAACTATCGCGCTGGTCTTCATGCTGACCTCCTTGTCAGTCGAGATTCATTTAGCCACTCCCTCCCACGACTTCGTGGAGGCGGTTTCCTCAATGCATAGCGAGTTTCCGGACCCGTTTCCAGCCTTTATTCCCTGCAGAATAGGGATCTACGGACTTTTACGGAGGAGACTTCATTGGCTGCCTGCATGGACAAACGGAGCCGGATGGCGGCTACGGACGCCCATTGGTATCATCGGCGTCATACACCTAACGGACTGTAAGTGGATGACTGCCCGCCTGGACGACAACCTGCAAGCCCCCGCGACCGACGATTTGGTAGGCGACTTCATCGCCCGTTGGCGGGACACCGGAGGCTCGGAGCGGGCCAACCATCAGCTGTTTCTGACCGAGCTGTGCCAGTTGCTTGGGCTGCCCCGGCCCGATCCGGCCAGCGGCGATTCCGCCGAACAGCTCGACGCCCACCGCAACAGCCGGCAGGCCGAACACCCGGAGCTGACCCTGACCGGTATGTACAACGTACTGGAGAAACTGCGGGCGGAAGAGCCGCTGACTGCCAAGAAAAAGACCATCCACCAGCAGGGCCTCGTCACCCTCCTGCGCGAACTGCACGACGACCTCGACCGCGCCGTCTTCGAAGCCCACGGCTGGGACGATCTGGCTGACGCTCTGGTAGGCCGCCCCGGCGCCACCACCCCGCTGCCCGACAAGCCCGCCGAGCAGGCCGAGGCCGAAGAGGAGCTGCTCACTCGTCTCGTCGCCCTCAATAGCGAACGCGCCGCCGAAGAGGCCCGGGGCCACATCCGTTGGCTGCGCCCCGACTACCAGGCCCCCGAAGCGCAGGGTGAACAGACCACCGCGGACCTCAAGAGCGAAACGGCAAAGGCCGCCGAACCCGCGCCTGCCGCCCAAGGCAAAAAGCCCTGGCCAAAAACCATCCCCGAACAGGTTGAAACCGTCCGCGCCCTCCTCGCCGTCGGCCCGCAAACCACCGAAGCCCTCGCCACCCAATTCAAACGCAAGCCGTTAAAGGGAATCACCCAGGTCCTCGCCGCCCTAGAAGTGCTCGGCCAGGCGCGACGAAAAGGCGACGATTGGCAGTCGACGGGAAGCTTTTAGTGCCGGGGGCGGCGGGGCTGTCTGCCGAATCCAGCACGGGGATTTTGTGTAGGCAATATCCGACAGACCGAATTGAAATAGCATGGCAAACACCGATTTCATATAGGACCGTAAAGGCCAATTTTACATAATTAACTTGGATTCAAAAAAAATAATTGAGGGAGGAATTATGATAATCGGTAACGAAGAATTACATGAAGAAGCTGCTGCCTCTTTGCTAAGAATACAGAAATTTGACACTCATAACTTGGCAAGGGAAAGCGACTTAGGTACCTCGCTCAATTTCAAAGATGCAATCTCACCAGCTCAACAGCTTGTAGACTTATATAATCGCCTCTCAATAAAAGCGCTTGATGATTTTCCTGATGCACAGCTCACGGTCATCAGAGATCACGCCAATGCTCATTACAAGCTGTTTTCGCAAATTTTAGAGTTCAGCCCTGAACAGCAGAATCCACATGGAGTGAGAAAGTCATTTATTGATCAAATTGTTGGCGCTTATCCAGCAGCGTTCCAACAATTACATCCATGCATTTCTTATTCTCTTCATCGCTCTGCCGATTTTCAACGCTTAGATACTGAGGCGCGGGCAACACTTCAAAGCATTGAAGACAAGGCAAAAAAAGTTACAGAAGCTTTGGCCGGTCATGAGTCAGAAGCCCAAAGGGTGTTAGATGAAATACGGAATGTTGCCGCTGAAGAGGGCGTCACTCAACAGGCTGCACATTTCAGAGCGGAGTCTGAGCACCATGAAGGTGAGGCAGAAAAATGGAGAAAGAAAACAATCAATCTGTCTTGGTTGTTGGGAGGTTACGCTGTGATTACCCTCTTTTTACACAAAATATCCATTTTGGCGCCATCAAATACATATGACACAATCCAACTTGGAATTAGCAAGGTTTTAGTTTTTGCGGTAATTGCATATGTTCTATTTTTATCGGCACGTAACTTTTTAAATCATAAGCACAACGCGATTCTTAATAAACATAGACAAAATGCACTAATGACTCACAAGGCATTAATCGAGGCAAGCGGTGATTCCGGTGTTAGAGAAGCAATAATGCTACAAGCTGCGAGCTGTATTTTTTCGCCGCAGGCAACTGGTTATGCGGGAACCACCAACGCGGGCGAATCAAGCTCTCCAAAATCCATGGTTGAAATTTTGTCAAAGCCAGTGGCTTCAGCATTCAAGCAATCTAACGATTAAATTAGGCTGACGCAAACAAAAAACGCCGCATCGCTCTGCCACTTTCGGCCGTTGGCGACGCGATCGGTTAGTTAAGCGTAATAAGGAAAAAACATGGAAGACAGATCAAAAATTCACTTTTCTTACGCTATTGCCATTCTTCTGGCCGTTATTGTCGTCTTAATATCTGTAGAATGGTCAAAAGTTAGCGGGCTGATTGAGTACATAACGTTCGCGCTTACTTTGTCATCTCTAATACTGGCGATTTTGGCCATCATCTACTCGATGGTTTCGAATAGTTCGTTTAACGACATAATTCAGCGCTTGAATACATCTTCTGGTCATCTCGAGCACACCTCTAAAGGCATAGACGAAAGCAACCGAATACTTCTCGAAGAAATCAAAAAAATACCCAACGCGATTGAGTTGGTAGATAGAAATATTCTGTCTACCCAAAACATGATCGAGAACCTATCCCCGTCAAAGTTAACTGAAACACGGGAAGAGTCTGAAGTCTCAAAAGAAATAAGCAGCAAAGTCGTTGAGGGATTTGTCGAAGAAAGTTCTATTCGGGGTCTGCAAGCGCTGTACTGCTTGGTGCTTTCAAACAAGACAAAGACTGCTTTTGCTTGGAAAGAAATTTGTGAAGAAGTGCCATCTCTGAAAAATTCTGAGCAGTATCTTATGGCTTACTATATTGCGGCGAAGGCGCTCGGCCTTTTGAATGTTGATTATGATGGTAAATTCCGAATAATTGTCGAGGAAGTCCATTCCGTTCTTCTGGGTAGTGTCGAAGTTATTTTGGAGAAAAAATTGGAAGAAGCAGCCAAGGAGAGCATTGAAAGGCAAGCAACCTACAAAGAATGCATCAATGAAGAAGAAATGGAACTCTGGTTGAGAAATTTAACTGAAATTAAGGAATATTTTGGTGTAATTGTTTAACAAAGATCTTAGAGATCCCCTTCTTATAGAATAATGGGGTCGTAGTCTGAAGGATCCCCACGAATTCCAAGCGGCCACGGCTAATTCTGGGCCGCGAAAAATGGCCCTGAGTTGTCGTAGCTTTGTAGTTGTGATAAATGGGGACGTAGTAACTTTTCTGGGCTGTTTCGAGTCGGAGCGGGCCAAGGCGCCTTTTAGCCAAACCGGACATTCACGGAGGGGTAGCCGAAAAATGTTACTACGACCCCATTTATCGCATCGGGAGCCCAGCCTTCGCCAAGCGCCACGGCAATGGCCGCCGGCGAGAGCATCAAGAGAACGGCCCAGGGCCGGGCGGTGCCGCCGGTCCGGCTCCGCCGTGGCTGCGGCGAAGCAGCCGCGGGGCGGCCACCTGAACGAAGCCGTAACCACGTATCCATCTCTACTCAATAGAGGTGACGTCTGCGAATGTGACACCACTGAATAACATCACTGCCAACCCGCTCCGGCGCACACAAGATAGCTAGGCGAAATAGCACTCCGAAACAGAAAGCACGCTTGTCGGCGCAATCAAGCGCTGAATGCCATTAGAGGCAAGGGGTACCGAGCCGCAGAGTGTTCGTTTGAACCCGTGGGGTGGATACGCGCTACGGCGTAGAAGGCTTCATTCTCGGAGCAGGGAACCGATCTTTGGGGGCGTTTAGCTAGGCAAGCCGGACTCACTTATCGCGAATAAGCTCCGGGTGACAATAAATGGGGTCGTAGTCTGAGGAATCCCCACGAATACGTGGACTAAGTATCTGACCAGCTAGGGAAAAGGGGTGGACATGCATCTCCCGGCGTGATCTTCTTGTGGTTGCGAAGCCCAAGAAGTCATCCAGAAAGGAGCAGGAGATGCACACCACCGATGTCCTTGATACGTGCCTTCCCGAGTTGTGTCAAACCATGCACGCGAGCCGCTACGTTGCTGTCAAAGCTGCTGTCTCATCCGCATTAGCCGAGCGGTGCGTAAGCGTTACCGGCCTGGGGCGCGGTGTCGGGAGTCGCATCCTGGAGAAGTACAACATCAAGCGAATGGACCGGCTTATCGGCAATCCACGCCTACTCGGGGAAGCCGCTTTGGTTTACGGGGAAATGACAAGCTGGCTGGTTAGCTCTTCGACTCGCCCTCATATCTTGGTGGATTGGTCGCCTGTTAGTGTCGATGGCCGCTTTCACGTGTTGCGCGCTTCGGTTCCGGCCGAGGGAAGGGCACTGACGCTCTATGAGGAAGTCCATGAGCGAACCCATCTTGGCAGCCGTCGCGTCCAAATCGCATTCCTGAACTCGCTCGCAGAACTCCTTCCCAGCCAGTGCCGCCCCATTGTGGTGACCGATGCCGGATTCAAAAATCCCTGGTTCCGCGCAGTCGAAGCACTCGGCTGGGACTGGGTCGGGCGGATCCGCGGAACCGTGCAAATTTCCAGGCCAAACGAATCTCTATGGATCCGCTGTACCTCGGTTGGAAGGCTGCTGGAAACCGGGAGACCGACCTACTTGGGCAACTTTCTAGTGGCTCGATCGAATCCAATTGAGTGCTCCGTTTACGGCTTACGTAAACCGCCGAAAGGCCGCCGTCGCAAAACACCGTACGGTAATATCTCCTACTCGAAACCGAGCAAAACCGCCTCGGCCCGCGAGCGTGAACCGTGGCTTATCGCAACCTCGTTGTCCGGCGGAGCGAAGGAAACGAAGGCGGTGCTTACAGCCTACCGCAAACGGATGAGCATTGAGGAGAACTTTCGCGATACCAAGAGCGAGTACTACGGCTTCGGTCTAGAGCGCGCCCGCTCACGCTCTGCAGAGCGCTATTCGGTGCTGCTGCTAGTCAATGCGCTGGCTGTTTTTATCGCTTGGCTGTTCGGGAAGGCTGCTCGGTCCGAGGGCATTGACCGAGGCTACCAAGCCAACACGATCCGTTCGCGAGCCGTCCTGTCCTGCGTCTTCCTGGGGCTGCGAGTGATCTCGCGGGGCGACATTCACATGACAACTACAAAGCTACGACAAATCAGGACCATTTTCCGGGAGCCAGAATTAGCCGTGTCTGCGTGAAATTCGTGGGGATCCTTCAGGGTCGTAGTAACTTTTTCTTCTGGGTGTGCCGCTCGTAAGAAGGGCGGCCCTGAGAACCTGGCACAACGCGTCGTAACCTCGGGCGGCAGGTTCTCGTATTGTTGCATCCGATCGTTGCTCGCGCGCCCAAAATCATCAAGGCGGGCCTGATTCTTTTCCCAGAAACGGAGCTTCGATAAGCTAAAGCAATCGATGAACCAAAAATTGCCGAAGGATTGGTATGCGCAAAGGAAGATGAGACGGATCGTAGAAAAGGGAGTTGACCAGCGTTGACCCCTTTGTTCGATACGGGAGCGGGAATATAGTGTTTTCCGCCCGGACATTTCTACCGCAGCAGGATGGGATCGGGGGCTTGCGTGAGGAGTTCTTCTTCTGCGCGAGTGAGTGTGATTGGAAAGCCCGGTGCGGGAAAACCGCACGCCGGGATCTGTGCAGGGGGCGTCGGGTAACCGGCCTTCCTACTGCGACGGCTTCAAAGGCGCACATCGTGCAAGTTCTTGAGCTTCGAATCCCCCCAGTTATGCAGATGATTATAGTCGCGGTTGGGATGTGGGTTTTTTCAATACTGTTTCCTGCTCTGAATGCACCTGTCAGCAGCACGATAGGTCTGTCGGCCAGCTCTATTTCCCTCGGAGTAATAGTTGCAGTGCTTGGGGTGTTCGAGTTCAGAAGGGCTAATACGACTGTCGACCCTCGTTTTCCCGATAAATCTTCACGGTTGGTGGTAAGCGGGGTCTATCGCATCAGCAGAAATCCCATGTATCTCGGATTTTTCTTGGTATTGTTCGGGTGGGCGTGGTACCTGATGAACTATTTGGCATTTTTGTTACTTCCTTTATTCGTTGTTTACATGAATTGCTTTCAGATCCAGCCCGAGGAACGGTATATGGCCCAGAAATTCGGAGATGAATTCGATAAGTATGCAGCCAGGGTACGCCGATGGATATAACAACTCGGTGCGCCCGGAAAAATTACTCGCTACGCTGATAATTTTCCGGTGAGTCCGACGCTTACCTTTCCCCTGCGCTCCAGGGCAACGCACGTTTTACGTGGGGCATTCGGTGTCCAGGAGGAAGCCAGCTGCACAGATTGCCGCAATCGCTACTATTCATTTCGGCTTCACTGCTGCAGGTCTTGGGGTCGTCATTGCGCAACAAACACGGTCCCTGACCGTTTGACCAGAAGTTGGAATATCTGGAAAGAAGGCGAGGCCCTCCCCGCCGGTGCATCATTCGGAGCGCGAGCTAGCGAATTGGCCGTGCTGAGAACGCGATAAAGACAAGAGAAATAAAACGTGCGCATCTGAAAACTATGCGGTACGTTTTGCTGCTGGAACAGGTTTTTTTTCAGGCTCGTTGGGCGATAAGGGGAGCGTATGCTTAGAATTTGGGGCCGGCCCAGTGCCTACAACGTTCAGAAGGTTCTCTGGACAGTAGGTGAGCTTGGCTTGCCCTATGAACACATACGACATTATCAAATGCGACGGACAACGGTATCCACACATCGGAGCCCAGCAATGGGCTGGAGGCCAACTCCGGGAAGCGCCGGGCGTTTTTCTTCACGCCTTAGCCCGGTCGGTTGAATGTCGCATGACAGAAGAAGATAAGGAATACTACATGGCTTTAGCGCTTGAGGAATCTGCGAAGTCGCTGCCAGCCTGTCGGCCGAATCCACCGGTCGGGTGTGTCTTCGTAAGGAATCATGAGGTTGTCGCCAAAGCCTACACGCAACCTCCTGGGCATGAGCATGCCGAAGCTATGGCACTTCGGCTCTACGGCAAGTCGCTTGAGGACGTTTCTGCGTTCGTTACTCTTGAACCGTGCTCCTTTCAAGGGCGCACCCCGTCGTGTGCTTTAGCGCTTGTCGCAAAGGGAGCCAAGAAAGTATTTGTTTCCGTTCTCGACCCGCACCCTGGGAATCGAGGGGAGGGTATTCGCGTGTTGCGAGCGGCCGGGGTGAGAGTGGAAACAGGGATATTGAAGGAGCGGGTCATGAGTTTCATAGACCCATACCTCACCTATAGCTGACCACGCCTTCGAGATGCACCTCGGAAAGCGCTGCGCGCTTCCCTCGGCCCTTCAAGGCGAACGTTCGGCAGGCAGGGTGCAGCGCGGCGTGAACATCAACCTGAAGACAGGTATTCATGGGATACATTAAGAAGTTAAAGGCAACATTTATGAGGAAGCGGGTCGATGATGACTTGCTGGGTATCCCTGTTGAGTCAGCCGAGCACGCATATCGCTTGTTCAAGGATATGGAGAACGAGGCGAAGGAGAAGCTTGTCTGCCTGCACCTCACGGAGAACTACGAAATTATCTCCTTTGAGGTGGTGGCGATAGGAACCGAAAAGTACCTCCTTGCTGAACCACAAGAAATCATTCGAAGCGCTGCCCTGATAAGAGCAAAGAGAATAGTGCTCCTACATAATCATCCACCAGGATCGCCCGAACCGTCGGCGAGCGACATCAAGGCTGCTACTGAGCTGAAACGAGTGGCAGAGGCAATGAAGATTGTGCTCCAGGACATGATCATTATCGGCGATGGCGGTTACACCAGCCTTGCCAGCAGAGGGCACATATAGTGCCGAACAAGGCGCTGCAGCCGCATCAGGCCGACGCTTGACAGCTCCCTACCTTCGCTGCCGCTCAGGTCAGTCGCCGGCAAGCGCGGTTCAGGGGTGGCGTTATCAAGGAAGTGCATACGGATGAACAACGACTTGCGCGAAGAGCTGCTATCAATGCAGGAAAAAGACGAGCGGTTGATGCGGGAGCTCATGGAAGCCGGGGAATTGAAAGAAGATGAATATCACCCCCGCCTCAAGCAGCTGCATGAAAGCAATATCGCTCGTATCAAGGAAATAATTGCTGAATATGGCTGGCCCGGGAAGAGCATCGTTGGAAAGGAGGGTGCGAAGGCGGCTTGGCTCATTGTCCAGCATGGTGTCCTGGACCAGGAGTTTATGGAGCGTGCATTGCCTCTGCTGAAAGAGGCAGTCGCAACAGGTGAGGCCGAAAATTGGTGTTTGGCGTATCTGCAAGATAGAACGTTGACCATGGCAGGGAAACCTCAGGTCTACGGAACACAGCATGATTTTGACGAGAACGGAGTTGCTCATCCGTTGCCAATCGCAGAGCCGAAAAAAGTAGATATATTGCGGAAAGAGATGGGATTAGGGCCGTTATCAGAAGCGACAAAGCGCATTCAAGAGGCATACCGGCCCATGATCGATAATCGGAAAAATCGCTAGCAACTGGCTGAACGCGGCGCCGAGAACCCACCCGGCGCTCGGCTGTGGGTAGGGGAGGTAGGGTAGCGACACGGATTGGCCGGGGCTTTAGCAGGAATTTTCGAGGATGTGCAGGTTGAAAATCAGATGTTCTACAGACTTCGACCGGACTGCACAAACCGCCATTTCCTCGCAGAGTGCTGAGTCCCCAGCTGGAATTGGTGTCTGTTCGTCAAATCGGTAGTGGCATGGCTGAGTTACGCTATGAAATCCGCAGGTTCGGCAAGAATAACGATCAATGGGGTCGGAGTCATTGATTTCCTGGGGTAAGGGGGGGAATCTTGAGATGAGTTACGGGGAGTTCCCGTCATGGCGTTTGCCCAGACTCTATCTGCCTGGATGTGCCCAGCATGTCATCCAGCGTGGCAACAACCGTGCAGCGTGTTTTTACGAAAAGGCAGATTACAAAGCTTATCTATCCTTCCTCAAGGACGCTGCCGAAAAATACCGGGTTGCCATCCATGCTTTTGTGCTGATGACCAATCACGTCCATTTGCTGGTGACGCCAAGCGACGAGAAGGGAATCAGTCGTATGATGCAGGCCCAGGGCCGCAAGTACGTGCAGTACTTCAATTTCACTCATGGCCGAACCGGTACGTTGTGGGAGGGGCGGTACAAATCCACCCTGGTGGATGCTGAGAACTATCTACTGACCGTGTATCGCTATATCGAGTTGAACCCGGTGCGTGCAGGTATGGTGGTGCACGCATCAGAATACCCCTGGTCCAGTTATCAAGGGAATGCTTTGGGCAAGCCTGTTCAGTTGTTGACACCCCACCCAATTTATAGCCGACTGGGTAGCACGGAGGTGGAGCGGGAGAGTGCTTACCGGGCTCTGTTTCGTGGCAGGATGCCCGAGCGGGATCTGGCGGCGATCCGTGAAGCGACGAACAAGGCTTGGGTGCTCGGTGATGAACGGTTCAAGGGACAGATTGAGGCCAAGACGGGGCGGAGAGCGGCGCCATTGGGGCGGGGTGGGGACAGGAAGTCAGCAGCATTTCGAGAAGTTAAGAATCAATGACACTGACCCCATTGATTGAATGACACTGACCCCATTGATTGAATCGGCAGCACATCCAAACCCACGAGCGGAATACAAAACCCATTAGTCCAAACGCTCTGCCAGGCGGTTCAGTCCAACAGCGTGTATCCCGCCTGTGCGCGAGGGCGCGGGACCTTCGGCGCGACACAGTGCCAGCGCCGGCCTGATAAACGCCATTTCGTTGGGGCGATATAGATGAATCGGAGAGAGAACGTGGGACGTAATATCGAAATTAAGGCTCGCTCGCGTGATGTTGTCGCGCTAACGCGTGCCGCCGCTAAGCTCGCAGATGGTCCGCCTGCGCTGATCATGCAAGAGGACACTTTCTTCTGTGTGCCGCGAGGTCGGCTTAAGCTCAGGGAGTTTGGGGACGGCAGGGGCGAGTTGATTCAGTATGAGCGGCAAGATTCATCCGGTCCCAAGCAGTCAACCTATGTTCGCTCACCGGCAGTTGAGCCTGACAGTCTCAAAGCGGGGTTGGCAGCAGCGCTAGGGGTTCGCGCAGTCGTGAAGAAAAGGCGTACGGTATTTCTCGTCGGTCAAACACGAGTCCACTTGGACGAGGTGGAAGGGCTGGGGAACTTCATGGAGTTGGAGGTTGTACTCCGAACGGGGCAGACTGAAGCTGAAGGGGCCATGATCGCTCAAAAGATCATATCCGACCTTGGTATCGAGCAGTCGGATTTGGTTACAGGGGCGTATGTCGATCTCCTCGCCGGATATACGCCTAACAAACGCACAGCAGGTTGTTGAAATGCGATTTGCAATTGCATGAGAACCTATTTACTTGCCATATTCGAGATTACGAACAACAGGGGTCAGGCCTTTCATCTTGCATATGCACGATGAAAGACCTGGCCCCTTCGTATGCTTTGAATTAGGCGTTAGATTTCTATGAAGCTTTTACCAGGCCGCGAGAGCATTGTTCAGGAAGCCATTGAAACTTGTTCTTTGGCGCAAATGGCTTTTGCCTCTTTAGGCAATCTCACCACAGTCCCATATCTGCGGCACGAGGTTATGGAGGCCTCGGCGCGGATGCTCCTCGAGAAGCTTCTTAGTCTCGCTATTAAGGCGCGGTTTCTTGATGATCAAACAGGCATACTAAAGGACTACGACCGACGACTACTGACCATCGGAAAGTACTACGAAAACGGCGCTTTAAAGGACGATGAGATCAGCATCCGCTTGGTGCTCAATAAGCTAATCCACAACAGGACTATATCGGTTGGCACGGATGCTCTAACCTGCGTCATCTTTCCCGCCGACGCGTCGGCGCCTCCCGAGTCTCGGAAGATCCCCAATGGCACGCACCATAGAGACCTAGTCATAGTTACCGTTGAGGCCCAGTACAGGGACAAAGAGTGGCGTTTCGAAATCGATTTGTTCCAGTTTCTTAATGAACTTGTCAGGACACTTGAAAATGAAATCTAACCAACCAATGAAGCTGACGCCGGAGAAGTGGTGCTCTTTCGCGCTGCGGCAGCGGCGCGGCTTATTGTCGCGTTAGCTGCCATGAGAGCGACCGTCTGCATTTTGTTGAGCGTCCTCGCTGTACCCGCGTTTGGTAGTGGACCGACTCTGCCGAAAGGCTGGCGTATGCCAACAGATGCCGAAGCCAACGGTGGCGTTCGAAAGGAGCACGGCATCGAATCCTTGGTCCACGGAGACTGGGATGGAGATGGCTTGGTTGATGGCGCAATGCTCGTGGTGAGTGACGACGGAAAGATAGAAGGGCTGCTGGTCGTGACATTCCCTCGAGGGAAGGAGAAATGGTTTGTTTTGGAACGTGGTGACTTCGATGGGTCCCTCTTCATGGGGCTTGAGAAGTACGGGCCAGGCACGTACGAAGTTCTTTGTGATACGGAAAGCGAGTGCGCCAGAAGCCCCACGAAGAGTGTTACGTTCGTGCGAGACACAATTGTCTATTATCGGCCGGCTTCCGCGAGTTTAATATTTTCCTGGAACCCAGAACGCAGGATCTTTGATCGAATATGGGAATCCGATTAGCAGCTAACCAGTCGCTCAGCCCGACGCCGGAAAGCGTTGCGCCTTTCCATGATGCGGGCGCGGGCTAGCTAATTGTTAGGTTGCTTGAAACATGTCGCCGAGTCATCGCCCTGTCGCCGAGAAAGACATTCAGATCATTTGCGGCTTTCCGCAAAGCGAAGATGAGTTGTTCTTCTTGTTTCCAAAGGCAGATTTTCCGTTGGCTCCATCCCAGTTGCAGGACGCAATTGCACAGCGTTCAGACTCAACAGTAGTAGAGCTTGACGGTGAAGTCGTCGCCTTCGCCAACTTCTACCGCTGGGAAGTTGGCGGCTGTTGCTCCATTGGTAACGTCATTGTTTCCACGGCGGCCCGCGGGCGCGGGTTAGGCCGGTATCTCATCGAACAGATGATTGACCTTGCTTTCTCGAAACATAAGGCCGCCGAGGTAACGGTATCGTGTTTCAACCAAAACGTTGCTGGCCTGCTGCTTTACCCGAAATTGGGTTTTCAACCGTATGCGGTCGAGGAACGGAAAGACAAAAAAGGGAATCGGGTTGCGCTTATTCACATGCGGTTGCTGCGAAACGCAACCTAACATCTCGGTCGAGAGGGACGCTCCGCAAGCGGGCGTCGCCCGCCCGCTCCGCGCCCCTCACCTTAAACGTTCGGCAGCAAAGGAATGAGCATGGTTATCGATCACGTAGCGCTTAATGCCGTTTCTCTGGAAAGAGAGATCCAGTTTTTTGTCGGATTTATTGGGCTGCAACTTCTTCAACAATGCAGTACAACAGGGTCACAGTACAACAGGGTCAGGTCTTTCATCTTGCATATGCAAGCTGAAAGACCTGACCCCGTTTTGTTTTGACCCCGTTTTGTTTTTGTGGAAGAGAATGTGCAGCTAATTACTGCGTTGTCACAAAGCGCTGCAACGGATAAATTACTCGCTTCGCGAGCCATTTACCGGTGAGCGCAGCGTTACACCCTCAGGGGGAGCGGATGAGAAAGTTGGTAAGTTCAGGCTCGCCTCTTGAAGATCCGATTGGGTTTTCGAGAGCATGCAGAGTTGGAAACCTGATCTCTGTCTCCGGTACGGCACCTATAAAAAATGGTGAAACTACTTGCGTCGGGGATGTTTAAGGGCAAACAAAGTATTGCCTGGAGTTGTCTATTCAAGCTATTCAAGAAGCTGGCGGAAACCCGACTGACATAATCAGAACTCGTATCATGCTTACTGATATATCTCGTTGGGAGGAAGCGGCGAAAGCACATGGTGAGCTATTTTCTGTAATAAAGCCTGCATGCACGTTTGTTGAAGCGAGTCGCTTCATAGAGCCCGACTGGCTCGTAGAGACGGAGATCGATTGTGTCCTGGGGCAGGTATAATCGGGTAAGCAAAAAAGGGTCAGAAAAACGGAAAAATGGAATCGTAGTAACTTTTTCCTCTCGGCGTGACGCTCGTAAGAAGGGCGCGGCCCAGGAACCGAAGTGTGGCACTGCCAAGCCGTTGCTGGTCCCGGGATCGGAATCAGATCTTGACCTTGCTCGTCAGTTGGGTAGCCGAGGTCAGGGCTGGTGTTTTTCAAGCCTGTCCCCGGAATGTGGTGGCCTTATCGGCGGCGCTTCTTAAGCGAGCTTGCCGGTTCGTTAAAACGGTCCGCGACTTTGTCTTCGGCCTGGATCGCACCTTCCACTTCATCCGGCCCCAGTGGCTCCTTGATGACACATGCCTTGGCCCGTCGGAGCTCGTGTTTAGTCTGCCGGCGCTTGTACCGGTTTCCGCTACTCATTGCAGGTCTCCGCTGGCTTCCGTGATGGGAGGCTACTGCGAAGCGCGATTTTTCCATAACGGGTTTACGGAGTACCGTTCGGGGCGATAGGTCTAATTCCGAGATCCAACCGAGTAGGTGGGCGCCTACTCGTCCTTCGGCTTCTCCACCGCACTGTTGAACTTCACAGCCATCTCATTCTCGCTATTGATCGCCTCTTCCAGTTCTTCGGGAAGAAACAGGTCCTTGGTGACGTAGAGGTTGGCTCGGTACAGGTGGCAGCGGCCGGGTTCGGTTGGGGAACGGTCGATGAATTCGGAGATCTCTTTCCCCTCGGCGACGAAGTCGTGCGAGATCTTGTTCTGGATGTTCTTGTGAACGATAAAGGCCTGGTCGAGGCCGATTAGCTTGAGCTTGGTGAGGCCGTTCTTCTTGAGTTCCTGTAGCTCTCTGAGTTCTTCCGGAGTCATCGGCTTTGCTCTTTTCAGTGTGATTCTGTCGGATTCCCAATCGACCAGCAGCGATTTCGGTGTCAGCTCGTCTATGGCTGATCGTAACCTGTCGGGCTCACCCGTTTTGGCGAGGAATGCGTCCATTCCGGACGACAGGCATGCACGCTCCATCCAGTCGTCGCTTGAGTAGCCAAGAATGGGAAAGTAGTCGACCTCGCGCCGGATAACCCGGGTGGCCTCCAGGCCGTCGACTCTCGGCATCTGAACGTCCATGATGCAGAGGTCGTATTCGGGGCCGTGCCGCCGGGCGTACTCTATCGCCTCGGCGCCGTCCGCTACGAGATCATAGTCATATCCCCACCGTGCCATCAGTGCGCCGTTCAGGGCCTGTATGAGATCGTTGTCTTCAGCGATCAGTAGCTTCATAACATTTCCCTGTTCGTATTCGTATCGAACGTTAGGGATTGTCTCACTTGGGCTGGGCGAGGGGAAGGTGGGCGGCAGGCCCGGATGAATGAGGTCGCCTACTTTGCCGGCTATGGCGTGGCGAGGTTTATTCTTGCCTATCGCAACTCGTCACTACCTGCACCCACCTGGACGCGTCGCAACCTGAGGCGTCAGGTTCTCGTTTCGCACCCGCTCGTTGTTCGCGCGCCAAAATCATCAAGGCGGGCCTGATCCTTCTCTCAGAAGCGTAGCTTCGATAAGCTAACGCAATCGGCGATCAGCAGATTGGACGCGACCGCGTGGAAAGCGCTAACGCCTTGCCCGCGTTAATTCGAGCCAGCCGTTAGGCTACTGACTGAGAAGGAGCGGTGTTTGTCAACATAGTTGTCCGATTTCCCCATTACGCCTTTAGTTTTTTATCCTCCTTTTCCGGGTTAAGCCATACCGCGCCTTGGGGGGTCCAGTCCC
>NZ_JAENYR010000065.1 GCF_016841685.1 Thiohalomonas denitrificans
CCCCAGCGACGCGGCAATCTGGGGTTTTGGGAGCAGGAGATTACTTCGTCGCCGGAGCTCCTCGTAATGACAGCGGGGACAAGTTCTTCAGGAGGAGCGGCAATCTCGCTGTTGGGAGTTAGGGCTCGCTTCATCGCCGGGGCTCCTGGTAATGACAGCGAGCGCAAGTTCATCAGGAGCCAATCCCCATGCCTGGACACGAACACGATCATGCACACTACGGGCCCGGTGCCGGAGGGCGGCTGACAGCGGCTCTCGGCCTCACACTGAGCTTCGCCTTCGTAGAGGCGCTGGGCGGCTGGATTTCCGGTTCACTGGCTCTGCTGGGAGATGCAGGGCACATGCTCAGCGATTCGTTCGCCCTGGGACTGGCGGCGCTGGCGGCCTGGGCAATCAGGCAGCCGCCCTCGTTCCGGCACTCTTACGGGTTCGGTCGCATGGAGGTTGTCGCTGCCCTGGTCAATGCACTGCTAATGCTGGGGGTGGTAGGTGGGATCGGATGGGCCGCCATTCAACGCTTCCAGGCACCTGCCGAGGTCCAGGGCGGCACGGTGATGCTGATTGCCGCCGTGGGGCTGGCCATCAACCTGCTGGTGGCCTGGATCCTGGGACACGGGGAGCAAAACCTGAATATCCGGGGCGCCCTGCTGCACGTCATGAGCGATCTGCTGGGTTCGGTGGCGGCGCTCACGTCGGGCGCGGTGATTGTCTTTACCGGCTGGACACCTATCGACCCGATTCTGGCATTACTGGTCTGCCTGCTGATTCTGATCTCCACTGTGCGTCTGCTTCGCGACAGCCTGCATGTCGTCCTTGAAGGAGTGCCGTTCGGTATCGAACTGCCGCAGGTGGGCCGGGCGATGGCGAAAATCGACCATGTCCAATCGGTCCACGACCTCCATATCTGGACACTCTCCTCCGGCTCCATCGCGCTTTCCGCCCATGTCGTGCTGGACGGGCTGCAGCACTGGGAGAGCGCACTCGAGCAGCTCAATGGGCTTCTCCGGGAGGAATTCGGGATCGACCACACCACGATTCAGCCGGAGACCGGCTTCCACATCCTGTACCCGGGAAGCCCTGAAGACACGGGCCAGGGCCATTGACGTGGCATGCGCCGGATATCCCCGGGGTCACGACGGGCCCTGCTATAAAATGCGGCAGGCCTCTTCAAATTCCAGTCGCGGCCCACGGGCATGCAGACGACTCGCATCCCCGTAGCCGATGGCGCAGATAAAGTTCGATTTAATGGTCCCTTCCGGGAAAAACGCCGCATCCAGTTTTTCACTGTCGAACCCCGACATCGGGCCGCAGTCGAGCCCCAGGCTGCGCGCCGCCAGCAGGAAGTAGGCGCCCTGCAGCGAGCTGTTCCGAAACGCCGTTTCGTAGATCTTTTCGGGTTTACCTGCATACCACGAGCGGGCATCGGAATGGGGAAAAAGGCGGGGCAACTTCTCATAGAACTCCAGGTCCATGCCGATGATGGCGACCACCGGTGCATTCATCGACTTGTGGACATTGCCCTCTGCCAGACTGGGCTTCAGGCGCTCCTTGGCTTCGGTGCTTTTCACGAACACCAGCCGCGCCGGCAAACAGTTGGCGCTGGTCGGGCCCCTCTTCATCAGGTCATAGATGGCATGAAGCTGTTCATCGCTGACCGGCTTGTCCTGCCAGTAGCTGAAGCTCCGCGCCCCACGAAAAAGGGTCTCAAGGGCCTGTTCATCCAAGGTTCCGGTCATGAATGCCTCCATTCTCACAGATGTCCCGTAACTATAAACCACTGGCATCGGACATCTGGAACGACGGTTATCTCGACACCGACGGGAAGCGTCCGCATAATCCGGCCCATGAGCAATCCGGATTTGCCTCCGCCACCTACCAGCGAAGCCGAACTTATGGAGCGCTGCCGTGCCGTTGCAGGTCGGAGCCTGGGGCAACTGGCAACGCAGATTGGAGTAGAGATCCCCGACGATCTGCGCCGGGCCAAAGGCTGGGTTGGCCAGCTCGTCGAGGCGGTGCTGGGTGCCGACGCAGCCTCGCTGGCCGAGCCGGACTTCCGGACCATCGGTGTGGAGATGAAAACCGTTCCCCTGGACTTTAAAGGTCGGCCCCGCGAATCGACATACGTCTGCACGGTGCCTCTGGAACAGGGCATCGGCGAGACTTGGGCGACCAGCTGGGCGCGCCGGAAACTGGCACGGGTCCTGTGGGTGCCGGTGGAGGCCGAACGCGACTTATCGCTTCCGGAACGGCGCCTTGGCACCCCTTTTCTCTGGAGCCCTGATCCCGGGCAGGAGTCCATCCTGCGGACCGATTGGGAGGAGTTGATGGAGATGGTCTGTCTGGGGCAGCTGGAGAGCATCACCGCTCGCTTCGGTCGGGCGCTGCAAATCCGCCCGAAGGCAGCCAACGCCCGCACCATGGCAGCGGCCATCGGTCCCGAAGGCGAGCGAATCCTGACTAACCCCCGTGGCTTTTACCTGCGGCCCTCGTTCACGCGCGCCATTCTGCAGCAGCACTTCGGCTAGCGGGCAGGCCTGAGCGCAGGCACGGCCTCCAGTGGCCGCTAATCCTGATAGTAGTAATCGTATCGGCTGAGGAGATTCTGGGTGAAGGACCAGGCCTCGTTGTAGGACAGCCCGCTGTCCGAGGGGATGATGATTTTGACGTACAAATCCTTTTCGTGGCGGTTCTTGAGTACCGTCAGACGCTGGTGCAGTTCGGCTTTCGAGAGTTCGGCAAAGGCGATCTCCCCCGGTTCCCGCAGCTGAATTCGAGGCGTTCCGTCGACCCGTTGGTAGCGTACCGCGACCACCTGCCTGTCCTCCGCCGTTCGGGCCGGCTTGATGAGCTCCTGGTATTTCGCATCGAGGATTTCGTAGTCTGCTTTCAGGCCGGCGAGTTGCTGCCGGGCAGTGGCCCGCTCCCTGCGGATGGTGCCAAGCTCCGCCAGACGCTTACTGAGTGTCTCTTCCAGTTGCTGCAGTTGCGCGTTGATACGCTCGATGCGCTCTCCGCGCTCCTCGTACTGGGCCTGCAGGGTTTCCCGTTCAGCGCTGGTTCGCTCCAGGTCCCGGCTCAACGCCGCCGTGCGCCGCTCAAGTGCCTGCCGGCGGCTTTCCAATTGCTGGTTTTCGGCGCCAAGGCTCAGAATCCTCTGTTCCCGGGCGGCCAGTGCCTGCTGGTTCTCGCTATTCTGCTCGGACAGCCGAAGGTTACGGATGTGCGCCTCGGATAACTGCGACTGCAGCCGCACCAGTTGTGACTCGAGGCTCTCATTGGTCTCTTTCCGACTGGCCGCCAGGGCTGCCGCCTCACGCTCGGCGGTCACCGTATTCTGCAGTTCCACGACCAATTCCCAATTGCGCACGATCAGTACGGTACTGGTGATGATGAAAATCATCACCACCACCATCATGATGTCTGTGAACGATGGCCAGAAACTCTCCCCCAACCCCTGGGCATGGCCGTTCTGGCGCAGGTCAACGAAGCCCTGTGAATCCATAGTTCGCTCAGTCGCTGGTATCGCGCAGGCGGAAGCCCTCGCGAAGGGTATGCTTGATGCTCTTCAGGTCCTCCGAAACGGGCTTGACCCGCAGGTTCAACGAGGCCAGCAGGTTGTGCAGCTGGCTCCCGGACTCGGCGTAGTCGAACTGGACGCTGCGCATACCGTCGGCCACCTCCTGCAGCTTTTTTACCAGCCCGGCAACCTGATGCACCAAATTGTCCGACGTGTGGGCGTAGCGCGGCAGCAGATGCATCGAGGTCACCTGTTCGATACCGCTCAACACGTGAGTCTGGGCATCGGTCAGCTTCAAGTAGAAATAGCCGTAGAGCAGGTAGGCGACAATCGCGGTAATGGTGGTGGAAAGGGCCGTGGACATGCCATGAATCACCAGGCTCATATCCCCGAGTTCCTGCGAAGGTCCGCCAATGACATTCGAGGCGCCCACCAGCGCTATGGAGAGCGAGACGATGGTCCCGAAGACGCCAGTCAGAATGAGGATATTGTTGATGAACTTAGGCAGGCTGATGGTGGTGCTCTCCCGAGCCACCAGCGCCGACGCCAGTGCAGCATGATGAATGGGGGCGCTCTGGCGGCTTAGCTTGAGAACGGTCTCGTAGCGTTGGACCACGAGACGTCTTGGGGAGAGTTCGGCGGCCGGGTCGGGCACCTCTGCTTCCTGCGCTGCTGCAAACTGCTGAATGGCCTGCTCTTCGCGCATGTAGCGAGCCAGTCCGGTCACCACCCGTGCGAGGCCCAGCAGGAACAGCCCCAGGATACCGCCATTGATCAGATATCCGGTGCGCGTTAACTGCTGAACCAGATAGATTTCGGTAAGGAAGTCGAGACTGGCCGCCAGCAGGGCCGCCACCAATACCGCCACGATCGCCAATTGAATGAGTACGCCGCGGCTGAAATTCTTTTCAAAATCGAGCATGCCACCCTCGAGGGAAGCGATTTCCCCTCCACCAATGATGTTTTCCAGCTTAACTCAATCTGGCGCAGAAAATCGCCCCTGATAATTCGCACCCGAGCCTGACGGGCAGTCGGTTCGATCAGGGCCTGCCAGATGCTGCATCGCGGAATCAGTCAGTCGGGATCGGCTCGATACACACTCGGCTGCTGTTGCCGCCCTTCACCACCCGGCGGGATACTCCTGCCATTGAACACTATCTGTTCGAATGCCGCAAATTCACTGCGGTTGCTACCGTCACCGTTTTGATCGATCTCGGACCAGCTGTTCGACAGCGGTAGGAAGATCGAACTCTCTTGCCGTTAATTGCCGAACACCGGCATGCAAGAGGCTCAGGCCGGTTCAAAAACAGAGCCCTCTCGTCTTGAGAGTCAGCCCGGCTGCCCATCGACTCGAGGACGGATAAGGATGGAGGTATAGACGCCCACGAACAGAAGGAAAGTCACCATCCAGAAAATCGAGGCGAAACCAATCCAGGTACTGTAGGCCTCCGGAAACACCAGCGGCACGAGAATTCGAAACAGGGCCGCAATGTTGATCAACGCAAAGGCGACATTGATAGCGCTGGCCGACTGCATATCGCGACCGGTGTGCCCCAGCGAAACACGGGCCATCATGCCCAGTGTCAGTGTGCCAATGGTGCCTGCGGTATAGGCATGCAGGGCCAGGGTGGGAGCAACCGTGCCGAACCCGGCCAGCGCATCAAGCAGAAATCCGATGATCAGCCACACGAAACCGAGATAGAGCACCCACAGAAGCGGCACACCCCAGATCCGGGGCGTATACCAGAGCCCTATCCGGATACCGTGGACGCACGCCGCCACCCCGGCAGCTATGGCCAGCCAGGGTGATGCCGGCGCCAGGAGTTTCGTTACCAGCCAGACAGCGGCGGTGACGAAGACGAGGATTTCGAGTTTCGGCCACTTCGGCGCCTGAGTACCCGGCAGTCCCCGTTCGATGAAAAACGGCACCACTCGTCCGCCAACAACGATGATCACCAGTATTACCAGACCGATGGCCAGATCGATCCCCGTGCGCCATGTATCCATTCCGGCAAAAACGGCAAGGTGTATTAGCAGGTTGGCGCCCATCAGCAGCATCAGCAAAACCGGAAACACCAAATTCTGCGGCTGCTTGACGCGCGAGAGCGGAATGCCGATCGCTATCGCCAGCGCGGGCAAAAAGAGCAGGTCCACCCCGGCAATCAGGAGTGGCTGCAGCGGCGTGAAAGGCAGTATGCGCCCTGCAAGCCATAGCAAAGCCAGGAGCCCCAGCCAGAAGCCGGTGGCGGTGTCCTGCGAGGTCCAATTGCGCACTGCGGTGAGCAGGAACCCGGCAATGACGGCGATGGCATAGCCGAATATCATCTCATGGGCATGCCAGCTATAGGCGCCATAGCGACTATCCACGTCAATCCAGCCCAGGAACACAGCGGCCCAGAGTGGCACCAGGATAACTGCGGACCATCCGGCGGCAAGAAAAAAGGGGCGAAAACCGAGTGCAAACAGAGCGAAACCGCGCGGCTCGGCGGACCGAGGCTCATTAACATTGGAAATGGCCATGGAAATCCTTAGGGCTAAACTTTGCCAAAGCCTAGCGAATCGGTTCTCGCTCGACATTGACACCGGTCAAGCGACTGTCTCACACCCGATTTTTGGTACTCTGATCGCAAAAAGGAGAGCACGTTATGTCCGAACACACCTACAAGCTGGTCGAAATCGTCGGTTCCTCCACCCAGGGCAGCGATGATGCCGTTCGCAATGCCCTCGAACGCGCGTCAAAGACCTTAAAACACCTCGCATGGTTTGAGGTGGTCGAAACCCGCGGGCATATCGAACAGGGCCAGGTAGCGCACTGGCAGGTCACGATCAAAGTCGGTTTCCGATTGGAAGAGTGACCCGGCCCGGCGCTCGGCAAGAGCAGGCAGCCTGCCGAAGTTACGGCGAAAGCCGAATTTGGCCGAAAAATCTGTCTCGAACCAGCTTTCCCTCGCCACGATGGTCACGTTCGACAGGCTGCTGGTCTCGAGACACACCCGAACCGGGAGGTCTCTTCCATGAACGATGAGGCGTTTGGCAGCACGCTCGAACAGGACCCCGTCGACAAGGTCAGCATCGCTACGATCCGCACGCTGGCGATGGACGCAGTGGAGCAGGCCAATTCCGGCCATCCCGGCACACCCATGGCCCTGGCGCCGGCGGCCTACGTACTCTGGCAACGGCTGCTCAAACACAATCCTGCTAATCCCCGGTGGTTCGACCGCGACCGCTTTGTACTCTCCGCAGGGCATGCCTCCATGCTGCTCTATGGTCTGCTGCACCTGACCGGCTATGATTTGCCGCTCGAGGAGATCCGCAACTTCCGCCAGTGGGGGAGCCGGACGCCGGGACATCCCGAACATGGCGTCACCCCTGGTGTGGAGACCACCACCGGTCCCCTCGGGCAGGGTCTGATGAATGCAGTGGGCATGGCCATCGCAGAGGCGCACCTGTCGGCCAAATTCAATCGCGACGGCCACACTATCGTCGACCACCGGACCTGGGTCTTCGCCAGCGACGGCGACCTGATGGAGGGCGCCTCCCATGAAGCGGCCTCTTTGGCCGGTCACCTGGGCCTCGGCAAGCTGATCGTCCTCTATGACGATAACCATATCTCCATCGACGGGCGTACCGAGATCGCCTATTCCGATGATGTGGCCGGCCGTTTCGGAGGCTACCACTGGCACGTACAGAACCTGGCTGAGCGCGCCAACGACGTCGAGGCGCTGCATGCCGCCTTTCAACTGGCGGACAACGTCGCCGGGCGCCCATCCCTGATCATTGTCCGCTCCCATATCGCCGAGGGCGCCCCCAACGCCCGCGATACCGCAGCGGCACACGGCTCGCCGCTGGGGGAGGATGAAGTGCGCGCCGCCAAAAACGCCTACGACTGGCCCGAAACTGCCCATTTTCTGGTGCCCGACCGGGTCAAACAGCACATGGGACAGGCCAGGGAGCGCGGCGCCGAGGCGGAACGCCAGTGGCATTTGCAGCTGGAGAGCTTGCGCCGGGAGCAGCCCGAACTGGCCGGGCATTTTGAGCGAATCAGGGCCGGGGAGCTTCCCGCGGGCTGGGATGCCGGGTTGCCGCACTTTACCGGGGAGCAGAGCCAGATGGCGACACGTTCAGCGGCAGGCAAGGTGCTGAATGCCTGCGCCGACCAGCTACCCGAATTGCTCGGCGGGTCGGCCGACCTGGCCTCCTCGACCAAGGCGATGCTGGTAGCCGGCGGCGATTTTTCGGCCCACTCTCCACAGGGCCGCAATATCCACTGGGGCGTGAGGGAACACGCCATGTGCGGCGCCTGTTCGGGTATGGCCCTGCACGGCGGCGTGCGCCCCTTCGCCTCGACCTTTCTAATCTTTACCGACTATGCCCGACCGGCCATTCGCCTGGCGGCGTTAATGAAGCAGCCAGTCATCTACCTGATGACTCACGACTCCATCGGGCTCGGCGAGGACGGACCCACTCACCAGCCGGTCGAGCACCTGGCCTCACTACGCGCCATACCGAACCTCACCCTGATCCGCCCGGCAGATGCCGGCGAGACCACCGAGGCCTGGCGGGTCGCCGTCGAGCGGCATGATGGCCCGACCTTGCTGGTGCTGACGCGCCAGAAGCTGCCGGTCTTCGATCGCCGCCACCTGGCACGCGCGGAAGGGGTCAGCAATGGCGCCTATATCCTCTCCCCCGAACAGGATACACCCGATCTGATCCTCATTGCCTCCGGCTCCGAGGTTCACCTGGCCCTCTCCGCCCAGGGGCACCTGCGCACCGAAAATGGCATCGACGCCCGCGTCGTCAGCATGCCCAGCTGGGAACTGTTCCGCGCGCAGTCTTCGGACTACCGTGATGAAGTGCTGCCACCGGAGGTACGGCCGCGGATCGCCATTGAGGCCGGCGCCACCCAGGGCTGGCTCGAATGGGTCGGCTGCGAGGGTGATGTCATCGGCCTCGACCATTTCGGCGCCAGCGCACCGGGCCCCGTGCTGTTGGAAAAGTTCGGGTTCACCGCCGGACACATCGTGGAACGGGCGAGAAGACTGGTGTTGCCCGATTGACACGGCGCACCACTCATGCACCGGTGGCCACATGCCGCCCTATGGGCTGTTCCAGTGCGGCGTCACATCCCCAGTTCGAGCGCTTCCGGCACAAGACGGTAGCGGTCATGGGGTTCGGAAAAGTCGATATCGGGTCCGGCAGGGACGATACCCCGGGGATTGAGCTGCGGATGACTGCCGTAGTAATGCTGCTTGATATGATCGAGGCGAACGGTTTCGGCCACGCCGGGCATCTGGTAAAGGTCGCGGGTGTAATTCCAGAGATTCGGGTAGTCCACCAGCCGCTTGCGGTTGCACTTGAAGTGCACGTAGTACACCGCATCGAAACGAACCAGGGTGGTGAACAGGCGCCAGTCGGCTTCGGTGACGCTGTCACCCGTCAGAAAGCGCTGATGCGTAAGCTGCTTTTCAAGCCGGTCCAGGGTGGTAAACAGGGGTTCCACCGCTTCGTCGTAGGCCCGCTGACTATGGGCGAAGCCGGCACGGTAGACGCCGTCATTGACGTTGTCGTAAACCTCGCGGTTGATGGCATCAATGGCCGGGCGCAGTTTCTCCGGGTAAAAGTCCAGCCGGGCATCGCCCCAGGCATCGAATTCACGATTGAACATGCGGAGGATCTCCGCCGACTCGTTGTTGACGATGGTTCCGGTTTCGCGATCGAATAGCGCCGGGACGGTCACAATGCCGGTGTATTCCGCTCTGGCTCGGGTGTAGACCTCGTGAAGATAGCGCGACCCGAACAGATGGTCGTCGGTGCAGCCGTCACACTCGCCGAAGTGCCAGCTCTCTGGCCCCATCAGCGGATGGACCACCGAAACCGTGATGATCTCTTCGAGCTTTTTCAGCTTTCGGACGATGAGCGTACGGTGGGCCCAGGGGCAGGCATGGGAGACATAGAGGTGATAGCGCCCCGGTTCGGCCCTGAATCCCGATGAGCCGTCGGCGGTGACCCGATCATGGAAAACGCTCGCACGGCGAAGAAAATGCCCCTCATCATCGGCATCGCCGAAATCTTCCACATCCACCAACTTGCCGTCCTTCATCGCCTTCGGCATCGCCTACTGCCTCTCTGATTACACTCTTCGAAAACAGGACAACGCGAGGTTACACATCCAATTCGATACCCCTGTCCAGCGCAGCCTCGGCCAACAGATACATGGCGGCATTCCAGGATTGGCCACGCATGCCGTTCGGCTCTGCGTTTTGGCCGTGAAACCACTCAAAAAAGCCCCAGTTACCGATACGTCCCGCCTCGGCAATCCCCTCTAGCGCCGTCTCCGCCTCACTGCGACGACCAAGCTGCAGGAGGGCCATCGCCCAGAACCCGCCAATAAAGGGCCAGACCCCTCCATTGTGATACTGATGTGAGCGGTTTTGCTGATGACGGTCCATGTAGGAGCGCCACAGCGAATCGTCCGGTTCGAGAGGTCGACAGACGCTGCGCGCGGGAAACGGTACGCCGACCCCAACCCGCGACAGGGTCTCCACCACCCGCTCGGCAGGGCCGGGATCGGCCAGACCGAACAATACCGCCAGGACATTGCCGAACACGTCGCCCTCCTCTCCCCAAAAACTGAGATTGACAAAGGAGAGATAAAGACTGCTTCCGCACGAAGCATCCAGTACGTAGTCGGTTAGCAAGCGCAGGCGTCTGTAGTCGGGACGTTCCCGCGAAAAGGGGAAAAACAGGTGATTGAAATGAAACTTGGTCTCTTCGGCATGCGGCCAGTCGAACAACTGCTTGACGTGATACCAGAGTGCGTTGGTGTAGAGGACGTAACCCGAGCGGGGCATGATATCCGCCCAGTCACTCGCCTCGTTCTGCTGAAGGAGGAACAACCGCGGGTGTTCCTGACAATGCAGCCATTGCAACGCCGCATCGATGCGGTGCCGCAGCTCCGCTTCCAGACGCTCTTCAGGCAGCCGACGGGCGACCCAGCGCACCGCGATCAGCCACCACAGGGTGGCATCGATACAGCCCACGTACCAGAAGTCCGGCTCCGCCCCTTCCGGATCGACATACTTGGGAACCTGGCCATTCTCCGCCTGGTGCTCCGCTAGTGTGAGCAGGCTCGCGCGCGCCCCCCGCAACAATTCCGGATCGCCGCTGATCGCCATCCCCAGCGCGCAGATCGCCGCATCGCGGCCGAAGATCCGTGTATAACGGCGCGCCTCCGCCTCCATAGTGCGTGACGCTGCCAGCACTCCCGCCGGAGTGGTGTTTTTCCTTAACAGTTCAATCGCGGCGGTATGGGCCGCCGTACGTAGTTGCAGATCACTCATGGCAACATCCGGATGGTGAATTAGCCGGCAAGGGCCTCTCCCATCATAGTAACGTATCGTGAGCAGGTAAGCGGTTGCCTGGATCTACACAGGGTCGAGGCTGTAGGTCGGCTTTCAGGCCGTCATCGAGTCACGGCGGATTTGGAGAATGCGCCCTACGACCGCGATCCCTCGACTTTTTCGATGAAGACTGCACAATGGGCATGGATGACCTTTCAAAATACAGGAGTATGTAATGCCTGAACGGATTCAAGCCACTCTCAAGCAGTATTTCGGCTACGACGAACTCCTTCCCGGCCAGCTGCCGGTCATGCAACACCTGCTGGCCGGCAAGTCCACAGCAGCGGTTTTTCCCACCGGCGGCGGCAAATCCCTCTGCTATCAACTGCCAGCCCTGCTGCTGCCCGGCGTCACTCTGGTAGTCTCGCCACTCATCGCACTGATGAAGGATCAGATCGATTCCCTCACCGCGCGCGGCATCGCCGCCCGACGGCTGGACTCGACCCTGAGCACTGACGAGTACCGCACGGTAATGGAACAGCTGCGCGACGGCACGCTGCGCATGCTCTATGTCGCCCCGGAGCGGTTCAACAACGAACGCTTCCGTGAGGCCATCTCCCGGGTACGCGTATCCCTGTTCGCGGTCGACGAAGCCCACTGTCTCTCGGAGTGGGGCCACAACTTCCGGCCCGACTACCTCAAGCTCGCCGGCTTTGCCCGCGACATCGAGAGCGAGCGTGTGCTGGCGCTGACCGCCACCGCGACACCGCCGGTGCTGGAGGATATCTGCCGGGTGTTCGATATCGTCCCCGAGTGCGCGATACGCACCGGCTTTTACCGTCCCAACCTGCAACTGATCACCACCCCGGTCGGCGTGCAGCAGCGGGATTCGCTGCTGCTGAAGGAAATGGAGAGCCATCCGCCCGGCCCCACCATCATCTACGTCACCCTCCAGAAGAGCGCCGAATCACTCGCCGAGAAACTCGCCGCTGCCGGCTGGCCGGCCCGCGCCTACCATGCCGGCATGAAGGACGAGCAGCGCAGTGCGGTGCAGGAGTGGTTCATGGCCTCCGACCATGCCGTAGTGGTGGCGACCATCGCCTTCGGCATGGGTGTCGATAAGGCCGACATCCGTTACGTCTATCACTACAATCCGCCCAAGTCCCTGGAGAACTACGCCCAGGAGATCGGCCGCGCCGGACGTGACGGCCAGCCCTCCCGCTGTCACCTGCTGTTCTGTCGCGACGACCTCAACGTACTGGAGAACTTCATTTACGGCGACACGCCGGAGGAGAATTCACTACAGGGACTCATCCACGACCTGTTCACCCGGGAGCCCGAGTTCGATCTCGCGCTGCACGAACTCTCCACCCGCCACGATGTCCGCCCGCTGGTGCTGCGCACTCTACTCACCTATCTGGAACTGGACGGCCTGCTGGAGGGCGGCACCCCGTTTTACTCCGAGTATAAATTCAAGCCGCTGCTGAGTTCCGGGGAGATCCTGAGCCGCTTCGAAGGGGAGCGGAAAACCTTCCTGGAAGGAGTGTTCCGGCAAGCAAAAAAAGGTCGCATCTGGCTCGGCCTGGACCCGGGCGCCGTAGCGACTGCCCTGCACTGCCCACGCGACCGGGTGATCCGTGCCCTGGACTGGCTCGGCGAGCAGGGGATGCTGGAGGTCAAGGCCGCCGGCGTACGTCATCGTTACCGGCGCCTGCGGAGCCCGGACGATCTTGGCGCCCTCGCCGCAGCGCTGCACCAGCGCCTGTTGAAACGGGAAGAGGCCGAGATGGGGCGTCTGCGACAGGTGCTCGACCTGGTTGCCCTGCACGGGTGCCGCAGCGCGGCTCTTGCCGCCCACTTTGGCGAAACCCTGGAGGCATCCTGCGGCCAATGCAGCGGATGCCGGGGCGAGACCTCACGACTGCTCGAACCGCAAGAGGCGGCCATCCCGTCGGACCTCGCCAAAAAACTGGTCCCGTTGCTGGCAGAAAAAGGCGACATACTGATGTCGCCGCGAATCATCGCGCGTTTTCTGTGCGGGGTGTCATCGCCGAGACTGAGCCGGGCGAAGCTGAGTGGGCATGCACTATTCGGTGCATTGGCGGAGGTGCCGTTCGGACAGGTGATGTCGTGGGCGCAGTCACTTGAGGCCGACCCGGCCAGACTCGACGCATGAGGGTAGCCACCATAAATCCCGTTAAGGCGTGGTTGTTCAAACCCGCCCTGCTTGCACTTTTTCTGGTAGCGTTCGCAGCTGGTGCCGATTGCCCTTCGGTCGATACCACCTCCATTCCTGCCATCAAAGGTTATACGGCACCACGCATTCCGGCAGGCGAAGAAGTCACGGTAGAGGGCATCGTCAGCGGCAGCTTTCTCGGTGGAGACCGCCTGGGGGGCTTTTATCTTCAAGCGCGGCCCTCCGCCGAAGAGGACCTTACCGCCGGCATTTTCGTCTATGCGCCGCAGCCGGGGAAAAACGCGCGGACAAAGCTGGTGCCCGGCAACCACATTCAGCTCACCGGACGCGTCAAGGAGTACAAGGGGCAGATCCAGCTCATCCGGCCAAAGTCGATTCTTCACTGCGGCGAGGCAAAAATCCCGACGTCCACAGTACTCCATCTTCCCGCCGATGAAGAGCGACTGGCCCGTTTGGAAGGATTGCGGGTGCGCCTGGCACAGCCCCTCACCGTGTCCGGCAACGGCGATCTGCTGCGCTACGGGAGCCTCGACCTCTCACAAGGCGGACGCCTGTTCCGTCCCACCCAGGCACCCGGCATCGAAGGTCGGAAAAACGCAAGCCGACGTATCCTGCTGGACGACGGCAGCTACCGGGCCCGGCCGCAGCCCATCCCCTATCTGGACGCCGACGGCACTCGCCGGGCGGGGAGCCGTGTCGATAATATCGAGGGCATCCTGGCTTATGCCTTTGGTGAATATCGCGTCCACCCGACCGAGGCGCCCACGTTTCAAGCTACCAATCCGCGCCCCGAAACACCGCAGGCCCCGAATGGCCGCTGGCGTGTGGCGGTGTTCAATGTCGAAAACTACTTCACCACCCTCGGTAGCCGTGGTGCGGACAACCGGCGTGAACACAAGCGGCAGACCGGAAAGCTGCTGGAAGCGATTCGGGCCCTGGAAGCGGACGTGCTGGCCCTTGCCGAAATCGAAAACAGGGAGCAATCCCTGCAAACACTGGTTACACAGCTCAACCGGAATGCGCCGCCCGGCGCACGCTACCACGCAGTAGAGCCGCCCCGAGGCAGCGGACACGATGCCATCCGATCGGCACTTGTCTATCGTGCAGATCGACTGGTGGTGGACAGGGCACGCAGCAGCCTCGCGCCGGTGCACTCAAGACCACCGCTGGCCGCTCTCTTCAAGCCGCGGCGGAAAGGTGCCCGTCCCTTCGGCGTCATCGCCATCCACTTCAAGTCGAAGTCCGGCTGTCCAAAGGCAGGCGATGTGGACAGGGGGCAGGGCTGCTGGAATCTCCGGCGTATGGCACAAGCAGAGGCACTGATCGCGTTTGCCCGCACCATCAGTCGCGAGACGGGAGTGGACGAATGGCTGGTGGCGGGAGACGTGAACGCCTATGGCGACGAAGCGCCGGTACGAAGGCTTAAAAAAGATGGGCTTACCGATCTTGTCGCCGCACATGTGCCGCAGGACCAGCGCTACACCTATGTCTACCGGGGCGAATCGGGATACCTGGACTACGCCCTGGCCACCTCGAAGTTGGCGCGGCGGGTCCGCGGCGTAAGGATCTGGCACATCAATGCCGACGAGCCGCCCTTTCTCGCCTATGACGGCGAACCGGACCTGTTGACCGACACCCCCTATCGCTCCTCCGACCACGACCCGCTTGTTGTGGATCTGGCTGATCCGCAAATCGATTGAAGCTCAATACCATCGAACGGCCAGTGAGCGGTTCGATCTGGTAAGCGCTTTCTGTGACAGACCGCACAGAAATGACTTAAATCAAATCACCACTGATCCAGGTCAAGCTGGCAAATATCCAGTATATGCAATCATAAAGCGGGTAGATCGTGGCGTGACCTTCACCCGGGGGCGTTACGAAACACAGCTGACGCCCGTTGCGGAGAAACGGATCGGCGTCTGCTCAAGAAACCAGGAAACTAATACGACAGCTGAGAAAATCAAACGGCTACAGCATCAACCTATTAAAGATCGTTGACTTCCACAGGGATAGCATCGACTTACAATTTCAAAAAATCAAAATCAAAAGGGGGACAGCATGAACATGAGGAACATCGACACGAGCACCCGCAAAGAGATGCTGGGCATCATCCGTAAGGCCAAATCCTCTCATATCCGTTGGCGATCCTACGCCCAGGGGATGGTGGCCGGGGTGGAAGTTAAAGAGCAAAAAGCACCGGTGCAGCATACCGATTGTAAGTTTGGTCAATGGTACTATGGTGAAGGAGCCGCGCGTCTGGGCCATCTGCAGATCTTCGAGGATATCGCAAGCCCCCACGAGATGCTGCACGCCATCTATGCACAGATTCACGAACTGGTCGATAAAGGCGAAATGGAGCAGGCACGGAAAAAACTGGATGAAATGATCGGTGTCTCCCGAACCTTGCTGGACCAGATTGGCCTGCTGGAAGAGGAAGTGCACGCGGAAGTCGACGAATGAGATTGGCCACGAGGTGAGCCCCAACCAAACCGATCCCGGCACTTATCGATAGGGCCACCCCGGCAAAATGTTGAATATGCGGGTGTCGGTGTCGCCGAAGACGAGAGCTGGTGTATAAAATGGATCAGGGGCCGGTTTACCCGGCCCTTGTCCCTAATCGGTAGCACTTGCTCCGGATAACGCACGTTTACTGCTGCATCCCGTCGGTCTGTTCCTCGGCCCCTTCGCCCAGCTCCTCGACCCCTTCACCGGTCTCCTCGACGGCCTCATCGACTTCCTCGCCAGCCTGTTCGGCAGGCCCTTCGCGCTCGCAGCCCCCGATAGCAAACATCGCCATCAGAATGATTGCAGCCGCCCATCGCGTTCCTGAATACATAATGACCTCCTTGTTTTCGAATTGAACCGATCCACCACTCAACGCAGCCGTCACGGTTCGCCTCTCGGCACGGTATCCCGGAAAGTCTTCAATCCGAGCTCCGTCTCCGAATCTTAGCAGTCTATCGGTCTGTAGCTGCTAAACGAGATGAGGCTTCACACCAGCGATGCCCTCGGGCAGGGGTTCGTCGCTTTGGTAGAAGATAATGCTCCATCGGTTCCCTGCGTCTTCATAGCGAAGGATATAGAGGTCATCGTCTTCGCCACGGATTTTGACATAACCGATCTCGGAACCAGGCCAGCGATCCAGAACCGCGGCGACGGAGCGTTCGATGCCTGCGATGCGAAAGGTCACAGGCTCGGGAACGCCTGCGGGTCCCTGCCGCCAATGAACGTCAGCTTCCAGCGCCATCACCACCCCGCTGCTCGAAGTCGAGTGCTGCGGAGTTGATACAGTAGCGCTGTCCGGTGGGCGCAGGCCCGTCATCAAAGACATGCCCGAGATGGGAACCGCAGCGCGCGCAGCGCACCTCGATGCGGGTCATGCCGTGACTGCGATCCGTTCGGGTCTCCAGGGCATCCTTCGAAACCGGTGTCCGGAAGCTCGGCCAGCCACTGCCGGACTCGTATTTCTGGTCGGAACCGAACAGCTCCGCACCGCACGCCCCGCAATGATAGATGCCGGTTTCCTTATTCCGATAATACTTGCCGGTGAATGCGGGCTCGGTGCCCGCCTCACGGAGTATTCGATACTGCTCCGGGTCCAGCTCGGCGCGCCACTGCTCTTCGTCTTTCTCGATGCGTTCAGCCATTATTAAAGGTACCGTTGCCCGTTTACCTTTGGAGATGGGGCCAAAGCGCCGGAGGAAAACCCCTGGCGGCCAGATGACCCCTGATTAACTTGAAGGATAGCGCTTTGTACTACTTTGGGATAAACGGAGGAGTGTTTATGCGCACCTACACCATCATGCCCGAAAGCGGGTTCCACGTGCTCGGTAAAAGTGACCGCTCGGAAGCCGCGACCATGGTCCTCGATGCCGGAGAGACCACCGGCGGTGCGGACAACCGCCATAGCGGCAGTGACCAGTGGCTCTATGTCCTCCAGGGGAGTGGAGAGGCCACCGTGGGAGATGCCAGTGTCGGGCTCACCCCGGGAATGTTGCTGCTAATAGAGGCCGGAGAGACCCACCAGGTCAGTGCATCACCCGATGGCCCTTTGCTAACGCTGAATTTCTATGCCCCACCAGCGTACTAGCGGGCGGCGCATTTATTATCGGATCCCACGACGGCATGGGGGACCCCGTAAATGCACCGGCTTTACGAATCGTTGGGGGCGTGTCGAGAATGCCCCTACGTGGCCCCGTAGGGTGCATTCTTCCAACCGCCCGCACCACAAGCGACCGGAGACGCCGCATCACGAATCGCCCCCGGGAACGGCCAGATTCTCCAAATGCACCGTTTCGACAAACGATCGGAGTTGCGGCGCATTTATTACCGGGCCCCACAACGGTATGGGGGATCCCGCGAATGCGGCGGCTTTTGAGACACGTCGGGGCGTATCGAGAATGCGCCCTACGGGAGGAACGACATGACCAATTCGCGCGAATGGATGGCGTCACCGAAGCGGATCCGGGTTCTGCTCCGGGGTCGCACGGTAGCGGACAGCAACCAGGTCATGCTGGAGCATGGGGGAGGACGCCCGCCGCTCTACTGGTTTCCGCCGGATGATGTTGATCACCGACTCCTGGTCGATACCGGTGCCGGAGGAAAGACAGTGGTCTGGGATGTGGAAGTGCCCGGTCATCGCGCCCTTCGCGCTGCCTATGCCGGAGAGCAGGGCTATATAGGATTCGTCTGGGGTCGAATGGACATGTGGCTGGAAGAGGACGAGGAGGTTTTTGTCCACCCTCGCGATCCCTTCGTCCGCGTCGACGTAGTGCGCAGTTCCCGTTCTATTCGGATAGAAGCCCTGGGTGAAGTGATCGCCGAAACCCGCCGCCCCACCCTGCTGTTCGAAACCGGGCTGCCCACCCGCTACTATCTGCCGCTGATCGACACACGCGTCGATTGGCTGAAGCCCAGCGACACTGTCACCCGCTGTCCCTACAAGGGGGAGGCCCACTACTACTCCCTGCGCATCGGTGAACAGAGCATTGATGACGTGTGCTGGTACTACCGCTATCCCACTCAGGAAGTGGCGGCCATCGCCGGCCTGGTCTGCTTCTATCCCGAACGGGTGGACTCGTTGCTGGTGGAATAGCTCAGGCCCCGTAGGGTGCATTCTTCCAACCGGCCCGCACCACAAGCGACCGGAGAGGCTGCATCACGAATCGCCCCCGGAAACGGCCAGATGCTCCAAATGCACCGTTTCGACAAACGATCGGAGTTGCGGCGCATTTGTTTCCGGGCCCTTCACCGGTATGGGGATCCCGCGAATACGACAGCTTTTGAAACACGGCGGGGGCGTGTCGAGAATGCGCCCTACGGACAAAAGCTCAGCGAAGGATCTCCTCCAGCGTCGCCCGCACATCATCGCGCCACGGGCCCGGCTCCCGGAGGGCGCGACGGGCAAGGCGCTCGGCCTCTGCCTTTTCGCCCCGTTCATTCAGCAGATGGGCGAGATTGTTGAGAACAGGGACACTGGTCGGCTCCGTCGCGAGGGCCTCACGCAGCAACTGCTCCGCATCGGCCCGGTCTCCCTCGCAGTAGAGGAGCGAAGCGAGTCCCACCCTGGCCGGGGTGCTGTCGGACCAGCGCTGCAAAGCTGTCCTATAGCCCGTTTTGGCCGCCGCAGTCTGGCCCACCACTTCCAGATCGATCACCGCACGCAGGTAACGCTGCGACTCGGCAGTTGCCGGTAACTGTTCGGGAGGCAGAACAACAACCGCCCAGCGGCCGCCACGCTTCCATGTCCTATAGAAGGTGTCGAGGCTGGAGCGGTAGCGCTGGCGGGTGCCGCTATGCAGTTCCATGATGCCGGCATCAAGGTCGTAGCCGACTGCCACCGCATAGTGCCAGCGCGGAGCCCATCCGAAAGCCAGGTTCTGGAGCACCAGCACTGGGTGTCCGGCCTGCAGTTCCGCTACCAGGCTTTCGAGCGAAGGCTCCAGGAGATAGGTCAACCGCCCCTGCCGACGGCCCTCCGCCAGCAGCTCCGCCTGCAAGGCACCCTCCCGTCCCGGCAGATAGACCCATTCCGCCAGTTGTTCCGGCGTCGCCGCGGCACCGGACCAACCCAGAACCGAGGCGAGAGCCGCCGGACCGCAGTGATGCAGGGTCTGCGGATAAAACGGTGCCGATACCCGCGCCTGCGGCGCATCCGAAGCCGGCAGAGTCGGTGCTCCGGCACAACCGATCAGCCCCGTCACCAGGGTGGTGAGGATGAGAGGTCGAATCACTCGACCTTGTTGACGAAGGTAAACACGTCGGTTGCACCGATCGCATCGGTGATAATCAGCACGATGAAGATCAGCGCAGCCACACCGAGGATGTCGCCGCCCGCCGGCAGAGTATCGATCCGCTCTTGAAGCTCCAGTACTTCGCTGTTGGTGAGTCCGGCAATACGCTCCCGGGCCTGTTGTGGCTCAACCCCGTACTCGACCAGCTTTTGCGCCACCTCGTCGCGGGCCAGCAGGGACTCGAGTCGGTCGCGGGCCTGCGAAGACTGCGCAGCAGCGGTTTCGGAAAGAACCCGGTCGGTCCCGATCATCGCCGCCTGAGCGGCCGGCATCTGTAGCGATGACACGGTAAATACGATGTACAGCAGCATGGAAAGAGGGCGCCGCAAATGATGAATACCCCTCATGATGTTCCCCCGTTTGTTATTGAGGCCGAACCTCTAAAAATTCATTTTTCGTCACTCCCGCGAAAGCGGGAGCCCAGTAAAATCAAACGGC
>NZ_JAENYR010000066.1:0-1427 GCF_016841685.1 Thiohalomonas denitrificans
CCACTCACCACTCACCACTCACCACTCACCACTCACCACTCACCACTCGCCACTCGCCACTCATCCCTTGCCCTTGTTGTGCCAACTGCATGATGAAAAGACAGTTTTCCCCCTTGTGGCAAAAAGACAACGCCTGATGTTTTTTTCGCAAAAAGGTGTTGCATTCAGGTTCCGCTGTGGTCTATCGTTAGGTTGGCTTCGGAGTAAGCCCGATTAATTAATCGCACAACCAACAACTACTTGGGAGATCCATAAATGAACAAAAAGCTGATTGCTCTGGCTATCGCCGGTGCCATGGCTGCGCCGCTGGCGGCCCACGCAGAACTGACCATCTCCGGCAAGCTTCAGGCTGAAGTCGTGAATGTTGACGGCGACGGTGTCGCTGCTGCCGGCGGTCTCGAGGGCATCCAGGTGGTCGACGGCATGGAAGGTGCCTCCGCCAACTCCGGCAACGCGAGCGCCATCAACGTCGCCGGCTCCCAGGACCTGGGCAACGGTCTGAAGGGTATCGCCAAGGCGGGCTTCAACCTGTGGCCGGCTGACCACGGCGCCCGGGACTTCGAGGGTCGTGATGCGTACATCGGTCTTGCCGGTGGCTTCGGCACCGTCCTGATCGGTACCATGAACTCCCCCTACAAGGCCTCCACGGTCGGTTGGGATCCGTTCTTGGCCACCTCGCTGCAGGCTCGCGGCAGCAGCGGCATGAGCACCCTGCATAACGGCTACCTTTCAAACACTATCGCCTATGCCAACACCTTCGGTGCCGTCAAGTTCGTTGCCGGCGTTGCGGTTGACGAGTCCGACGACGAGGGTGGTCCGCTCGACGTCGCTGGCGAACCGACCCCCGACGGTGAAACCGATGGTGATCACGCCATCTCCGCCTCCCTGAACGCCCCGATCGGTCCGGTCGAGCTGGCTCTGGCCTACCAGGATAATGGTGGTGAGGACGAGACCGCAGTGAAAGCTGGCGTTAAGTACTCCACCGGCGTGTTCACCGTTGCCGGTCAGTACGAGACCCTGGATGAGGGACTCACTAACGGCGATCACCTCTACCTGACCGGTTCCATGGCGATGGGTGCCAACACCTTCTCGCTCTCCGCAGGAACCTTCAGTGACGACAGCGTTGACGAGATTGACGAGGACTACGTGGCTCTCGGCGTCAAGCACGCCTTCAACAAGGCGGTCAGTGCTCATGCGGGTTATCGCATGAACGACACCGATGCTGACAATACCGACGTGAACGTCCTCACCGCCGGTATGCGCGTAGGCTTCTAAGTCGAAGCGTTCCGGTAGTAAAAAGAACGGGGCCTCGCGGCCCCGTTTTTTTTTGCTTTATAGAAAAGGGGAAAGAGAAAAGAGGAAAGAGGAAAGCGGAAAGAGGAAAGAGGAAAGAGGAAAGAGGAAAGAGGAAAGAGGAAAGAGGAAAG
>NZ_JAENYR010000066.1:1527-1647 GCF_016841685.1 Thiohalomonas denitrificans
GGAAAGAGGAAAGAGGAAAGAGGAAAGAGGAAAGAGGAAAGAGGAAAGAGGAAAGGGGAAAGGGAAAAGAGGAAAGGGAAAGAGGAAAGGGAAAGAGGAAAGGGAAAGAGGAAAGGGAAA
>NZ_JAENYR010000066.1:1747-18941 GCF_016841685.1 Thiohalomonas denitrificans
GGGAAAGAGGAAAGGGAAAGAGGAAAGGGAAAGAGGAAAGGGAAAGAGGAAAGGGAAAGAGGAAAGGGGGAAGACCCCCGGAATTTCCATGACCTCTCCAAAGGAAACGGAATCGGTACTTCGAAAATCGGGATTTCATCTGCCGGGTGGCGCGGTCCACTCATTCAGCGTGAGGCGATTACCGTACGTCGAAACCTCCGATTATCTTGCTTGCACTGCTTTAACCAAAGGCAGGCAGGCGATTCGACGTTGTCTTCACGCCCCCCGGGATGAACCAATCCTGTTCACCTGATCATCACACTGGACGGCCACCGCTCGGTCAGCCATCTCCTGCAGCATCCGGGCAGGCATTACGTGCGCTGTGGGAATCGACGGCAGCGGCGAACCACCACATTGTGGGCGGGCCTCCAGACACTCATTTTTAAAGCGAATCTAAATAAGGGGTTTTGCGGATAGCGAAACCCTCCGGTTTGTTTTATACCTAGCGCAAACGTTGACTAAAGCGTCTCACAGGGAACGGAGGAAACGGCCATGACTACAGTACGGACACTGATGGTAGGCGCACTCCTTGGGGTATTCCTGATCTATCCCCTGGTGGCCCCGGGTGCCGAAGATGCGCCATTCGATGAGGGTGACGCATTGCGTGCCAAGATTGCGACGGATGTGGTGGAAGGCAATGTCCCGGTGCTCGGCGAGGGCGAGCGTGAACCGGAGATTACAAGGGCCGAACCGGAACGCCGGTTTGTCGCCGGTGGTGAAGAGGAGAGCGTACCGGTGGTGAGCGAGTTCAGTGCCTTTGAGATCGAGGAAGTGGGTGGACTGCCCGCCCATGAGGAAGGTCTGAACCTCACCCATGGTGAGGAGGTTGCGGTACCGACGCTGGAGAAGTAGCCGCCGGGTTGGCGCTCGACCCAGGCGTGTGACCGGTCCCTGGAGGAATCAGGGGGAAACGGTCATGCGCCTTTTCCGTTCCGGCCTCTTCGAGTAGGGCAACCGCATACTGTGAAGCGAGCGGTGTAAGTCCTTGACAGCAGGTCGTCGGCAGCACGCCGCCAGCGATGGCGGCGGTGTTACACAATGCAGGAGCACACTTGTCGAGGGATGCTGCCGTCGAGCGCACACGGAGGAAAGATGATTGCTCCTGCATAATGTTCACTTCCTACATCCCTGTAGGTCGTATTCACAGCGTACCTGCTATCGCAACTGCTCGCCCGGGTGATCACGCACGGCCCGGGAAATCCGTCATCCCCGCGTAGGCGGGGATCCATTTTGAACCATGCTTCTGTCCTCTGGATCCCCGCCTACCCCCCGCCTGCGCGGGGGTGACAGGGGATGACGAGGGGGTGAGTAGTTCCCTGCTATCAAGGACTTATCTCGCTCGCCGAGATCAAAAATAGGACTAGGCGTTGACCCTGGAGGGAAAGTAATCCGTTCATCACTGATGGCCTGCGTCTGTGTTAAAATCCCCGCTCTTTCCTCTCCACCTACGCCCAGGTTTCGATGACTGACTTCGGCACCGCGCGCATCCGCGAAATTCCCTACAACTACACCTCGTTTTCCGACCGCGAGATCGTGATCCGTTTTCTCGGCGAGTCCATGTGGGAGGTGCTGAATCGCCTGCGTGCCGAACGGGTAACAGGCCGCTCGGCACGCATGCTGTTCGAGGTGTTGGGGGACATGTGGGTGATTACCCGCAATCCGTTCATCCAGGACGATCTGATCGAAAACCCCAGGCGTTGGGGGTCTCTGGCACATGCGCTGCACCATCGCCTGGACCAGATCATCGAGCGGGCGCAGGGAAACGAGCAGGCGCTGCAGCTGGCGGAGGCGGCCCGCGCGGCGGTGCGTGATTTCGAGGCGTGGCTTCCGCGGCAAAAGGACCTTCGCCAGCGGGCGCAGAGGCGACTGGCCCGCGTTACCCGCAAGGATAATATCGATTTCGGCGGGCTCGCCCGGGTCTCTCACGCCACCGATGCTACCGACTGGCGGGTCGAGTTTCCCTTCGTGGTCGTCACCCCCGACAGCGAGGCGGAGATGGCCCGGGTGGTTCGCAGCTGCGTGGAGCTGGGATTGACCATCGTCCCCCGCGGCGGCGGCACCGGGTATACCGGTGGTGCGGTACCGCTGCACGCCGACTGTGCGGTAATCAACACCGAAAAGCTGGACTGGGTGGGCAAGCTCGTCATGGCCGAACTGCCGGGGGTGACGGGGCCGGTGCCCACGCTGCACGTCGGTGCCGGTGCGGTCACCCGGCGCGTATCGGAACGGGCCGAGGCGGCGGAGCATGTGTTCGCCGTGGACCCCACCTCCCAGGATGCCTCCTGTATCGGCGGCAATATCGCCATGAACGCCGGCGGCAAGAAGGCGGTCATGTGGGGCACCACCCTGGATAATCTCGCCTCCTGGCGGATGGTGACGCCCGATGCCAACTGGCTGGAGGTGGAGCGGATCGGTCACAACCTGGGCAAGATCCACGAGGTGGACTTCGCCGAGTTCCGGATTACCCGCTACCAAGCGGATGGTAAAACCACCGTCGGCAAGCCGGAGACCCTGAAGATTCCGGGGCCGGAGCTTCGCAAGAGTGGGCTCGGCAAAGATGTCACCAACAAGTTTCTAGGCGGCCTGCCCGGTGTCCAGAAGGAGGGCTGCGACGGCCTCATCACCTCGGCCCGTTTTGTGGTCTATCGCATGCCGGCCCACACCCGGACCGTCTGCATGGAGTTCTTCGGCTCGGACCTGCGCGAAGCGGTTCCCTCCATCCTCGAGACCAAGGAGTATCTAGACGCCAGGGAGGGGGTTCTGCTGGCCGGACTGGAGCACCTCGATGAGCGCTATGTGAAGGCGGTGAACTACAGCACCAAGGCGCCCCGACCCGATCTGCCCAAGATGGTGCTGATCGCCGATATCGTCGGTGAGGAGGAGGACCGGGTGGCGGAGGCCGCCTCCGCAGTGGTCCGCATGGCCAATGCCCGTCACGCCGAGGGCTTCATTGCCACCAGCCCCGAGGCGCGCCACCGTTTCTGGCAGGACCGTGCCCGTACCGCCGCCATCGCCGTTCACACCAATGCCTTCAAGATCAACGAGGACGTGGTGATCCCGCTGGACAAACTGGCGGAATACAGCGAAGGCATCGAGCGTATCAACATCGAGCAGTCGACCACCAACAAGCTCCGGATGATCGATGAAGTGCTCGACTATCTGCAGGGACCGCTGGCGGAACGGCGCCGCGATCCCGACTATGAAGAGAGCGACGAGAGTGCCGCCATCCTGGCGAACAAGACCGAGGCCGCCAGCCTGCATCTGCAGGCGGTCCGGGAGCGCTGGCGGGCACTGCTCGACCATCTCGATGCCGCGGTCGCGGCACAGCGGGATCTGGTCGGCGAGGAGGCCTTTAAACAGAGTCGTCAGGGCGACAGCGTGTTGTCGCTGCTCCAGCGTCGTGAGCTGCGCATCTCCTATCGCCGCGAGGTGGAGAAGCCGCTCAAGGAGATCTATTCCGGCCGGGAGCTGGAGGGCGTCCGCGAGAAGCTGGATGCCATCCATGCCCGCATCCGCGCCAGCCGTCTGTTCGTCGCCACGCACATGCATGCCGGTGACGGCAATGTGCATACCAACATCCCGGTCCATTCCAACGATTACGCCATGCTGCACGAGGCCGAGCGGGTGGTGGACCGGATCATGGCGCTGGCCCAGTCGCTGGGCGGGGTGATCTCCGGCGAGCACGGTATCGGCCTGACCAAGTTCCAGTATCTGGCCCCGGAGGTGGTCGAGGCCTTCGCCGACTACAAGCGGCGCATCGATCCGGAGAACCGCTTCAATCGCGGCAAGTTGCTGCCGGGCTCGGGGCTGGCCAACGCCTGGACCCCGTCCCTGCGGCTGGTGCAGCAGGAGGCCCTCATTCTGGAGGCGAGCGAGCTCGGTGAGCTCAACGACATGGTCAAGGATTGCCTGCGCTGCGGAAAGTGCAAGCCGGTCTGCACCACCCATGTGCCGCGCGCGAATCTGCTCTACTCTCCGCGCAACAAGATTCTTGCCACCGGCCTCATTATCGAGGCGTTCCTCTACGAGGAGCAGACCCGGCGCGGTATCTCCCTGCGTCACTTCGACGAGATGAACGACGTGGCGGATCACTGCACCATCTGCCATCGCTGCAAAAATCCCTGCCCCGTGGATATCGACTTCGGCGATGTCTCGGTGCGCATGCGCAATATTCTTCGCACCCGGGGCAAGAAGCGCCGCAATGCCGGAACCTGGCTCTCGATGGCTTTCCTCAATGTCACCGACCCGGCCAGCGTGCGTGCCATGCGCAAGGGTATCGTCCAGTGGGGCTACGCCGCCCAGCGTCTCGGTTACCGCACCGCCCGATCCCTGCGGCTGATCCGGGACGGACAGCCCCCGCGTGCGACCACCGGCAAGATGGCAGTGACCGAGCAGGTGATCAACTTCGTCAAGCGACCCCTGCCGAACCGGATGCCGACCCGGACTACCCGGGCCATGCTCGGCGTGGAAGACGACAAGGTCGTGCCCATTCTGCGTGATCCGGCCAGAGTGACCGACGACTCCGACGCCGTCTTCTATTTCCCGGGCTGCGGCTCCGAACGGTTGTTTTCACAGGTGGGGCTGGCGACCCTGGCCATGCTCTACGACACCGGCGCCCAGACCGTATTGCCCCCCGGCTACCTGTGTTGCGGTTATCCGCAGAGTGCCTCGGGGGAGAGTGACCGCGGCCACCGTATCTCGGTGGACAACCAGGTGCTGTTCCACCGTGTGGCGAATACCCTCAATTACATGGATATCAAGACGGTCCTGGTCTCCTGCGGGACCTGTATGGACCAACTGATGAAGTATCGCTTCGAGGCGATTTTCCCCGGTTGCCGTCTGCTGGATATCCATGAATACCTGATGGAAAAGGGCGTCAAACTGGAAGGCGTGGAAGGCAAGCAGTTCCTCTACCATGACCCGTGCCACACGCCGATGAAGCAGTACAGCCCGGTCAAGGTCGCCGCCAGCCTGATGGGACAGGAGGTGACGCTTTCGGACCGCTGCTGCGGCGAGTCGGGCACCTTTGCCGTCTCGCGCCCCGACATCGCCACCCAGGTCCGTTTCCGCAAGGAGGAGGAGCTCTATCAGAATATCCGCGCCCTCACCGGTCGTGAGAAGAGCGAGGGCGACGTGAAGATCCTCACCTCCTGCCCCTCCTGCCAGCAGGGTCTGTTGCGCTACACCGACGTCACCGGCCTGGAGAGTGACTACATCGTGGTGGAGATGGCCAACCGGCTGCTGGGCGACGGGTGGCAGGAGCGTTTCGTCGAACAGGCACGCGCCGGTGGCATCGAGCGGGTATTGCTGTAGGAACACTAGGAGCGGCGGGGGTTCTCATGAAGAACTTCCCCTCGCTGTCATTACGAGGAGCCCCGGCGACGAAGTAATCTGGTGTCCTAACAGCGAGATTGCCGCGTCGCTGCGGCTCCTCGCAATGACGGCTAAATGTTCGTCTTTGATTCGGGCCTAGGCAGCAGGGAGCACGGTTCCTGGCGAGGTTCTTCTGGTTGGCTGATGTGCTATAAAGACAGTTAGATTTGAAAGAGGAGTGAATCTTCACCATGCGCAAAGCCCACAAGCTGCTGCTATCGCTGGTCGCCTGCTTAGCCCTGGCCGGCCTGTCCTCGACGCTGCAGGCCGAGGAGGAGCAGCCCCTGATGGTCGATATCAAGCGTCTCTCGATGGAAAGCGCCCTGACCATTGCCCGGGCCACCATCGATCAGTGCCGGGAGGAGGGGGTACAGGTGGCCGTTACCGTCATGGATCGCGGGGGCCATCCGCAGGTCGTACTGCGCGATGTATTAGCGGGGGACCTGACCCTGAATATCAGCCATCAGAAGGCCTATACGGCCCTGTCGTTCAACATGGCGACCTCTGATATGGAGGGACGGTTCACCTCGCCCTTTTCCGTTGGCAAGGTGGACGGGCTGGTGATGAGCGCCGGCGGCCTTCCCATCACCGCCGGCGGCACGATTATCGGTGGTATCGGTGTCAGCGGTGCCCCTTCGGGCGAAACGGATGAGAAGTGCGCCCGGGCCGGCGTCGATGCCATCACCGATGACCTGGAAATGGCGGCCTTCTAGGAGCCTGTCCGAATAGCCGTGGGCTCCAAAATGTAGGTTGGCGCTGAGGAACGAAGTCCAACAGAATCAGCGTTGGGGTTCGCATGACTCACCCCAACCTACAAAAACGATGTTCTTGGACAGGCTCCCAGGCCTTCTAAAGGGGTCCAGGACCTCGAGTAACACCCTGATTGGCTAGAGGTTAGTTGGCAGTAATCCCTTCGGGAGGCCTTGCCGGGAGGCTCAAGGGCACTATCTTTCACTGATGATCAGCAAGGCCACCGATGACACTGAGGGCACCGAAAAGTGAAGGCCGGGACGATGGAGGCCCGGCCGATGCCGACTAGTGTTCCCCGGCGGTTACCGACGCTGCTTGCGTAGACTTGTCAGTGGCAGGTCAGCGCAGGAAATCCATACGATAGGAGGCAACATGTACCTCAAGAATAAAACCAATGGTGATCTGGTCGAAATCCTCGATATTAGCTCCATCATTGATCCGCTGCGTGGCAGCGTCGCAGGCCGTTACCACTCCGGCGAAGAGCTGCAGGAACCCGCCAATTTCGACAAGAGTGACCTGATTTTCCCCTCTGGTGAAAATCTCCCCCGCTGCTGGATCGATCCGCATTACAAGGATTAGGGGCTTCTCCGAGAATAGACTGGCCTGCTCGGCTCGGGCCTCCTCGAGGATAGGTTCCAGACATTCTCTACTACCGCCCATGGCGGCATGCGTTGCTGCAACGACTGTATCCACAGTCGTATTCGCCTCAAATGGCCGAAAAAACTGACTCCCGTCCTGCCCTCGGGACGGTCGCTATTCTCGGACAGGCTGCTAGGAGCGGGTCCGGACCCATTCACAGGCGGTCAGCGCGAATGGGCCTACGCTCCTCGGTACTTCGCCAGGAGGCTCGTCCCGGTGCGATCTTCCCATAGGGATCGCCGCGAGGGCGCGCCTCCTGTCGGTATGCCCTGGTCCTATTCACAGGCCATTACCACGCGGTCGCGGCCGTCCGACTTGGCTTCATACAGGGCGCGGTCGGCGGCATCCACCAACTGTTCGGCCGTCTGGACCGGCAGGGCGGGGTAGGCCGTGACTCCCACGCTGGCGGACAGCGGGAGTTCAATGCCGTCCTCCCGAAAGGGCGTTGCGTTTACTGCCTTTCTCAACCGTTCCGCGAAGGCCTGACAGTCGCTGGGAGTGGCCCCCGGCAGAACGATGAGGAATTCCTCCCCTCCGAACCGGATCAGCAAATCGCTCTCCCGGATCTCACCCTTCAACCGGCGGGTCACCGCAATCAGCACCCGGTCTCCCATCAGATGGCCATATTGGTCATTGATATTCTTGAAGTGATCCAGGTCCACCATAAGGACGCCGAGAGCGTTATCGGTGCGGTGGGCGCGTTTGAATTCCTCTTCCAGCCGTGCCATGCCGAAGCGGCGATTGTAGATTCTGGTCAGTGGATCGAGGGCGGCGGTCTGCCGAAGCTGATCGTGAACCAGCGCATTGTTGAGGGCCAGGCCGAACGAGTGCCGAAACAACTCCAGCAGCCATTCGGTTTCGGGGTCGAACGGTCCGGGAGTGGCCAGGACGACCGTGCCGGGTACTTTGCTGTCGAACAGGGCAGGCACAACGATCAACTCCCGGAGGGGGGGATCCGTCGTCTGTGCCGCGAAACGGACCTTTCCGGGTACTGGAATTTTTTCACACCGCCCACTCGTCAATGCCATCTGCACGTGCCGGCACTTTGCCAGTGCTTCGGCGGCGAGGAGGCCGCGGTGGGCTACCACCGATAGTTGGTTCGGCGGGCCGGCAAGAACCGCACCCGCTATCGCTCCCGTGTGCCCTGTGAACAGTTGAAGGGCCTTATCGCACAGACTCTCCAGCTCCAGTTCGGACGAGAGTATGGTCGAAAACTCACTGGCGGCCCTTGCGGTGTTGTGGCTCCGGAACAGGGCGCCGACGAGGTCGTTGAACGCCCTTGCAGCATTGCCCACGGCGTCATTCGAGTCAGCCGGCACATGGCAGCGCTCGGGGGTACAGTCGGACCAGTCGCCGGTGTAGGTGGCCGTGTTGATGGCGCGCCTGATGTAGTTCATGCGTTCGGCGAGCAGAGACAAGCGTGGCCCGACCATCCTGTGGGCAAATAGCAAGCTCGCCAGGCCGGCCAGCAGTCCGGCCGTCAGTGATGCGCCCCAGAAGAGAGGAGTGAGAGTGTCTCGCGTAGGAAGGCCCAGCGCGTTCACGAATACCGGAAAAGCGGCACCAATCAGCAGGCCCCATATCACCATGCGAAGGCCCAGAGCCAGGAACAGGTTTCGCGGGAGCCGGGACATCGGCATGGGATGTTGTTTTCCTTTGTGGACGCAAAGTCGCATGGATCGCGGGAATGTTGCGCAAACGAGTCCCGGGAGGTCAGCCTAACCGTAAAAACTAGCACAATTTCAAGGGTTGTCTTGCCGAATCGACGTGCGCATCAGGGCAACGCTCCTGCATAATCTTCATTCCTACATCCCTGTAGGTCGTATTCACAGCGTACCGGCTATCAAGGACTTACATCGCTCGCCGGCAAACAAAAATGCGAGCATGCGTCGATCCTGACCTGCACATGGGTGTGGTCCGCAACTCTTGTTATAAACTGGCACCCTTCGAATCCGACTCACGAGGAAAAATGCGGCTTTATCTCTGTTTGCTTTCCCTGTTGGTGGCGCCGGTGGTGGCAGCTGAATTCGCGGAGCCGCTGCTTCTGGATACCGGTGCCGAGATCCCGATCGAGCGTTACTCCGGCATGGATGATGACAATGTTCGCGTACTCTGGCTGCCTGCCGAGGAGGGTCTACAGTCGCAGGAATTGGGCGTTGCGCGTGAACTTGCCACCATCGGCCCTTCGGTGTGGGCCGCCGACCTTCACACCGCCTATTTCCTCGCAGCCGAGCGGACTAGCCTCGAACGGGTGCCGGTGGAGGACATGGTATCCCTCATCGAGGCCGCAGCAGCGGATGTGCAGCGGCTGTTTTTGTTCGCTTCCGGCAGAGGGGCGGCTCTGGCGTTGCAGGCCGTCCGCGCCTGGCAGCGGGATCACCCCGGTTCCGAATGCCTGGCCGGCGTTATTCTGGCCTATCCCAATCTGCAGAAGGGGTTGCCGGAACCGGGCGAGCCGCCCAGCTATCGCCCCGTCGCCACCGCAACGAACCTGCCTCTTTATCTCTTTCAGCCGGCACTATCCGCAAAGCGCTGGCATCTCTCTGTCCTCGCCCAGGGCCTCGCCTCCGGGGGAAGTGACATCTTTCAACATTACCTGCCCACGGTCAGCGACGGTTTCATCAGCCGGGAGCAACCCGACGATGCAGAGCGCACCGTGAATCAACGGATGCCGGCCCTCATTGTCCGTGCCTCCAAGTTGCTCGAGCCTTATGCGGGCCCCCGCCATCCCCCGGATCTACGCGGCGATGACGAAAACAGTTCCGAGCCCGGACCGGCAGCTGGCCTGCGCCCCTATACCGGGGACCCCGTCCCACCCGTGTTGAGGCTGCCGGGCCTGCAGGGGGCATCCTACGATCTGGCGAGCCACAAGGGACGTGTCGTACTGGTCAATTTCTGGGCAACGTGGTGTCCTCCATGTGTCCATGAGATCCCGTCCCTGGGGCGGCTGCAGGAGCGATTTGAAGAGAGGGGCTTTAGCGTCCTCGCGGTCGATGTGGGCGAAGATGAGGCGACCGTGCGCCGTTTTCTCGAAAAGCGGCCGGTTGCTTTCCCGGTGCTGATCGATCTGGAAGGCGAAGCTCTCAACGCCTGGAACATCAGCGCTTTTCCGACGAATTTTCTGATCGATGCGCGGGGACGAATCCGTTACAGCTACTATGGCGCGCTGGAATGGGATGCTCCCGAGGTGATCGCCATTGTGGAGAAGCTCTTGGCGGAAAAGCCAGCGAGCCCTGCTCGATAAACAGCCCCGGGTGCTTCACAGAGGTTGGCGTTCGCGGCTTAGTCACAGAGGCACAAAGAACACCGAGATAAGGTCATCTGGTTTTCTCTGGAGACCCGGTTTCGCAGTGCGGGTTAAAGCCCGACATAGTGGGTGTCGGTGCGTCCTATGGGATGGGTGACGAGGCCAAAAGCACATCTTCGGGCGTCAGGCTGATTTCCGAGCGCTGCAGTTCACTCACTGCGTGTAGTGCGGAAATGGGTACCATCCCAGTCTCCGCGGCCAGGCTTTGGCCGGTCTGGCTATAGACAAAGCGCACCAATTCCCGTTGCAGTACGTCGAGGGCAACCCCCGGGCGGTGGTTGATATAGAGATACAGGTTTCCGGGTGATAGTGGATAACGCGCCTGGAAAAGGTTTTCAGCGGTCGGGAGGATGGGAGCCTCGCCCTCGGTGTGGATGACCGGCACGGGGGAGACGGGACCTCTAAAGGCACTCAGGTTGGCGTAACCGATGCCCCTAGCGGTCCTGGAGACTTCGGCCACGACGGCTTGGGAATCGGGCACCCGTACCATCTCCGGCTGGTAATCGCGGTGATGCAGAATCCGCTTCCGGAACCACTGGTCCAACGGGCTGCCGTTTTCCTGACCATAAGCGCTGATATCTCGCTGCGACCACCCCGCGCCGACCTCGAAGGCATCCCACTTGCGGATCGGAGTGTGGCCATTTCGGGGACGGCGCGAAAAAATCGCCTCCAGCTCTTCCAGTGAAATCCCGCGTTCAACCAGCGGGTTGCCTTTCCGGACCACGACAACCATCGGGTCCATGGCAACCACGATGCCCTGCGGCGGATATCCCCATTCGGTTTCGAAGGCTGCCTGCTCTTCGGGTTCCATGACCTCTTTCAGCAGAGCGACGCGATGGGTCCGCCCGGCCTGCCACCACCACACCGCCGATTCGGATGGCGGTGCCAGGGTCTGGACCTGGAGACGGGACTGCCCGCTGCTGAGTGTGGATGCCCAGAGCTGAGCCAGCTGCAGCGTTTCCCGCTCGGTGACGATGTGCAATTTGCCCAGCCGTGGAGAGTTCGCTGCCTGGAAGTGAGGGAGGCGGGGATCGACCGTGGTCGGGACCGTCGTCACCGGCGGGTCTTCCCGGATGGGCATGGTGATCGTCTCGGGCTGCACCGGCTCCTGACACCCCGCCAGAAGAAGCAATACGGACAGCAGACTGCCGGCTCTGCGGGTCTTTCGATGGATGTGCATGGCACCCTTCCTTCCGTGGATGGGCTGTTGCGTTAATGCTAGCAGTCTATCGGACATAGTCTCGTTTCCCCTTGCCACCATCGGCGGGTCCGGGATTTCGATCTACGTGCACAGCCACCGCATCGGGTAGAATTGCCGGCTCTCGAAGAGGCAGAGGTTAAAAAGTGAGTGAACAGGGTCTGAGGGCCCGGGTTTACGCCCGGGTAGAATCGACGTTCGTCCAGCGCAGCATCATGACACTGATCGCCATTAACGCCGGTACCCTGGGACTGGAGACCTCGCCCGGGGTGATGGCAGTTTTCGGTGACGTGCTGCGAACGATCGACCACCTCGTGTTGACCGTGTTTGTCGCCGAGATCGGCGCCAAACTGTTCGCTAAAGGCCTGCGCTTCTTTCGCGACCCCTGGAACGTCTTCGATTTCATCGTGGTGGGTATCGCGCTGGTACCGGCGAGTGGTCCGCTGGCGGTACTGCGCACGCTGCGGGTGCTTCGTGTCCTGCGGCTGGTGTCGGTCATGCCCCGGTTGCGTTTCGTAGTGGAGGCGCTGCTGCGCGCCGTGCCGGGGATCTCCGCCATCGGTGGGCTGATGCTGCTCCTGTTCTATGTCGCGGCGGTGATGGCAACCGGCCTCTTTGGCGCCGATTATCCCGACTGGTTTGGCGGCATCGGACGTTCGCTCTATTCACTCTTCCAGATCATGACCCTGGAGAGCTGGTCAATGGGGATCGTCCGGCCGGTGATGGAGCAGCACCCCTATGCCTGGCTGTTCTTTGTGCCGTTCATACTGATCGCCACCTTCACCATGCTCAACCTGTTCATCGCCATCATTGTCGACACCATGCAGACGATGCATGAAAAAGAGATGGAGGAGGAGCACGAGGTGATCGGAGAGGTGGTCCACAGCGAATCCGAATCCATTGAAGCCGAATTGCGCGCCATGCGAAAAGAGCTGCGTGCCCTGCGGCGCGAGATCTCCGCAGAAGGCTGAAGCTAACCCGGCGGTTGGCAGTCGGGCCGGATCCCCCGGGCTCGGGCCTGCTGATAGATCTCCATGGCCGCCGGGATTCGTGCCTGGAGGTCACTCATGCGAGTCTTTCCGGAAGGGTGGGTGGAAAGGAATTCCGGCGGCGCGCCGTTGCCCTGCGACTCCATGTGCTGCCAGAATCTGGTGCTTTCGCGCGGGTCGAAACCTGCCTGAGCCATCAGATCCAGACCATAGAGATCGGCCTCTTGTTCCTGTCGTCGCGAGAACGGGAGAATGACCCCGACCTGGGCGCCCATACCCAGCAGGGCGAACAGCTCTTGGCGCTCCGGGCCCACTCCGGTAATCGCCTGCAGCAAGTCCAGTCCGGTCTGGGTGGCGTATTGCGTGGAGACCCGCTCATTGGGATGCTCGGCGAGCACATGGGCTATCTCATGCGCTACCACTGTCGCCAGCTGAGAGGGGTTTTCTGCAATCTCCAGAATCCCGGTGTTCACCCCCAGATTTCCGCCCGGTAGGGCGAAGGCATTGGGTTCGTCGTCCTCGAAAACCGACAGCTGCCATTGCTGCGGTACGGAGGAGGGTAACTGTCGGGTAATGGCATCGGCCACGCATTTGACATAGCTCACCGTCGGGCCAGGTCCCACGGTGGGCTTTTCCCTCTGGATCTCCTGGAAGGCCGTAGCACCCATTTCGGCGATTTGCGCTTCGGGAAACAAAATGAGCTGCTGGCGGCCAAGCGGCGAGGTAGCGCAGGCTACGACAAGAAAACTGATGAATACGACAGTGATTGCACGCACGGGATCTCTCCAGGCTTTTGAGAGAAAGATAGTCCGGATTATACCTCTTGAGGAGAGACGATATCGCGCCGGTCCGACTTGAGCGCAGGGCAACCGCCTACTTTGAAGCGAGCGGTGTCAGTCCTTGACAGCAGGTCGTCGGCAGCACGCCGCCAGGGATAGCGGTGTCAGACAATGCAGGAGCACACTTGTCGAGGGATGCTGCCGTCGGACGTACACGGGATGAAAGATGATTGCTCCTGCATAATCGTCACTTCCTACATTCCTGTAGGTCGTATTCACAGCGTACCGGCTATCAAGGACTTATATCTCATCAAAAATGGGAGTATGCGTTTACCCTGGACTTGAGCGGCTGTAATCAGGCTTGCGAACGCCGCATTGGGAACCGTGTGCAGGCATCGCGACAGCAGTGGCGGATGGCTTCTCTATACTCGGAAAGAGCGGTCGCATTGTGGAGCTGAGGCGCCGGTGCAGGAGTGCCCGTGCCTTCCTTGACTCGTCGACCCGTACACAACCGCGGTCGGAGTGTATGAGCGAACAGAACCGGGCCAGACCTATCTCGCTGGAGACGCGCATTCGGGCCGTAACACGGCAGCTTGCCGAAGCCGAAGGCGGGTGGGTTGGAAAGTCCGGGGGAGTCGATCCCGCAGAAGTGGTATCGCTACTGGCCGATGCCCGAAAAACCTTGAAGGCCTCGGAAGATCGATACCAGCGACTGGCGGCGCGCGCCGGGGCCATCGTGTGCGAAGCGCAGCCCGACGGGACACTGCTTTCACTGAACGATGCGGTTGCCAAAGTCACAGGGTTTCGTCCCGCCGAACTCATCGACCAGGCATGGTGGGACAAGCTTTTTCCGGGCGAATACCGGCGCGGCCTGTGGCGGCTGTATCGAAGACTCCGTCGAGGTGATGTTGAGGGCTGGGCAATCCAGGTACAGAGCAAACACCTCACTCCCGTCACCATTGAGTTGAATACGGCGAATACCTACCACGATTCACGCCTGAAGCTGATCACCATCTTCGGCATCGATGTGACTGCGGAGCGAGTCGCCCAACGGGAAGTCGAACGCATTCGAGAAGAGTTGCAGGAGAAGATTTGGGAGCGCACCGACGCCCTCGAGCGCATCAATGCCGAATTGCAGATTGAAATCATTGAGCGGGAGCAGTTTGAGAAGGCGCTGCGCACGAGTGAGGAGCGTTTTCGCCGGGCGGTCGACAATCTCCCGGCGTTGGTGGCCCTGTACGATGCACAACAACGCATTCGATTTATCAATTCCCGTGCACTGGAGCTATGGGAGCTCTCCGAACGTGAAGTGATTGGCAGTACCGACGAGGAGCTGTTCTCCCCTTCGGTTACCGGGACTTATCTCCCTACCTTGAATCGCGCCCTGCGTACCCGACGCCCCCAATTCGTGGAGGCGCATACGGATATTCGCGGTCGGCCGTTCACCTTCGTCTACACCTATGTGCCTCTGCTTGACCGCCAAGGCAATGTCGAGGAGGTACTCGGTATCGCCTACGACGTGACCGAACGCCGCCGGATTGAAGAGGATCTGCGCATCCGCCATCGTGAACTGCAGACCCTTAACCGCATCTCGGAAATTGCTCTGACGCGCCGCTCTCTGACAGCAGCCTATAACGATATAGCGATTGCCCTCCGGGAAACGACCGAGTTTTCTGCCGTTCTGATTGAGACTTACGATATCGAACGTGACCAGCTGGCCCCGCAGGCGGGGCAGGGGCTCGAAGCGTTGCAAGCAGAACGAAAACCCGATCATACGGCGAGGCAGGTGCTGCGTTCACGAAAGCCGCTGGTGCAGCACCGGCAGCGAGCAGTCAGTGTGCTGGGGCCCGGGCTCCGGACCGTGCTGACCGTCCCGATGGTGGTCCGTGAAACCGTAGTAGGTTTGATTTCGGTTGCCGCTCCCGAAGAGATTGAGGTGGATGAACGCCAGGTGCAGTTGCTGACGGTCACTGCCAACTATGTCGCCGTGATGACCGATCGCCAGCGGGCCGAGGAGGCGCTGCGCGAAAGCGAGGTACAGCGAGAGCGTGCGGAGCAGTTCTCGTTGATCATGGTCGTTCGCACCGGGCTTGATGGCCGCTGGTTGCGCGTTACCCCGCGACTTGCGGCGTGGCTTGGCTATAGCGAAGCGGAGTTGCAGAGATTGCGGGTCCAGGACGTGACTCACCCGGACGATCTAGAGCGGACGGAGGATGCCTTTCAGCGGTTGTGGAGCCGTAAAACCCGCTCCGTGGAATACGAAAAAAGATATCTCACCAAGAGTGGCGACGCGGTGTGGGCGTCGGTCAATATCTCTGTGATCACCGATGCCGAAGGAAAGCCATTGCACTGTCTGGCCTACATCCGTGACATCACCGAACAGAAACACGCTGAAGAGGAGCTACGACTCGCCGCCCGGGTATTCGAGAGCAGTGCCGAGGCGATCATGATCCTCGATAGCGAAAAGCGCATCGTGAATATCAATGGCGCCTTCTCGGAAATAACCGGTTATCGGCGTGATGAAGCGATAGCCCACTCCCCTCGGCTACTGGACTCCGGTAGACATTCGGAAGAGTTCTTTCATCATATGTGGGAACGGGTAGGGCACCATGGCCAGTGGCAGGGAGAACTCTGGGGGCGCCGCCGCAATGGTCAGGTCTTTCCGGCCCTGCTCAATATGGGCAGCGTGCTGGATGATGAGGGCCGGGTGATCAATTACGTGGGGATATTTCGTGACATCACCGAAATCAAGCAGAGCCAGGACCAGTTGGAACGGCTCGCCAACTACGACAGCCTTACCCGGCTTCCCAATCGAAACCTCTTTTACGACCGGCTCAAACACGGGGTCGATCGTGCCCGGCGGGCGAAGAAGCGGGTTGCCATCCTCTTCGTGGATTTGGACAACTTCAAGGTGATTAACGACACCCTCGGACATGACGCCGGTGACGAACTGTTAAAAAAGGTCGCCGACCGGCTGGAACACAGTATCCGGACGGAAGATACGGTTGCGCGAATGGGAGGCGATGAGTTCATTATCCTCCTGGAAGAGGCCGAGGATATCGCCGCGGTTGCCGAGACGGCCCGGCGTATCAATAATTCACTATTTATACCGATGCGCATCCACGGTGAAACGGTCGATATAACCGGCAGCATCGGCATCAGTGTCTATCCGGATGATGGGGAAGACATCGCGGTTCTGCTCAAGAACGCCGATACGGCCATGTATGTGGCCAAGGCGGAGGGCCGTAACAACTATCGTTTTTTTACCGGCGGAATGAATCAGAAGGCGGTAGAACGGCTGAGCATCGAGAGCGCATTGCGCCGGGCCCTGGAACGCGATGAGTTTTTCCTGGTGTATCAACCTCAAATCGAGGTCAGCAGCGGTGCCGAAATCGCGCTGGAGGCTGCTATCCGCTGGAACCACCCCGAGCATGGGGTACTTTCCCCCGATCGATTTATTCCGATTGCCGAGGCCACCGGGCTGATCGATGCCATAGGGGATTGGGTTTTGCACAAGGTCTGCCGACAAATCTTCACCTGGAACCAGACGGGCTCTATTCGACACCGCGTTGCGATTAATCTCTCCGCGCGCCAGTTCCGTCAGCCGCGCATTGCCGAAAACATCATCGCCGCTATCCAGGGACATGGTGTCCAGCCGGGCGACTTGGAGCTCGAATTGACCGAAACCGCGGTCATGCAGGACCCGGAAGCGACCTTCCGGATTCTGTGCACCCTCAAGGAAGCGGGCGTGCACATTACTATCGATGATTTCGGTGTCGGCTACTCGTCGCTTTTCTATCTGAAACGGTTTCCTATCGACAAACTGAAGCTCGATATGTCGTTCGTTCACGACGTGGTGAGCGATCCGGATGATGCTGCTATCTCCAATGCCATTATCGTTATGGCCCACAGTCTCAATATCGAAGTCATCGCTGAAGGCGTGGAGACCCAGGAACAACTGGATTTCTTCGTCAGCCATGGATGCGACGGTCTGCAGGGTTTCCTTGTCAGTCCTCCCCTGCGGGTTGAGCAGCTCTCCTGAAGAACTTGCCCTCGCTGTCATTACGAGGACGCCTACATGGATGTAGGTGGTAGAGCGACGCAGGATGCCAGAGCCGAG
>NZ_JAENYR010000067.1:0-6519 GCF_016841685.1 Thiohalomonas denitrificans
CGCTGGGGCTCCTCGCAATGACGGCTGAACGTTCGTCACCGATTCGGGGCCGCGCAGCGGCGGGTACGGCTCCTGATGAACTTGCCCTCGCTGTCATTACGAGGAGCCCCGGCGACGAAGTAATCTCCTGCTCCCAAAACCCCAGATTGCCGCGTCGCTGGGGCTCCTCGCAATGACGGCTGAACGTTCGTCACCGATTCGGGGCCGCGTAGCGGCGGGTACGGCTCGCAATGACAGCTAAACGTTCGTTATTGATTCGGGCCAGCGTAGCTGGGGGTACGGCTCACAATGACGGTTAAATGTTCGTCTTTGATTCGGGCCTGCACAGCAAGAAGCACGGCTCGCAATGACGGCTAAATGTTGATCTTTGATTCGGGCCTGCGCAGCAAGGGGCACGGCTCGCAATGACAGCCAGGAGTTCTTCAGTGATTCAGGGCCGCGGAGCGGGGGTGGGGACGGGAATCGCCGCGGGGGCGCGCCTCCTAAGGGGTCCGGGCCTCCGACTTCCGGGGCTCCACCGGGAACGCCACGACATGATCGATCCGGGTCCGGACGGAGATGTGCTCGCCCACTTCATAGCGGTTGTGGCTGTGGGTGAGGCAGAGGATCCGGGCACCTGAAGGGAGCGAGAGCTGATAGAGGAAATCCGCGCCCCGGAAGGCGCGGGCGTCGACCCGGGCCGGGGTTCCGGTGGGGCAGTCGAGGACATCGTCGGGGCGAATCAATACCTCCACGGCGCAGCCGGGGCGGCACTGGGCAGGCGCCGCCCCGCCGATCACCCCGAGTTCGGTTTCGACCCCGCCGCTTTCGTTCACCCGTCCCGGGATCAGTTCACCCTGGCCGATGAAGTCGGCCACGAAGCGGTTGGCCGGCCGGTGATAGAGGTTGTAGCCGCTGTCCCACTGGACGATCTCCCCGCCCGACATGACGCCGATACTGTCGGCCGTGGCGAAGGCCTCGGACTGGTCGTGGGTGACCATCAGGGCGGTGATGCCCTCCTGCTTGAGGATGCAGCGGACCTCGCGGGCGAGCTCTTCGCGGCGCTCGACGTCGAGTCCGGAGAAGGGCTCGTCGAGAAGCAGCAGCCGCGGCTTCGGGGCCAGCGCCCGTGCCAGCGCCACCCGCTGCTGCTGTCCGCCGGAGAGCTGGTGGGGATAGGCATCGCCGTAGCCCGCCAGGCCAATCAGATCCAGAAGCCGCGAGACCCTCTTCGCCCGCTCGCTTCGGGCACTGCGACGCAGACCGAAGGCGATGTTGTCCCGAACCGAAAGATGGGGAAAGAGGGCGTAGTCCTGAAACACCATCCCTACCCCGCGGCGCTCCGGTGGGAGCGTCGACTGCGGGGAACTGACCGTTTCACCCCCGATGCGGATCGCTCCGGACCGGACCGGCTCGAAGCCGGCAACGGCCCGCAGCAGGGTTGTCTTGCCGCAGCCACTGGGCCCCAGCAGGCAGCCCAGTTCACCGGGTTTCAGGCGAAAGGAGACGGAGTGGACGACATCCTCGTTTCCGTATCCGAGCGTAACATTGTCAACTTCAAGCTGCATGCTTCTGCCCTGCCCTGGAGCGGCCAATGGAACGCGACAAGAGAATCACCGGCACGATACCGGCCAGTACGATGGTGAGCGCGGCGCTTGAGGCATCCGCCAGCCGCTCATCCGAGGCGAGTTCAAAGGTCCGCACCGCGAGTGTATTGAAATTGAAGGGCCGCAGCACCAGCGTGGCCGGCAGCTCCTTGAGCACATCGACGAACACCAGCAGCAGCGCCGTCAACAGCGTTCCCCGCATGACGGGCATATGGACCCGGCGCAGCACCTGGGTGGGCCGCAGGCCCAGAGAGCGGGCCGCATCGTCCATGCTCGGGCGTATCCTGCCGAGCCCCCCCTCGACGGCCTGCAGAGAGACCGCCAGAAAGCGCACCGCGTAGGCGAACAGCAGTGCGAACAGGGTTCCCGACAGCAGCAACCCGGTGGAGATGCCGAAGACCTCCACGGACCAGCCATCGAGGGCCCGGTCCACCCGGGCCAGCGGCAGCATGACACCGATAGCGATGACCGTCCCCGGGATAGCGTACCCCATACCGGCGACACGGACGGCGGTATTGACGATCGGACCCCGGCACAGCCGCTTGCCATAGGCCATGAACAGGGCCAGCAGGAGCGTGACCAGCGCGGCACCGGCCGCAAGGCCCATGCTGTTCAGCGTCAGCTCGAAGAAGTCGCTATCCACCGTGCGCCCGGCGGTGCGCACAGCCCAGGCCGAGAGCTGCCCCGCCGGCACCACAAATCCCAGCAGCAGCGGAAAGGCACAGCCGGCGACCGCCGCCCACCGGCGCCAACCCTGGAGACGGTAGCGGGGCAGCATCTGATAGCGCTGCGTCGCCTGATGAAAGCGGGCACGGCGGCGCGACCAGTGCTCCAGGAGGATCAGCACGAACACGAATCCGAGCAGCATGGCGGCCAGTTGGGCCGCCGCTGTGGCGTCTCCCAATCCGAACCAGGTGCGGAAGATTCCGGTGGTAAAGGTGCTGACCCCGAAATACTCGACCGTGCCGTAGTCGGCGAGGGTTTCCATCAGGGCGAGGGAGACCCCGGTGGCGATGGCCGGTCGGGCCAGGGGTAGGGCTACGCGGAAAAAGGAGCGCCAGGGGCCCGCCCCGAGGGTCCGACTGACCTCCAGCACCGCCACCGACTGCTCCAGGAAGGCGGCGCGCGCCATCAGATAGACATAGGGGTAGAGCACCAGTGACAGCATCGCCACGGCGCCCCCGAGAGAGCGGATTTCAGGGAACCAGTAGTCCCCGTAGGACCAGCCGAACGTTTCCCGAAGGGTGGTCTGAACGGGTCCGGTAAAGTCGAGCAGACCGGTGTAGGTGTAGGCGATGATGTAGGCCGGCACCGCCAGCGGCAGCAGTAGTGCCCATTCAAAGACACGCCGGCCGGGGAAATCGCAGAGGCTCGTCAGCCAGGCACTGCCGACGCCCAGCAAGAGCGTGCCGAGGCCGACCCCTGCCATCAGCACCAGCGAATTGCCGACGTAGTCGGCCAGCACGGTGTCCACCAGATGGCCCCAGACATCTCCGGCCGGGACGAACAGGTGTCCAAACACCGTCAGGATCGGCAGCGCCAGCAGCAGTGCCACCAGCGCAACGCCCGCCTGCCAGGAATCGGGGAGGCGTCGCCTTATCCGGGATGCCAACCCATCCCCGTGAAGGCTCATGAACCCGCCCTTCGGCGGGTCCCACTCACTTTCCACTTTCGAGTTCATCGCCAGCCGGCGCGATCCATCAGCTTCAATGCCTCGGCATTGTACTCGCCAAGCCTGGCCATGTTGACGTCGTCTGCCTTGAAGGTTCCCCAGGACTGCAGGGTTTCACTCCAGGCCACATCGGCCTTGACCGGGTATTCGTGATTGACCTCGGCGTACCATGCCTGGGCCTCGTCGCTGACCAGGAACTCCATCAGCCGCTGGGCGTTGTCCCGATTACCTGCGGCCGCGGTCAGGGCGATACCGCTGACGTTGACGTGAGTACCGCGGCCCTCCTGATTGGGCCAGAAGACCGCCACCTTCTCCGCTGCCTCGCGCTGAGCGGGGTCGTCGGAATGGAGCATGACTCCGAGATAATAGGTATTGGCAACGGCGATGTCGCACATCCCCGCAGCCGCGGCCGCGATTTGATCGCGATCCCCACCGGCGGGCTTGCGGGCGAAGTTCTTCACAAACGCATCCGCCCACTGCTGGGTGGCCTCCTGGCCGCGAGAGGCGATCATCGAGGCGACCAGCGACTGGTTATAGATGTTGCCGGAGGAGCGGATGCAGACCCGGTTCTTCCAGCGGGGATCCGCCAGGTCTTCGTAGGTGGACAACTCCTGCGGGTCGACCTTGTCTTTGACATACAGAATCGGACGCGCCCGGACCGAGAGACCGTACCAGTAACCCTCCGGATCTCGGTACGTATCCGGGATCACCTGCTCCAGCGCATCCGACTGCATCGGTTGCAGCACGCCGGCCTCTTTGGCACGGTGCAGCCGGCCGGCATCGGTCGTCAGCAGCAGATCCGCCGGACTGTGGCGACCCTCGGCCTCCAGGCGCTTGAGCAGCGCATCAGCCTTTCCGGTCACCAGGTTGACCTCGATACCGCTCTCTTCGGTAAACCGCTCCAGCAGCGGCTTGATGAGATTTTCCTTTCGGGCCGAGTAGAGGTTCACCTCTTCGGCACTCCAGGCCTGACCGCTCACTCCGATCAACAGCGCTGCTCCCGCCACGACCCATCTGTTTTTCATTGGTGCACGCCTCCTCAAGCGACTCTTCTAACTGAAACGGTAACGAAAACGATTCTCGTTTAGTTTTGCAGCGCCTGTCAAGGGTTGAGTGGCTAGTGGCTAGTGGCTAGTGGCTAGTGGCTAGTGGCGAGGGGCGAGGGGCGAGGGGCGAGGGGCGAGGGGCGAAGGGCGAGGTGGCGAGGTGGCGAGGGGCGAGTGGCTAGGGGCTAGGGGTGAGAGATGCAGGTCGGCGTTCAGGCCTTCATCGTTTTTGTAGGTTGGGGTGAGTTACACGAACCCCAACGCTGTTGGGCTTGTTGTTGGGCTTCGTTCCTCAGCGCCAACCTACATTTTGAAGCCCCAGCTATTCTCGGACAGGCTCCTAGCTACTCGCAACTCGCAACTAGCCACTAGCCACTCACTCGTACCGTCATTTGAACTGCGACGGGCTAAAGCCCGACCTACATGACTAGCTGCCAGGAGCTTGTCCGAGAACATCGTTTTTGTAGGTTGGGGTGAGTTATACGAACCTCAACGCTGATTCTGTTGGGCTGTTGTTGGGCTTCGTTCCTCAGCGCCAACCTACATTTTGGAGCCCATTGCCATTCTCGGGCAGGCTCCTGGCTACTAGCGACTAGCCACTGATCTCGCGATCCGCGGCAGGTCTCCGCTCAATCCCATGGCGCGCCGGATGAGGGTTTGCTTTACGGGGCCGGTCGCGTCGGTCAGCCGGAGGCCGAGGTTTCGTGCCCACCGCACCGGCGCCAGTTGGCTTCCGAACAGGCGTTTGAAACCGTCCATCGCGGCGGTTACCACTACATTGTCCCCCTTGCGCCAGCGCTCATATCGACGGAGGACGGACCGGCTACCGATATCGCGATGGCCCCGGGCGGCGTCGATCAGCACTTCAGCCAGGGCGGCGGCGTCCAGGGTGCCCAGATTCAACCCCTGACCGGCGAGGGGATGGATCGCATGGGCGGCATTACCCACCAGTACCACCCGTTCCGCGCAGTAGGCATCGGCATGCTGGAGGGCCAACGGGCAGACGCCGCGCTGGCCCACCGCTTCCATGCGCCCCAGGCGGTCACCGAAGGCCTGCTGCAACTCATCAAGGAAGGCGGACGGCTCGATCTCCGACAGAACACGGGCATGTTCCGGGGAGGTGGTCCAGACGATGGAGCTGAGGTTCGGCTCCGGCAGCGGCAGGAAAGCCAGGGGGCCGTCGGGCGCGAAGCGCTGCCAGCAGGCCTCCTCATGAGGTCTGGAGGTACGCACGCTGGCGGTCAGTGCATGCTGGTCGTAGGCCCACCCGGTGGTGGTGATGCCCGCAGCCTCGCGCACCCGGGATTGCAGACCATCGGCACCCACCACCAGCGCCGCCTCCAGGCGCCGTCCGCCGGCAAGGAGCAGGCGTGCGGCATCGCTGTCGCGGTCCAGGGAGACCACCTCAGCCGGCGAGATCAGTTCCACGTTGTCCAGCTGCGCCATCCGCTCCCGCAACGCCCCCAGGATGACGCTGTTTTCCACGATATGGCCGAGATTCGCTTCACCGAGCTCATTGGCATCGAAATGGATGGCCCCGGAGCCGGTCGCATCCCAGACGTGCATTGCCCGGTAAGGGGACACCCGCCGTGCCTTCATGCCTTCCCAGGCCCCGACCGCCTCGAAGATTCGCATACTGGCATGGGTTAGGGCACTGACCCGGATATCGTACTCAGTCCGCGGCCAGGCCTGGTCGGGGTCGCCGCGCTCGAGCACGGCAACCCGCAGCGGGCTTTCACCGAGCGCGCACGCCAGTGTGGCACCCACCATCCCGCCACCGACGATCAGAACGTCATAATCCATTTGCTACTCCTCATCGAAGGTTCGAGGTTCGAGATTCGGCATTTTCAGATACCTTACGGAGAAACGGCGCATTTCGACTTCGCCCCTCCGGGTTACCGGCATTTCGTCGGGTGCATTCTTCACGTGCATTGGCTTCTGTTCGGCAGAATGCGCCCTACGGGACGAGATTCGAGGTGCGAAATACGAGATGCGAGGAAGGTCGCAAGGTGATGTACCTCGTATCTGTCTCGAACCTTATACCCGATAGCAAAACGGCGCATTTCGACTTCGCCCCTCCGGGTTACCGGCATTTCGTCGGGTGCATTCTTCACGTGCATTGGCTTCTGTTCGGCAGAATGCGCCCTACGGGACGAGATTCGAGGTGCGAAATACGAGATGCGAGGAAGGTCGCAAGGTGATGTACCTCGTATCT
>NZ_JAENYR010000067.1:6529-18787 GCF_016841685.1 Thiohalomonas denitrificans
CGAGGTGCGAAATACGAGATGCGAGGAAGGTCGCAAGGTGATGTACCTCGTATCTCGTATCTCAATACACCGGGAGCCCTCGGGCGAGGCGCGGGAGTCGGCCGGTGAGTCCCATAGCCTGGCGCGCCAGCAGGTGGCGGGCGGGGGGCAGCACTTCCATGGCGATCAGCCCCAGATTCCGTGCGACCACGGCCGGAAGAAATTCGTTGGAGAAAGTGCGCGCCAGTCCGTCGGTCATGGCCATCACCCGCAGGTAGTCGGGGCGGCGCCAGCGGGCGTAGCCGCGGAGATTCTTCAGGGCGCCGGGATCGCTGCCGCGATGGACTGCATCGGCGAGCACCTCCGCCAGTACCGCGACGTCCCGGAGCCCCAGATTGAAACCCTGTCCCGCGACCGGATGAACGATATGGGCGGCATTGCCGATAAAGGCGAGACGCCGGCGCACCGGATCACGCACGAATTGCAGGCCGAGGGGATAGGCGCAGCGCGGGCTCGCCTCCAGAAAGCTCCCGGCACGTCCGCCGAAGCGGGTCTGGAGGCGTTTGAGGAAGCTCGCATCATCCCACAGCAGGACCTCATCCACCTGTTCATCCCTGACGGTCCACACCAGTGACCGGCGCCGGTCGCCCTGCTCGCCCCCTTCTGTTCCCTCGGGGGCGGTGTTGGGCAGCAGGGCCATAGGCCCGGAATCGGTGAAACGCTCATAGGCCGTGCCGCCATGAGGCTGGTCGGTGACCACGTGGGCAATGATGGCGGTCTGTCCATAGCCCAGCTTGAGTAAACGGGCCCCGACCCGCTCGCGGATCTCGGAACGTCCGCCATCGGCGGCCACCACCAACTTGCAGGTGAGGTCGCGCCGCCGCCCCTCTTCCTCCACTTCGACCCGCGCGTGGTCCTCGGCAAACTCCAGATCCCTGAACGCCGCCGGGCAGATGAGTTCGGCATGGTGCAGACTGTCGAAAGACGCCATCAGGCCACGCCCGATGACGCCGGCTTCGGCCACGTAGCCCAGCGCTTCCACTCCCTCTTCCGAAGCGGACAGACGCGTGGTTCCGAAGTGACCCTTGTCCGAAACATGGATCTGCCGGATGGGGGATACGCCGAGTGCCTCCACGGCTTCCCAGACACCGATCGCGTCCAGGATCCGCTTCGAGCCCTGGGCCAAAGCGATCGCCCGAGTATCGAAACCGGGCTCTCCAACACTCGCGAGCGGCACCGCCTCGATCAGACCGATGCGCAGTGGCACCTCTTTCAGCGCATGGGCCAGGCTCGCCCCTACCATGCCGCCGCCAATAATCAGAATGTCATAATCCATTTTCAGGCCCCTTTTCAATCCCCCACGGGGCAATCATAGAACCCCGTATATTCCCCGTGTTCGAACATGCTCCTAGAGCACCCGAACAAACTAAACCACCGGCGGAGGGCGAACATGCCCTCTCCACGAGCGAGGGCTGGGGAGATGGGGATGTATAAACGCCACGACTTTATTTAGATCGCCCTCCCCCTAACCCCCTCCCGTGGGGAAGGGGGATTTCCATGCTTTCGGCCAATACCGGAGACAACCGATAGACTTGGCGTTTATTGGTTCGGTGCTCTAGGCCGTCCCCACCAGGGCTTCGATTTCATCCGGGTCCTTGGGAGCACCATCGGTGAAGACCTCGCAGCCCGCCTTGGTGACCAGCACGTCGTCTTCGATGCGGATACCGATGTTCCACCACTTTTTCGCCACACCCTTGCTCCCCGCCGGGATATAGAGGCCGGGCTCGATGGTCAGTGTCATCCCCGGCTCCAGAACCCGCCACTGATCGCCAATCTTGTAGTCACCCACATCATGCACGTCCATCCCCAGCCAGTGCCCGGTGCGGTGCATGAATAAATGCCGGTAGGTCTCCTTCTTGATCAGTGTGGCAGGCTCTCCCTTCAACAGGCCGAGTCTCACCAGACCGCGGGTCAGGACCTTGACCGCAGCTTCATGGGGCCGATTCCAGTGATTGCCCGGTTTCACCTGGGCGATGGCGGCGCGGTTGGCTTCGAGCACCAGTTCGTAGAGTGCCCGCTGCTCTCTGTTGAAACGGCCATTCACCGGAAAGGTGCGGGTGATATCGGATGCGTAACACTCCTGTTCGCAACCGGCATCGATGAGCAGCAGGTCGCCATCGTTCAAACGGCTGGCGTTCTCGGTGTAGTGCAGAATGCAGCCGTTCTCCCCGCCGCCGACAATGGAAGGATAGGCCGGCGAACGCGCTCCGTGGCGCATGAATTCATGCAGCAGTTCCGCTTCGATCTGGTACTCCCACATGCCCGGACGACAGGCCGCCATGGCGCGGCGGTGGGCCGAGGAGCTGATACGCGCGGCCTGGCGCATCACCCGCTGTTCCGCAGCCGACTTGTAGAGGCGCATGTCATGCAGCAGGTGGTCGAGATCCACGAATTCGCCGGGAGTGTGCACGCCGGTGCGGGCCTTCTTGCGCAGCCGGTTGACCCACTCCATGACCTGGGAATCGAACTCGGCATGGCACCCCATGGCGTAATAGACGCGATCCCGGTTCTCCAGTAGACCGGGGAGGATGTCGTCGATGTCGGAAATGGGAAAGGCGTCATCGGCACCATACGCCTCTACCGCCCCGTCCAATCCGGCTCGGCGACCGTTCCAGGTCTCCATCCGGGAGTCGCGTTCACGGCAGAAGAGTATGTAAGAGCCATGGCGGCGGCCAGGCACCAGCACCACGACGGCTTCGGGCTCCGGAAAGCCGGTGAGATAGTAAAAGTCCGAATCGGGTCGGTAGGGATAGTCCACGTCGCGATTGCGCTGCCGCTCCGGAGCGGTCGGCAGGATAGCGATACTGTTGTCGCCCATCTCTTTCATCAACCGACGGCGACGACGTTCGAATTCCTTCTTTTCCATAAATTGATCGCTAGCTACATATAAGGGTGAGGATGACAAAAAGGGCAACCGCATGCTGATGTCGTTCGCCGGCTCGAGCCATGAGCGTATGCGTTTACCCTGAAGATGACCACTAGCCCCTAATGCAGCGTAACATCGCCCAGCGGCGGGGCTTTGGTCGGGTTGACCTCCTCATTGACCAGCAGCACGCCGGTTCGCACATACTCGAGTAACTCGGTGTACGCGCTTTCATCTTCGTCACTCTCGCCGAACTCATAGCTCTCGGCACCGGCGATATGGGCAAAATCGCGGACGATTTCCGCACTGTCCTCCGGCAGTTTGTCCGGATCCGCACTCCCCCCTTCAGCGAGCCCCAGCAGGAACCCCTGCACCCATTCGGCGAGAGCGACCACGCGCTCTTCCAGGGCTTCATCTTCATCCGGCAGCAAGGGATGGAAGTCCAGCAGGGTGTTCTCCAGCTGTCGCACCGTCTCGCTATAGAGCGCCTTGAAGACGGCCTCCCCCTCCTCTGGATTCTCTCCTGCAGCAATAAACCGGACCCACTCCTGCTCGTTCAGCCCCGACTTGGCGCACAGGAGGCCGGTCAACAATCCGTGGCACTCCACGGCCCCGATTTTACGATTGACAGTTTCGAGTGCGCGGGTCAGCTGCTCGATTGCCTGGTGGTTATCACTCATCCGAACCTCGGTCAGGCCATCCCGGCAATATCGCTGTCACGACCGGGAGGGTTTATTGATAAGCCGATCCTAGGAGCCTGTCCGAGAATAGCAATGGACTCCAAAATGCAGGTTGGCGCTGAGGAACGAAGCCCAACAAAATCAGCGTTGGGGTTCGCATAACTCACCCCAACCTACAAAAAACCATGTTATCAGACAGGCTCCTAGTGTACTCGGGAGTAATCTACCGGGCAGCATGCTCCTCGACAATGGGGAAATTCCGTCTCGCGCTCCCACCTGTTTGCTACGATTACCTGACTCCGACTGGCTGCCAGCACCGTGCCGGAGTTCTCTGAACAAAGACCGACATTGACCGCTCTATTCTGCCATTCTATAGTGAGTTTTCTTTTTATACTGGACGGCAGCTAGTGTACTGTTGCACGCTGCGCGCTGCGCCTTGTCCTGACGTTTTTGGGGGCTCTGAAAGTATCGCCAAGCATGCAACAGTACACAAGACGCCGCGTTTTCGCTGAATTCAACAGCTTGCCGTAGATGAGTGCGGATGATACCGAATTGAGAGCCCTTGAGCGGTATGTGGATGAACTCATCCACTGTGTTGAGCGTCTCAGGGATGAGAATCGATCGCTTCGTGAAAGCCAGGCGACGCTCAATTCCGAGCGGGCGCGTCTTATCGAGAAGACGGAGGAGGCCCGCGGGCGCGTCGAGGCGATGATCGCCCGGCTCAAATCGATGGAGCAGAACTAATGCACGACCCGATTGAACAGAAGGTTGTGATCCTCGGAAAAGAGTTTCTCGTGGGATGTCCGCCCGGGAAGAAAGAGGCGCTGCACGAATCGGCACGCATGCTTGACCGTAAGATGCGGGAGATCAAGGATAGCGGTAAGGTTATCGGTAGCGAGCGTATCGCGGTCATGGCCGCGCTGAACATCGCGCATGAACTTATTGAAGAGCGCGGCCTCGAAAACGGCTACAATCGGGATCTCGGCGAACGCCTGCGCGTGATGCAGGACAAGATTGAAACGGCCCTCCAAAAAGAGGGTCATCAGATAGAGCTGTAGAATTAAAGTTGTTTTGGGTATCGCCTGGGGTGTGCGCTCTGCGCGTCGGCAATTCTTGAGCCGATAAGCACCACCCGGGACCTTATACACCAGCGCCGTGTGCATGCCCGTGCGTCGGAAAGCCTAACGTGCTGGTTGCTGGACCCACTTGAACCAAGGGTTCAAGGTAACGGCGCCGGCGGCACTCCGGGTGGTACCCTCCCTCCAATTCTCCTCCTGACGACTCGCCACGTGAATCAAACCGAACGCAACCAGATCCGCCGGACCATGCGCCGGCAAAGGCGAGCTCTATCGGAGCGGGAACGGCAGCGACGCTCGGATGCACTGGTGATGCGACTGATGCGCACACCGATGTTCCGACGCAGCCGCCATATCGCGCTGTACATCAGTAATGATGGCGAGGTGGACCTGCAAGCTCTGGCTGAACGTGCCTGTCAGATGGGGAAATGCTGTTACCTACCCGTATTGAGCCCGCTGTTCCATAATCGTCTCTGGTTCGCGCCGTACCGGCCGGATACCAGGATGGTCCCGAACCGGTTTGGTATTCCCGAACCGAAAGTGGCGTATTCAGCCATACGCAGAGCCTGGACCCTGGACCTGGTGCTGGCACCGCTCGTGGCCTTTGATGCAGGGGGCAACCGGCTGGGCATGGGCGGTGGCTTTTACGACCGCACCTTCGCCTATCTGAATCGACGCCAACGTTGGCGTAAGCCCCATATTCTGGGCACAGCTTTTGAATTCCAGCGGGTGGGCATGCTGCCATGCGAGTCCTGGGATGTGCCCATGAACGGCATCGTCACCGAAACGCGCTTCTACGGACTGGAGAGAGGGGCTGACGCGAACCCCGCTGACACGAGGGGTCCTTAAGGCACGTTTTCTTCGCCTTAGCGTTGCGCTTCGATTTGCGGCCGGGAATCGCCAATCATGCCCTGGGCGACGCTGGTGGCCAGCACGCCCGTTACGACCAGTATCGCAAGAACGACCAGGAGATCGGGTTTTCGACTTCTCATTGCGCCTCCGACAATAACCACAAAAATTTTAATGTTAAGAGCGACCCCCTGTATAGCTAACCTGTAACTGATTGTCAATGGCCCTACAGGGTTCATGGCAAGAATAACGCCCTCTAGATGTAGTAATACCGACCAGTTCACAGAAACAGAGGAAACGTATGCAGTACTGGCTGATGAAATCCGAACCCGATACCTTCGGCATCGACGACCTCGCCGCCTTGCCGAATGGCACCGATCACTGGGATGGTGTTCGCAATTACCAGGCCCGAAACATGATGCGCGACCAGATGCAGGTGGGCGACCGGGTGTTTTTTTACCACTCCAATACCAAGATCCCGGGGATTGTCGGTATCGCCGAAGTGGTCCGTGAAGGGTACCCGGACTACACGGCCTTCGATCCTGATGAGAAATACCACGATCCCAAAAGCGATCCGGACAAACCGCGCTGGTACATGGTGGACGTCAGGTTCGTTCGCAGACTCAAACGCACGATATCCCTGCAGGAACTCAAGGAGGAGCATGCCGGCGCCCTGGAGGATTTCCCGCTCCTGCGTCGCGGCAACCGGCTGTCGATCATGCCGGTTACCGAACAGCAGTGGGAATACATTCTGGGGCTGGAGTAGACCGCTGCAGAAGCAACGCCGAGGACTGGTCAGGGCACTTCTATAACTTGGTCATTCCCGCGAAAGCGGGAATCCAGCCGTTTGATTTTACTGGGCTCCCGCTTTCGCGGGAGTGACGAAAAATAAATCTTTAGAGGTTCCCTAAATACCCCCAGGGCCCTCAGTGGTTCGCTTTCGTAGCGTCTCTGCGGTGAAGTTGCCCTGTATCAGCGCAGGAACAGTTCATAGACCGGGTCTTCGGTCTCCTCCCACCAGCGATAACCCAACTGATCGAGAAACCGGGTGAATGCGTCATTGTCTTCGGGGGGCACCTGGATACCGGCCAATACCCGGCCATAGGCCGCACCATGATTGCGGTAGTGAAACAGGCTGATGTTCCAGTGCTGTCCCATGCTGTTCAGAAAGCGCATCAGCGCTGCCGGACGCTCCGGAAACTCGAACCGCAGCAGCCGTTCGTTGGGCGCGTCGGAGCGACCGCCGACCATATAGCGGATATGCAGCTTTGCCATTTCGTTGTCCGACATATCCAGCGCCGGGATATCGTTATCGCGCAGCAGGTCGAGCAGCGCCTCCCGATCCACATCGTCACCGGAAGTCTGTACCCCGACAAAGACATGCGCCTCCGAGGCGTCAGCGTAACGATAATTGAATTCGGTGATCTGACGCTTACCGAGCAGGTCGCAGAATTGCCGGAAGCTCCCGGGCCGTTCGCTGATGGTGGCGGCAAACAGGACCTCGCGACGCTCACCGATTTCGGCCCGTTCTGCCACGTGACGCAGGCGGTCGAAATTGATATTGGCGCCGCTGTCGATGGCAATCAGTTCAGCCCCCTGGATCTTTTCGCGATTGACGTACTTCTTGAGACCCGCCACGCCCAGGGCGCCCGCTGGCTCTGCAATCGAACGGGTATCCTCGAAGATATCCTTGATAGCGGCGCAGATTTCATCACTGGAGACCAGAATGATTTCGTCCACGAACTCGCGGGCGATCCGAAACGGCTCCTCACCGGCCTGGCGCACGGCAACGCCATCGGCAAAGATGCCGACCTGATCGAGAATGACCCGCTGATCCGCCTTCAACGCCTCATACATACAGGGGGCATCATCCGGTTCGACGCCAATCACCTTGATGCCGGGTTTGAGCGCCTTCACGTAGGTGGCGATGCCCGAGATTAGCCCGCCGCCGCCCACCGGGACGAAGATGGCGTCGATGTCACCCGAATGCTGGCGCAGGATTTCCATCGCAATCGTCCCCTGACCGGCGATCACCTCAGGATCATCGTAGGGGTGAACGAAGGTCATTCCGTGCTCTTCGACCATCCTCTGTGCGAACTCCGCAGCCTCGTTGTAGGCGTTACCGTACAGTTCGATTCGAGCCCCGAGATTCCTGACGGCGTCCACCTTGATCTCGGGGGTGGTCTCCGGCATGACGATGAGCGCTTCGATATCCAGCCTCTGCGCCGACAACGCTACCCCCTGAGCATGGTTTCCCGCCGATGCGGCGACCACGCCGCGGGCGCGCTGCTCGGCGGTGAGATTCACCATCTTGTTGTAGGCACCACGCAGCTTGAACGAAAAGACCGGCTGCAGGTCCTCGCGCTTCAGCCATACTCTGTTGTCGAAGCGCCGGGAGAGCGTCGGCGCATGCTCCAGGGGAGTCTCGACGGCGACGTCGTAGACCCGGGCGGTGAGAATACGCTTCAGATAGTCGATGGGCATGAATGCGTCGGTCGCTGGGAAAGAGCTACAAGATACCGAAGCGGCACGACGATATAAAGGAGTACGCACTCCAGGGCAAACACATAACAAGCTTGGTGCTTGGCGAGCGACGCAAGTGCTTGATATCAGGTACGCCGTGAATACGACTTACAGGAATGTAGATTCTACCTCCTGCGTCCATGCCGTCGTGCTGCCCACGACCCGATATCAAGCAGTTGCATCGCTTCAAAGTAGGCGGTTGCCCTGGGCAATGTTGGCCAGGGGGCCTCCCGCTCTCAATCTTTGATATCCTGTACGTATATAGGCGATTTGCCACCCACATCACGATTCGAAAAATAAAGCGAAGCACTTAGAGAAAAGGTTTCCCATGACTCAGGACGAAATGAAAAAAGCGGTGGCCAAGGCCGCTCTGGAATATGTACAAGCCGATACCATTGTCGGTGTCGGTACCGGCTCTACAGCCAATCACTTCATCGATTACCTGGCCGGGATCAAGCACAAGATCAATGGCACCGTCGCCAGCTCCAAGGCGAGTGCCGACCGCTTGAAGAGCCACGGCATCGAGGTGCTGGACCTCAATATGGTCGATGAGATCGCGGTCTACGTAGATGGTGCCGATGAAACCAACCGCTATGGCCAGCTGATCAAGGGCGGCGGCGGCGCGTTGACCCGCGAAAAGATTGTCGCCGCCGCATCACGGCAGTTCGTCTGCATCGTCGATGAGAGCAAGGTGGTGGACATCCTCGGCCAATTCCCTTTGCCGATCGAGGTGATCCCCATGGCCCGCAGCCTGGTGGCGCGTCAGGTGGTTAAAATGGGCGGTGAGCCGGTCTACCGGGAAGGCTTCGTCACCGACAACGGCAACATCATCCTCGATGTGCACGGCCTGCAAATCATGGAGCCGGCCAGGCTCGAACAGGAGCTGAACAACATCGTCGGTGTCGTCACCAATGGTCTGTTCGCACGCGATCCTGCCGACGTCGTATTGATGGGCACGCCCGACGGCGTCAAGAAGCTGGATTGATCGACGGTTCAAACCACAGAGGGCACAGAGGAACCAGAAAAACAGATCCATGTTGACCTTTGAGCAGGCGAGTTTCATTTACTTTTGGTAACTACTCACCCCCTCCTTCATCCCCTGTCCCCCCGCGTAGGGGGAGGTGGGAATCCAGAGAACAGAAGCATGGCTCAAAATGGATCCCCGCCTACGCGGGGATGACGGCTGGTTTTCTTGGCCATTACCGCTCTCTCCGCTGGATCCCCGCCTACGCGGGGATGACGGATTTACGGGGCCGTGCGCGATCACCCGGGCGAGCAGTTACTACTTTTGAAGGCAAACCTCTGTGTCCTCTGTGGTTAATCACTTAGTCCCATGTCCCGATTTCTGATCATTCTCGGCATTGCCCTGGTCGTCATCGGCCTGGCCCTGCCGTGGCTGCAAAAAATCGGCCTGGGACGACTGCCGGGAGACATTGTTATCGAGCGGGAGAATTTCCGCTTCTATTTTCCCGTGACCACCTCAATCCTGGTCAGCCTCATCCTCTCCCTGCTGTTCTGGCTGTTCCGGAGATAGGGTGCACCCTAACCGGCTCTGGAAGGGGCGCGCCATTCCCCTGCAGCCCGGGCTTTGGCCCATTAGCGGGGCTCTGAGTGCCACATTATTTTCCGCATGGACCACAGGCGGATGGGAGCGTGCCGGCGGCAGGGTTCGCCGCAACCGGTGGTTCACTGCGCGAGGTTTTGAACAGCGTGCGAATGCGGGCTGCATTGCCGATCACCAGCAGGGAGCTGATCGGCATCGCAATGGCAGCCACCAGCGGCGTGATGAATGCGGCCATCGCCAGCGGCACCATGATCGCGTTGTAGGTCATCGACAGGCCGATATTCTGGCGGATGGTGCGGAGGGTCCGTCGCGAGAGCATCGTCGCCAGCCGTACCTTTTCCAGCTCATCACTCATCAGGACGATGTCGGCACACTCGATGGAGACGTCCGTCCCGGATCCCACGGCAATACCCACATCGGCGCGGATCAGTGCCGGGGCATCGTTGACCCCGTCCCCCACCATGGCGACGCACTCTCCCCGGGCCTGGAGCTCGCCGATGACCCGATCCTTGTCGCGCGGCAGCACCTCGGCCATGACCTCCATGCCGCCGAGCTGACCGGCAGTGGCTTCGGCGACCCGACGCCGGTCTCCCGTGAGCAGGGTCATACGAATCCCGGTCGCCCGCAGGCTCTCGACCAGAGCGCCGGCGTCGGACCGCAAGCGGTCCGCCACCGCGACGATGCCGACTTCACGTCCGCCGAACGCCACATGCACACAGGTAATTGCCTCCTCCTCCAGCTCGCGGGCGCGCTCGTTGAGCTCTTCGACTGCGGCAATACCGTGCCGGTCGAGCCAGGCCCGGGTACCGATAACCACCTGCCGCCCCGCCACCCGGGCGACGACGCCAAGGCCCGGCTCACTCTCGAACCCGTTTACGTCCAGGGAGCGCCAATCGATATTCCGGTTCTCGGCCTCATCGACCACCGCGCGGGCGATGGTGTGCTCGGAGAAGCGCTCCACCGATGCCGCGACGCCCAGTAGCTCCTGCTCCCCAACTCCACGAACGGCGACCTCCCGGACTTGCATCCGCCCTTCGGTAAGGGTCCCGGTCTTATCGAACACCACGTGCGACACCCGTGAAAGGGTCTCCAGCACCGCGCCATTCTTGACCAGTATGCCGTGCCGGGCGCCTTGCCCCGATGCCACCGCAATCGACATGGGGGTGGCCATCCCGAACGCGCACGGACAAGTAATGATGAGAACCGCCGTCGCCGCCGTAAGGGCCACCTCGAAGTCTTCGCCCAACCAGTAGGCGAAAGTGATCGAAGCAAGCACCAGCGTGGTCAGAACGAACCAGGGCACAATCCGGTCCGCCAGTCGCTGTATCGGCGCACGGGAGGCCTGCGCCTGCTCGACCATGGTAATGATGCGTCCCAGGGCGGTGTTGCCCAGAATGCCCTCGACCCGCACCGTGAGCGCGCTGTGGACGTTGATGGTTCCCGCCGAAACGGTATCTCCCACACGCTTGCTAACCGGTTCGGCCTCCCCGGAGAGCATCGACTCATCGACCTGGCTGCGACCCTCGATGACCCGACCATCCACCGGAACCTTGTTGCCCGCACGCACCAGGACGGTGTCACCCGGTTTCACCGCGCGGATGGGCATAATCTGTTCATCACCGTCGCTGAGGAGAGTGGCCACCCGGGGCTGCAGGTCCATCAGCCGCTGGGTTGCGGCAACGGCGTGACGTTTCGACATCGCCTCGAGATAGCGCCCGATGAGGATGACGAACATGAAGTTCACCACCGTATCGAAATAGACATCTCCCCCGGTAGTGCCGCTCAGGGTGACATAGACCGAGTAGGCCCAGGTGGTAGTCGCACCGAGGGCGATTGGAAAGTCCATGGTGAGGTGCAGGTTGCGAAGACCGGTCCAGGCGCCCCGAAAAAAGGGCCATCCCGAGTAGAACAGTGTGGGGGTGGCGAGACCGAATCCGACCCAGTGAAACAGGCCACGGAATTCGCCCTGGTCCGCCCCCGAGTAGAGAGCAATCGAGATCCACATCAGGTTCATCACGGCAAAGGCGGCGAAAGCCAGGCGAAACAGCATGCTGCGGTTCTGTTTTTTCAGCGCACCCTCGGCCGCCTCCGGGTCGAAGGGCACGGTCGCGTAGCCGATCCGGGCCAAACGGCCGATGATCTCCGAAAGCCGGACCCGGGTATTGTCCCAACGCACCAGCAGCCGTCTACCGGACAGATTGACACTCGCCGCCAGCACGCCCTCCATCCGCCCCAGGGTACGCTCAATCAGCCAAACACAGGCGGCGCAATGGATGCCCTCCACCAGGAGGTGGATTTCACGCTGCTCCCCCAAATCCCTGACGTACTCGGCCTGGACATCGTCCAGGTCGTACATTGCCGCGTCCCGGGGAGGTTCGGGCGGCGGTGCCAGCAGGCTCCCGTCGGGAGTCCGCTGGTAAAAACCCTCCAGCCCAGCCTCATAGATCGCCTCGCACACCGCCTTGCAACCGAGACAGCAGAAGTGACGGCGCTCCCCATCGATATCCGACCCGTGATGCTCGGTCGGCGGGACCGGTAGGCCGCAGTGAAAGCAAGCGGTGGAGGTTTCGAAACCGGACATGGGTTTTACTTGGCTCTCCTGAAGAACGTGCCCCCGCTGTCATTACGAGGACGCCTACATGGATGTAGGTGGTAGAGCGACGC
>NZ_JAENYR010000068.1 GCF_016841685.1 Thiohalomonas denitrificans
GTCACGGATAGCATCGCGCCGGGGCGGCCCTCCTACAGGTACGGCGGAGGCACGGAACGGGTAGGAGGCACGCCCCCGCGGCGATTCCCGTCACGACAGCATCGCGCCGGAGGCGGCCCTCCTACCGGTACGGCGGAGGCACGGAACGGGTAGGGGGCGCGCCCCGCGACGATTTTCCGTGACGGACCGCATCGCACCGGGGGCGGCCCTCCTACCGGAAAATTCCTCGGGGCAGGGGAAACTCCCGCGGTGATTTCCCGTCAGATCGCGGCGGGTCCTTCCTCTCCAGTGCGGATACGAACCACGCGCTCCACGGCCGTGACAAAGATCTTGCCATCACCAATCTTGCCGGTGTGGGCGGCGTTGGTGATCGCCTCGATGCACTCATCCACCTTGCCGGATTCGATCACCACCTCGATCTTCACCTTCGGCAGGAAATCGACTACGTATTCGGCGCCGCGATAGAGCTCGGTGTGTCCTTTCTGACGTCCGAAACCCTTCACTTCCGTTGCCGTCATGCCGGCTATACCGATCTCCGACAGCGCCTCACGGACGTCGTCCAGTTTGAAGGGCTTGATGATGGCTTCGACCTTATTCATTGCACGCTCCTCGACCGAAATCAGGTGTAGGGTCATTCTTTAAATTCGCAGTTCCTTACCTTACCGAGGTGCATTTTAAGAATGCACAATTCAGGGTGATTCAATCACGGTAACCGTTGGTGATGGGGTAGCGCCGGTCGCGGCCGAAGGCACGGCGGGTGACGCGCACGCCCGGTGGCGCCTGCCGGCGCTTGTATTCATTTCGATCGACCATTCCCACGACCCGTTCCACCACGTCCCGGTCGTAGCCCTGACGGACAATATCGTCGGGGCAGAGGTCGCGTTCGACATACATTTCCAGAATGGGATCCAATACATCATACGCAGGCAGGCTGTCGCTGTCTTTTTGATCCGGCGCCAACTCGGCCGATGGGGGGCGCTTTATAACCCGCTCCGGGATCACCGGCTGGAGGCTGTTGCGATAACGGGCCAGTCGGTAGACCAGGGTCTTGGGGACATCCTTGAGAACGGCAAAACCGCCGGCCATATCCCCGTAAAGCGTGGCATAACCCACGGCCATTTCACTCTTGTTGCCGGTGGTCAACACCATCTTGTGCTTTTTATTGGAGATAGCCATCAGCAGCACCCCGCGGCAGCGGGCCTGGATGTTCTCCTCGGTCACGTCCGGCTCGGTACCGGAAAACTCGTCCGCCAGACTCTCCAGGAAGGCATTGAACAGCGACTCGATCGGGATCGTGCGGCACTCGACACCAAGCGCCGCGGCTTCCGCTCTGGCATCCTCGACACTCATATCGGCGGTATACCGCGAGGGCATGGTGACGGCTTCCACCCGCTCCGGGCCGACGGCATCAACGGCAACGGCCAGGGTCAGCGCCGAGTCGATCCCGCCGGAAAGGCCGATCACCACGCCGGAAAAACCGTTCTTGTCGATGTAATCGCGCGTTCCCAGGACCAGCGCACCATAAGCGCTCTCCTCCTCGGTCAGCTTGGGTGAGCACTCGGCCGGCAGCGGCCGGACTCCGTCGCCGATGTCGAAATCGGCAATCCAGAGCCCCTCTTCAAAGGCCGGGGCGCGCTGCACGACCCGCCCCCCGGCATCCATCACGAAGGATTCGCCATCGAAGACCAGTTCATCCTGTCCGCCGACCAGGTTCAGATAGGCAATCGGCAGAACGGTCTCCTCGACGCGTTTCTGTACCACCCTCTCCCGCTCATCTCCCTTGGAAAGATGATAGGGAGAGGCGTTGATGTTGATGAGGAGCTGCGCGCCGGCGGCAGCGGCCTGGGCCGCGGGAGCGGGTTGCCAGATGTCTTCACAAATCGTGATTCCGACCGCGACACCCTTCACGTTCACCACGCAGGGCTCGTGACCGCCGGCAAAGTAGCGTACCTCGTCGAACACGCTGTAGTTGGGCAGGTGCTGCTTGTGATAGGTCGCGATCAACTCCCCGTCCCGAAGCAGGGAGGCGGCGTTGTAGAGACCGCCCGTGGCCATGGCCGGATAGCCGAGCAGCACATCGATGCCGTGCACCGCGCGCTTGATCTCTTCCAGCCCCTGCAGAACCCGCAACTGAAACCCCTGGCGCATCAACAGGTCTTCAGGTGGGTAACCGCTGAGGGCCAGTTCCGGGAAAATCACCACATCGGCCTGGAGTTCATCGCGAGCGCGCCCGGCGGCAGCGATGATGCGCTGCACATTGCCGGCGACATCGCCGACATGAAAATCCAGCTGCGCCATCGCAAGCCGAAGCCGCGATCGAGTTGCCACGGTAGTCATCGACTCAGCCCTTCAGGGCTTCGGCCATGCGTTCGCCCATCTCGGCGGGCGAGCGGGCGATGGTCACTCCGGCGGCCTCCAGGACGGTGAACTTCTCCTCGGCAGTGCCCTTCCCGCCGGCAATGATCGCCCCGGCATGCCCCATGCGCTTCCCCTTGGGAGCAGTTACCCCGGCGATGTAAGCCACCACCGGCTTGCTGACGTGGTGACGGATAAACTCGGCCGCCTCCTCTTCCGCCATCCCGCCGATTTCCCCGACCATGATAACCCCGTCGGTGCCGGGGTCCTGCTCGAACTGCGCCAGGCAATCGACAAAGCTGAGCCCGTGAATCGGGTCGCCGCCGATGCCCACGCAGGTACTCTGGCCCAGCCCCGCACGGGTGGTCTGGTGCACGGCTTCATAGGTCAGCGTGCCGGAACGGGAGACAATGCCGATACGTCCCGGGCTATGGATCGCGCCCGGCATGATGCCAATCTTGCAGGCGCCGGGAGTGATGACGCCGGGGCAGTTGGGGCCGATGAGACGCGACTCGGTACCACGCAGCGATGCCTTCACCTTCAGCATATCGAGGACGGGAATGCCTTCGGTGATACAGACGATGGTCTCGATGCCGGCATCGGCCGCTTCGAGAATGGCATCGGCCGCGAACGGCGCCGGGACATAGATCATGGTGGCATCGGCACCGGTCTCCGCCACCGCGTCATGAACGGTATTGAACACCGGCCGCTCCAGGTGCATCTGCCCGCCCTTACCGGGGGTGACGCCGCCCACCAGGCGGGTGCCGTAGGCGATGGCCTGCTCCGAATGAAAGGTGCCCTGTTTGCCGGTGAAGCCCTGGCAGATCACCCGGGTATCGCTGTTGACCAGAATCGACATCAGACCTTCCCTCCCGCGGCCGCAACCGCTTTTTGGGCCGCATTCGTAAGGTCGGCCGCCGTATCGATGGCCAGTCCGCTGTCGGCCAGCAGTTCACGCCCACGCTCCACGTTGGTCCCCTCCAGCCGGACCACCACCGGCACCGCGGCCGATACCTCCCGGACCGCCTGGATGATGCCCTCGGCGATCAGGTCGCAGCGCACGATACCGCCAAAGATGTTCACCAGAATGGCTTCCACGTTCCGGTCGGAGAGGATCAGTTTAAAGGCCTCGGCCACCTTCTCCGCGGTGGTGCTGCCGCCCACGTCCAGGAAGTTGGCCGGCTCGCCGCCCTGCAGCTTGATGAGGTCCATGGTGGCCATCGCCAGCCCGGCACCGTTGACCATGCAGCCGATATTGCCGTCTAGACGGACATAGTTCAGACCGTGCTGCCGGGCGCGGCATTCGCGCTCATCTTCCTGGGTGGTGTCGTGGAGTCCCGCCAGGGCGGACTGCCGGTAGGATGCACTCTCGTCGAGGTTGATCTTGGCATCCAGCGCCAGCAGGTGGCCCTCCCCGGTCACCACCAGGGGATTGATCTCCACCAGGCTGGCATCGCGCTCCATGAAGAGCCGGTAGAGGGCCATCATCAGTTTGCCGAGCTCCTTGACCTGCGAGCCCTCCAGTTCCAGCCCGAAGGCCACCCGGCGGCACTGGTAAGGCTGCAAGCCGACCACGGGGTCGACCGTCACGCGGCAGATGGCCTCGGGGCGGGTCGCGGCCACCTCCTCGATCTCCATGCCGCCGGCCGCTGAGGCCATGATCGTTACCCGCTGGCTGGTGCGGTCCACCACCATGCCGAGGTAGAGTTCACGGGCGATCGGGGAGACGGCCTCGACCAGGACCTTGTTGACCGGCTGTCCCTCCGTCCCGGTCTGGTGTGTCACCAGTCGGCTGCCGAGTAGCTCATCGGCCGCGGACGTCAATGCCTCCAGTCCTTCCACCAGCCTGACGCCACCCGCCTTGCCGCGGCCCCCGGCATGGACCTGTGCCTTGACCACCCAGCGACCCCCGCCCAGCGCCTGGGCCGCATGCTCCGCCTCGGCGAGGTTAGCCGCCACCTGCCCTTCCGGGACCGGGATGCCATAGTCGCCGAACAGACCCTTGGCCTGATATTCGTGGAGATTCATGCTTTCCCCGCCTCAACGAAAAAACGGTATTGTGTCCGAAAGCCGGGACCTTGGCAAAAGCCCGGCTTGGCCTTTTTGCAGCAGGGCCGATACAATCCGCCAAGGCAATACTCCTTGATTGAAGAGCAGGAATCCGAACAACATGGGACTGTTTCGTCTTCTTATTCTGTTGGCAATCATCTGGGCCGTTTACGCCCTGGTGCGCCGTTTTCGTGACAACCGCGACCACCGAATCGCACCGCGGCGCTCGAAACCGGAAATCGGACAAATGGTCCGTTGCCGGCAATGCGGATTGCATGTTCCCGAACAGGAGGCATTCAGGCGCGGAGAGGATTGGTTCTGCAGTGCCGAGCACAGGGATCAGGCAGACGGGTAATGGATGGCTCACTAACCACCACTCCCCTCTCGTTCCAGACGCCCGAAAGCAGTGCCAAGACCTGGCAGCCGCTGCGTTTTTTCAACATCTACCGCCTGCTGCTGAGCAGCGCCTTCGTCTTTCTCGCATCGGATCAGCGTCCGCCGATGCCCCTCGGCGCCCACGACCCCGGTTTTTTTCTGGACGTCAGCATTGCCTACCTCGTATTCGCCGCTATCTCGATAGGCTTCTCCGAACGACGTCAGCCCGGCTTTCGCGTCCAGCTTTACGCCCAGGTCACCGGGGATATCACCGCCCTGACCCTGCTCATGCATGCTAGCGGAGGTGTCGCCAGCGGACTGGGAATGCTACTGGTGGTGTGCATTGCCAATGCCAGCATGATCACCGGGGGGCGGACCGCCGGACTGTTCGCCGCAGTGGCAACGATAGCCCTGCTGCTGGAGCAGCTGTACTCGCATTTGACGGTACCCGGGGCGGCCGTGGCCTACTCCCAGGCAGGGCTGCTGGGGGCTGCGCTATTTGCCACTGCCGTACTCGCCCATGTACTTAGCCGCCACGCCCGGGCCAGCGAAGTATTGGCCGAACAGCGGGAGATGGATTTGGCGAACATGGCGCAAATGGCCGAATTCATCATCGAACACATGCAGACCGGGGTGGTGGTGGTCGACAGCTATCAGCGGGTCCGGTTGATGAATGTCGCGGCCAAACGCCTGCTCAGTTCCACAAGCAGCACTACCCGTTACCTCGGCGAAGTCTCTCCCGACCTGGCGCAACGCCTGGCGCGCTGGCTACAAGGTGGTCAGCGGCCTGGTGCCGTGAAGCTTGAGGATGTCGACTATGAAGTGATTCCGCGCTTCATGGATATCGGATCCAACGGACGTGCCGGAACCCTGATCTTTCTCGAAGATGCCAGTCTCGCCGCCCGACAGGTTCAACAGCTGAAGCTCGCCGCCCTCGGGCGCCTGACCGCCAGTGTCGCCCACGAGGTCCGCAATCCGCTCGGAGCGATCAGCCATGCCGGCCAACTGCTTGCGGAGTCGCCTCATCTCGAAAAGGCCGACCAGCGTATGACCGAGATCGTGCTTGAGCAGTCACGGCGAGTGAACACCATCATCGAGAGCATCCTCCAGCTCGGTCGCAAGGACCGCTCGAAGATGGTCACACTGACGCTGTCCCCGGTCGTGAAGACCCTCATAGCCGAGTTCTGTCACAGGCACGGCATCGATGCAGCGAACATCCCGGTGGCAATCCCTTCCGATCTGGAAATTGGTTTCGATCCCACCCACCTGCAGCAGATCCTGGGCAACCTGCTTGAGAATGCCGAGCGGTATAGCCGCAACACCGGCACCCCGAGGATTCGACTCACGGCGGGTCACTCCAAAACCGGGCGGCCCTACCTGGATATCTTCAATAAAGGAGAGGGAATCCCCGACAGCGTAGCAAACCAGCTGTTCGAACCCTTCTTCACTACCCGACGCTCGGGGACCGGGCTTGGACTCTATATTTCACGGGAGCTTGCCGAATGCAATAATGCGGGACTGGCTTACGTGCCCGATGAGCGCGGCGGATGCCGATTTCGCCTGTCATTCAGTCACCCGCCGTCAGGTCTCTCGTCATGAATCATAAGACCGAATACCGCGCGCTGATCGTCGATGACGAACCCGATATACGGGAACTGCTCGAGCTGACCCTTACCCCCATGGACGTGGTCTGCCAAGGCGCGGAAACCCTGCGGGAAGCCAGGGATCACCTCGCTCATTCCGACTTCGACCTCTGCCTGGCGGATATGCGCCTGCCGGACGGCAACGGCATCGAACTGGTGCGCCATATTCAGCAGCACCGGCCGGAACTCCCGGTAGCCGTCATAACGGCACACGGCAACATGAGCCTGGCCATCGAGGCCCTCAAGGCCGGCGCCTTCGATGTTGTGAACAAACCGGTGGAACTGGCCACCCTTCGGGAACTGGTCAGTACAGCGCTGAAGATGGGGCGAAAAGACGAAACGCCCGGGCCCGAAAACCATGCCGGTCGGCAGTTGCTGGGTGAGTCGAAAGTCATCCGCAACATCCGCGCGACGATCAACAAGCTGGCCCGTAGCCAGGCCCCGGTCTACATCAGCGGAGAATCCGGCACCGGCAAGGAGCTGATCGCCCGCCTTATCCACGAAAACGGCCCTCGCGCCGACAGACCCTTCGTGCCGGTCAACTGCGGCGCCATCCCGGCGGATCTCATGGAGAGCGAGCTGTTCGGCCACAGCAAGGGAAGCTTCACCGGCGCCACCCATGACAAACCGGGCCTGTTCCAGGCCGCTCATGGCGGCACCCTGTTCCTTGACGAACTGGCCGACCTGCCCCTGGTGATGCAGGTCAAACTGCTGCGGGCCATCCAGGAAAAGGCCATCCGGCCGGTGGGCGCCCAAAAAGAGATGCATATCGATGTCCGCATCCTCAGCGCCACCCACCAGGACCTCGCCACGCTGGTCCAGGAAGGACGATTCCGGGAGGACCTCTTCTATCGCATCAACGTCATCCAGCTGCAAGCACCTACCCTGAGGGAGCGCCCGGAGGATATTCCGATCCTCGTAGAACACATTCTAAGGCGGCTTGCCTGCGAGTTGGGGATAGAGCCTCTTGAAATCCAAGGTTCAGCATTGCAAGCGCTGCAGTCCTACACCTTTCCCGGCAATGTCCGCGAGCTGGAAAATATCCTGGAACGTGCAGTCACCCTATGCGAGGACACCTTCATCAGTCAGGGGCTTCTCCAATTTCCCGAAGGGAGCCAGATCCTATCGGATGAAGTCCGCGATGGACCCGTCGAACTGGAGCCCTATCTAATGGAGGTCGAGCGGCAGACCATCCTCAATGCCCTCGAACAGACCCGGTTCAACAAAACCGCCGCTGCCAAACGCCTCGGGTTGTCTTTCCGCTCACTCCGCTACCGTCTCAAAAAGCTCGGCATCGAGTGAGCCACAGGTGACCAATTTCGTCACCTATGGACGTAGTTAGTCACCTAACGCGAAAATAGATGGTTTTCTTTAGTTTCTCACCCGGATTATTCACCGCAAAGACGCAAAGGACGCAAAGCTTTGATAGCAATGCATCTTGCATCATCGTCGCGGTGCTGAGTTTCCGGTGTTTTTCGGTTATGCATGCCGATAAACATTTGAATTCTTTGCGCTCTTGGCGTCTTTGCGGTGAATTCGTGAATTTTCCGGGCTCACACGTGCAGCACGCGCGCACTCATCGCCCTACGGGTGAAAAGAGCCGTACCAAAGCCTCAAAGTGTGATCCACCGCACACATTCTTCCGCCTAACATTGCACAATCGGAGTGGTGCAGAAAACACCAGAAGCGGTTGGCACAATAACTGCATAAGCTTCAGGGGAAACCCGGTCCAGAAAAAAACAACGTTACGACCGGTGAAGATTTGCAAGATCGCAATTCAATGTCTGAGGAGAGAACAATGAAAAAGGTCCAAAAGGGTTTCACCCTTATCGAACTGATGATTGTCGTGGCGATCATCGGCATCCTCGCCGCTGTGGCGATCCCGCAGTTCAACGAGTATCGCTCCAAGGCCAACGACTCCACCGCCCAGGCCGATGCCAAGAACAGCATCACCGTGATGACGGCTGCGCAACTCTAAGAACCGCCACAAGATCTCAGGAGAGACACAATGAAAAAATTGATTACCGCAGGCCTGCTGTCGCTGGCCATGATGACCTCCTTCTCTGCCATGGCTGCCGGCACCAACTTCAGCACTGGTACTGTCATTCAGAATGATAATACCGGCTGCGAACTGCTGGGCGAGCCGGTCACCCTTCAGCTGTCCAAAAACGTCCATGGAGCCTACTCGTGCGCTGTGATCGACGCCTCCATTAAAGTCGCCACCTGCCATGAGGCGGGCAGCCGTAAGGCAACAGCCCTGCAGTGTCAGAGCGTAGGTACTGACCCATTAACCAACGAAACAATCTGGAACGATAGCAGCTGCACCGCAGCCGCAGACACCTTCGACATCGCCGACTTCCGTTCCTATGCCGCCAGCAGCACCGGTGGCACAGTCGCGCCCGGGGCCTTGGGTGGCGCCTGCGAGGACAGTACCATTGCCGCGATTGACCACTTCAATTGATACCTGCCGGCATTGTCTAATGAGTCGAGCGGTTTGAATAACCTCGTTCGCCCCAGCAGATATGTCACGGGTTATTGAAGGACATCAATGGCGAAGGCCGGGGTCAGTTGCATCCCGGCCTTCCCATATCCAGGAGTTCCCGGCATGATCACAAGGTCGGAGTGCGGTTTCACCCTTATCGAGCTGATGATCGTGGTCGCGATCGTCGGCCTGCTCGCCGCAGTGGCCATTCCCCAGTTCAATGAATACCGCGCCAAGGCCAATGACTCGGTGGCAAAATCCGATGCCAGAAACCTCGCTTTCATGGCTCGGGCGGCGATACAGTGAGGGGATATGGTTGCTGAGACCAATTAAGCGGCCATAATCACTCCTCGCTACTCCGGTACCCGGCATACTTTTTTGCAGCTTGAACCTGAAGATGCTCCGCAAATCTGATCTTATCGTTGGCCTTCGCCTGGCGTTGCAGGCGCGCTTTCTCACAATCTGCTTCTGGATCCTGGTTGCGCAGGTTCTGATAGTGGCAATGGCTGCACAGTTCAGTGGCAGACAGCCGGCAACGGTGGCACTGGACATCGGCGTCTCCTTCATTCGAATCGCACTGCCGCTGGTCATCGTGATCCTGAGCCAGGAGTTGATTAGCAAGGAATTCGAGCGACGCTACTTTCTCACCTCGCTGACCTACCCGCGTCCCCGCCACCACTTCTATCTTGGCCGCGCCCTGGTTGTGTTCTCCTTGTCTGTGCTGTTGCTCGCAATAATGGCGAGCGTGCTCGCCGGCATGGTGGCGCTGATTAGTGCCGACTACGCTCAGGCGACCCCTGTATCGCTTGGCAACCCTTATATCCTCACGACGGCATTCATAGTGGTCGATCTGTTTGTTCTGACTGCTGTTGCCAGCCTTTTTGCCGTCGTGGCCTCTACTCCCAGTTTCATTCTGGTCGGCACGATTGGCTTCATGCTGGTGAGCCGCTCCTATGGCGATATCGTAGCGCTGTTGAATAACCAGATCGGGCTGGTCGCCCATCAGGAGATGTACCAGGACTCACTGGGAGTACTTGGCTACCTGCTACCAGACCTGGGGGCACTCGACATCAGGATGGTATCCCTTTACAACACCCTGGAATTTCTCCCTTCAAACTGGCCCGCAATCATAATCAGCACAGTTGCGTATGCGCTGGCACTAACCGGGCTCGCGCTCTGGATTTTGCAACGCAAACGGTTCAGCTGAAGATGTATCGTTATTCATGGCCATTCGTAACACTTGGTAGCGTGTCTGTCTTTGTATTGACCGCATGGGTCGGCATGCAGGGGCAGTCCAGGCATATTCCCCCCGAAGTGACGGATCGCATTGTCATCAGTGCGCCGGTACAGCTTCTTGTACATGGCGGCGATCGTTTTCTTGCTGCCAATCTCGAAGTGATCCGACTCGCCGCAACCGCATCGGGCAGCAATGACCGCGACAGCGCCAACTATCTTACGCGTGCACATAGCCTGGCCGCTCAACTCAACCCCTGCCATGAGGACAACTACTATCTGGGCAACGCCATTTTGAGCTGGGGCGGCATGCAGGAAGAGAGTCTGAATCTGCTTGAGCGCGCCACCGAGTGCCGCTTCTGGGATGAAGTGCCGCCGTTTTTCCTCGGCTTCAATCACTACTTCTTCTATCGCAATATCGATGCGGCCCGTCACGCCCTGGAGGTCGCCGCCGGACGCGCTTCGGAAAACGCCGCCGCCCTGCGTAAGCTGGCGGTAATGCTTGCCGTCGGGCAGATCGATGACGAAAAGATGGCCCTCAGCTACCTCCGCGAACAGATTCAGAGCACCGACGACATCAGGCTCAAGGAGATGCTGGAAAAGCGACTGAAGCGCCTTGAGGGGCTGATTGCATTGCGCCAGGGTCAGCAGCACTATGAGGAAAAGACGGGGCATTCACTGCAAACACCGCAGCAGCTGATCGATAGCGGTATCATCGAGCAGTTTCCCCATGACCCGCTGGGTCTGGGGTATGAATTCGTTGATGGGATATTTCGCCTTCGCACACTGAAAATAGAGGGGCTCGAGAACCACCAATGACGGCAGCACTGGAATTTGACGGCGTCAGCAAGACGTTCAACAGCGGCAGGAAAGCGGTTCATGCCCTCAAGGGCATCACCTTCTCAATCCTTGAAGGGGAGGTGTTCGGCTTTGTCGGTCCCAACGGCGCGGGCAAGTCCACCACCATCAAGGTGATGCTGGATATCATCAACGCCTATGACGGCGAGGTCCGAATCTACGGAAAACCGGCACGTGAGGCCGGGGCCCGAAAGGACGTCGCCTATCTGCCGGAATCTCCGGCTATGTATGAGCAGTTCACCCCGCTGGACATCCTGCGCACGGCCCTGCACATGTACGGTATCCGGCGCAATAATGAAAAAGCGTGGTGCATGCACTGGCTGGAGCGTCTTTCCGTGGCGCAAAACGCCAAGCGCAGGATTCGCCAGCTTTCCAAGGGCAATGTCCAGCGTGTTGCGTTGGCCCATGCACTGGTAGTGCAACCGAAACTCCTAGTGCTGGATGAGCCGCTCTCCGGACTCGACCCGGTGGGGCGCAAGGATGTGGTTGAAATACTGCAGGAATATAAACAGCAAGGCGGCTCGATCTTTTTCACCTCCCACGTCCTGCATGATGTGGAACGCATCGCCGATCGTTTCGGCTTTATCAACGAAGGAGCGCTGCTGACCACACGTTCACCCCGAGACCTTGTAGCTGAGCACGCGGATCGCTTCGTTGTCAGGTTCCAAACGGAAGATGATGCGCTATCCGAAGGTACACCACTGAGGGAAGGAGAGTTCGAGCTGGAACTCGCGCAGCGAGAGATGCCGGAGTGGATTTCACGACTGACCAGGAACGGTGGCAGGATAGTGGATATCAGGCCCGCCGTGTCTCTGGAGACGGTCTTTTTCCAGATACTGGAAGAGAAAGATCAAGCTAGTCAGGCTTCGAGCATCGATTGATGTCTCCCTAACCTACTTTACCCCTCCTGTAGATTATCTTTTCTCCAGCTTCACCGAGAGGAAGGAATCCGTCCGGAAGGCTTACTATCGGACTGCAGTGGCGGACGAAGTCGGCCACAATCCACTGTGTCCGTGAACGACAACACATACTCGTAGTGATACAGGTGTCAGACTTGCGACTCGTACTCTTTCGTATGAAGGATGATGTCGCCTGATTGAACCTTTTCCCGATATCAACGTAGTATTGGCACTATTTGCGGATTCGGCAGCTAGTCAATGGTAACTTCTACAGTAAAGGTTGCGCTCAGTGGGCTCGCTCGGAAGCTGGTCAGTGAGGAGTTACTCACCGGGTCGGATGCCGAAAATGCCCTGAAACAGGCGAGCAAGGAGCGGATTCCGCTAACCACCTATCTGGTTGAAAAAGGCCTGGTCGGTGCCCGCGAAATTGCCATGGTGGCAGCCAAAGAGTTTGGCGTTCCGGTTTTCGACCTCCGGGTCATGGACCTCGACACGGAAGTGGTCAAACTGGTCGAAGATAAGCTGATCCGCCATCACCATGCCCTTCCTCTACTGAAGCGCGGCAACCGACTTTTTGTCGCGGTTTCCGATCCGACCAATCTCAACGCCCTCGACGAGATCAAGTTCCATGTCGGGATGAATACCGAGCCGGTACTGGTCGAGGAGGACAAGCTCGGTAGTGCGATCGAAGCGGCCCTGAACGCCACGGATACCAGTCTGTCCGACTTGGGCGATGAGGACCTCGATAATCTCGATATCTCCGCAGAGGACAAAGAGAAAGAGAATAGCAACGATTCGGAAGTCGATGATGCGCCGGTGGTGCGTTTTATCAACAAGATCCTGCTGGATGCGATCAACAAGGGAGCTTCCGATATCCACTTCGAGCCGTACGAGAAAATCTATCGCGTGCGCCTGCGACAGGACGGCATCCTCAGTGAAGTGGCGAAACCCCCGGTCCAGTTGGCCAACAAGATTTCAGCCCGTCTCAAGGTCATGTCCCGCCTGGACATCTCCGAACGACGCGTCCCCCAGGACGGCCGCATCAAGCTGACGCTCTCCAAGAACAAGGCTATCGACTTTCGTCTCAGTACCTGTCCGACCCTGTATGGCGAAAAGATCGTGCTTCGTATCCTTGACCCCTCCAGCGCGAAACTGGGCATCGATGCGCTCGGCTACGAAGAAGAGCAAAAGAGGCTGTATCTGGATGCCCTGGCAAAACCCTACGGCATGATCCTCGTCACAGGACCGACCGGTTCCGGTAAGACCGTCTCGCTCTATACCGGCCTCAATATTCTCAATACCGCGGATGTGAACATCTCCACGGCCGAGGACCCGGCCGAAATCAATCTGCCCGGAATCAATCAGGTCAACGTCAATCCGAAGGTCGGACTGACCTTCTCCTCGGCCCTCAAAGCTTTTCTCCGCCAGGACCCGGACGTCATCATGGTCGGCGAGATCCGCGATATCGAAACGGCGGAGATCGCCATCAAGGCGGCTCAGACCGGGCATTTGGTGCTTTCCACCCTGCACACCAATGACGCCCCGCAGACGCTGGGCCGGCTGATGAATATCGGGGTTGCCCCCTACAACATCGCCTCCGCGGTCAGCCTGATCATTGCCCAGCGACTGGGGCGCAGGCTCTGTGAGCACTGCAAGCAGCCCGAGGATATTCCCAAGGAAACACTACGGCGGGAAGGCTTTGCCGAAGAAGACATCGGCCAATTCACTCCCTACAGGGCCGTTGGGTGTGACCGCTGTACTAAAGGCTATAAGGGGCGCGTCGGTATCTATCAGGTGATGCCGGTTTCCGAGGAGATGGGCCGAATGATTATGCAGGAATGCACGGCAATGGATCTGGCCGATCAGGCCGACAAGGAGGGTATTCCAGACCTGCGAAAATCGGGCCTGAAGAAGATCAAGGATGGTGTTACCAGTCTTGAAGAGATTAACCGCGTGACGAAGGACTAAAACCCATGGCTGAAGCTGCCAAGCAGGACACCTTTATCTGGGAAGGGACCGATCGCAGGGGCAAACGGGTTCGCGGAGAGAGCGCGGGCCGCAATGTGACTCTGGTCAAGGCGAATCTTCGGCGACAGGGCGTCAATCCCTCCAAGGTCCGAAAGAAACCGAAACCACTGTTCGGGGGACAAACCAAAAAGAAGATTACGGCCAAGGATATTTCGATCTTCAGCCGGCAACTCGCGACCATGATGTCTTCCGGGGTTCCGCTGGTGCAATCCTTCGAGATCATCGGACGGGGACACGATAACCCCAGTATGCGAGACCTGGTCGGAGCGATTAAGTCCGATGTAGAGGGCGGCAACAATCTGGCCGACGCTCTGCGAAAGCATCCCAATCAGTTCGATCAACTGACCTGCAATTTGGTCCATGCGGGCGAACAGGCCGGCATTCTCGAAGACCTGCTCGGCAAGATCGCCTCTTACAAGGAAAAAACGGAAGCGATAAAGTCCAAGGTCAAGAAGGCCATGTTCTATCCGGCGGCGGTTCTGGTGGTCGCCTTTATCATAACGGCAATTCTTTTGATCTTTGTTATTCCGCAATTCGAGTCTCTTTTTTCGGGATTTGGGGCCGATCTTCCGGCCTTGACCCGGGCAGTTGTCGATCTCTCCGAAATATTTCAGGCATACTGGTGGGCCATCTTTGGTGGTTTTGGGATCGTACTCTATGGGTTCATTAATGCTAAGAAAAAGTCGGTCGCGGTACAGGAGGCGGTGGACAAAATCTCACTCAAACTACCGGTGATCGGCGGCATCCTGAATAAGGCAGCCATTGCCCGATACGGCCGTACCCTATCGACTATGTTTGCCGCCGGCGTGCCGCTCGTCGAAGCGCTGGAATCGGTCGCGGGAGCTGTCGGTAACTCCGTCTACGGTAATGCTGTAACGGCCATGCGTAGCGAAGTCTCCACCGGGACCTCGTTAACGGATGCGATGACCCATGCCAATGTTTTTCCCAATATGGTGGTGCAGATGACCTCCATCGGCGAAGAGGCCGGCTCGGTAGACCACATGCTGAGCAAGGTCGCGGACTTCTACGAACAGGAGGTCGACGACGCGGTCGATTCGCTGAGCAGCCTGCTCGAGCCGCTCATCATGGCCATTCTCGGTGTTCTCATCGGGACCTTGGTCATCGCCATGTACCTGCCCATCTTCAAAATGGGTTCGGCGATCTGATGGAAGAGGCCATGGTACTCTTCGCGGCTTATCCGGCACTCTTCGTCGGTGCGATTTTTGTTTTGGGCCTCGCCGTCGGCAGCTTCCTCAACGTGGTCATCTATCGTCTACCGGTGATGATGGAGAGTGCCTGGAGGCTACACTGCCAGGAACTGGTCGGTGAGACGGCGGCTCCAGCAGAATCGGAGCCTTTTAATCTGGCACGACCGGCCTCCCGCTGCCCCCACTGCGGCCATCGCATCGGCCCCCTGGAGAACATTCCGCTCTTCAGTTACCTCTTCCAGAAGGGACGGTGCAGGCACTGCAAAGCCCCTATTTCCGCGCGCTATCCTGCGGTTGAGCTCACCACCGCCATCCTCAGCGCCGTTACTGCCTGGCATTTCGGCTTCGGCTGGGAGGCGGCATTCGCCCTTTTGCTGACGTGGGGGCTGGTGGCGCTGACCTTTATCGACCTCGACCATCAGTTGCTACCAGACGATATTACGCTGCCTCTGCTCTGGCTGGGGCTGGGGCTGAGCCTGGCGGGGGTCTTCGTCCCCCCGGCAACGGCGATTATCGGCGCGGCGGCCGGCTACCTTTCGCTATGGACCGTGTACCAGCTGTTCCGACTGGCGACCGGCAAGGAGGGTATGGGCTACGGCGACTTCAAACTATTGGGCCTGCTGGGCGCCTGGTTGGGCTGGCAGTCTCTGCCGGTGATCATCATCCTCTCTTCCGTCGTCGGTGCGGCAGTCGGTATCGGCCTCATCCTGTTCCGGGGTCACGAACGCGGCACGCCAATCCCCTTCGGCCCCTATCTGGCGGCTGCGGGTTGGCTGGCCCTGCTTTGGGGCGAAGACCTCACCCGCGCCTACCTGCGCTTCGCGATGTAGCCATGCTGCGGGTGGGACTGACGGGAGGAATCGGCTGCGGTAAGTCCACTGTGGCGCATTTCTTTGCCGATGCCGGCGTGCCCGTCATCGATACCGACGTTATTGCCCGCGAGGTGGTAGCGCCGGGATCTCCCCTGCTCACCAAAGTAGCCGAACGTTTTGGAAAGGAGTTCCTCCAGCCCGACGGCACACTCGACCGGAGCCGCCTGCGCCTGCAGGTATTTACGGATCCCGCAAAACGGGAGCAACTGGAGTCGCTGCTTCATCCCGCGATTCGCGACGAATTGGTTCGTCGCGCCGACACCCTGCAAAAGCCTTATGCCGTTCTGGTAATCCCGCTTCTGGTAGAGAAAGGCTGGCAGAAGCTGGTCGACCGGGTTCTGGTGGTGGATTGTCCGACCTCGCTCCAGTTGCAGCGGACCATGACCAGGGACGAGATGGATAACCGTCAGGCGCAAGCGATCCTGGCGAGTCAGGCGTCACGCGAAGAGCGACTGGCGGCCGCAGATGATGTGCTCACAAACGATGGAACGCTGGACAAACTCCGACAGCAGGTCCAGGATCTGCATCGTCTTTACCTGCGACTCGCAGGAAAGCAAACCCGTTAGTGTACAGTTTCATCCTAAGTGTGTCAGAGTCCCCTGTAGACCCCTGGCTTGCATCGAAGACTATCTTGCGCTGCAATCAAGGGATCTACAAAAGAAAGGGGCATCACCGGGAGTAGGAGGCGCGCCCCCGCGGCGATTTTCGTCAGACAGCATCGCGCCGGGGCGGCCCTCCAATCGGAAGCGAAGGCAATAGCCCTCTATAGGAGCCCACCCCGTGGGCGAACAGCGCGCAGCGCTCCTATTTCCTGCGCAAGCGCTATTTAGCATAAAACAGTACACCAGTGTTCATCCATGCCCGAGGCGGACTGCCGCCCTGTTACCAACATCGTGTATAACACCATCACCTACGAGCATCCGGTCAACGAAAAGATCCGCAATCTGCTGCGGCTCGAGCACCTGTTCAAACAGGTGCATCATTTCCTGCACGGCGAATCACCCTGGGACAGCCGCACAACGATCGCCACTTTCATGGAGATCCTCGACGTATTTGGCCGCGCTGATTTGAAGACGGAATTGATGAAAGAGATGGAGCGGGCCACCGTCAACCTGAAGCCCCATCTGGAGCACCCGGAGGTGGACGATGCACGATTGGGTAATATCCTGCGGGCGCTTGAGCGTCTGCGCGCAAACCTCAACGGCTATCCGGGTCCGCTCGGGCAGGAGCTACGCGACAGCGAATTCCTGAGCAGCATACGCCAACGCACGGCGATTGCGGGTGGAACGTGCGATTTCGATCTGCCAGGATACCACCGCTGGCTGGAACAGCCTGCCGAAGCCCGCCACCGGGACCTGGAGCGCTGGTCCGCCAATCTCGATGCTGTACGCCAACCGGTGGAGCTGTTGCTGAAGCTGATCCGCAACAGTGCCGACTTCCGTCCCGAAACGGGCGAACGCGGGGTTTACGGCCAGTCGCTCAGTGCCAACCTGCCGTATCAGTTGATCCGCATTCGAGTGCCGGCAGAGCAGCCCTTTTTCCCCGAAGTAAGTGGTGGAAAACATCGGTTCACGGTCCGTTTCATGCAACCTGGCGAGCGCCGATCGGTCCAAGTTTATGAAGATATCGATTTTCAACTGAGTTGCTGCCGCCTATGACCCCAACCGTCCATTGCCCCACCTGTGGCCGCCCCGTGCGCTGGGAGCCGGAACAGAAATGGCGTCCGTTCTGCTCGGAACGATGCAAGCTTATCGACCTCGGCGCCTGGTCCGACGAGGACCACCGTATCCCCGGCGAACCGGTCGACCCCTGGGAGATCACGGATCGACCACCGGATTCGAATTCCCATTAATCAGGCGCCGTCCAGAGGACGAAAAACAGAATCGGGTGCGTCGGCGCATCGAGGCTCCGATCTGCGTAGCCGTTCCTGTAGCGGTTTTCGTAGGATGGGGTGTAGGTGGTAGAGCGACGCAGGATGCGAAAGCCGAGCCCCGGCGACGAAGTAATCCCTAACAGCGAGATTGCCATGCCGCTGTGGCTCCTCCTGATGAACTTCCGCCCGCTGTCATTACGAGGAGCCTCGGCGACGAAGTAAT
>NZ_JAENYR010000069.1:0-3126 GCF_016841685.1 Thiohalomonas denitrificans
GGAGCCCCGAGCGACGTGGAAATATTGAGGTTGGACCAGGAGATTACTTCGTCGCTCGGGGCTCCTCGTAATGACAGCAGGGCAGGGCAAGTTCATCAGGAGGACGCCTACATGGATGTAAGCGGTAGAGCGACGCAGGATGCCAAAGCCGAGCCCCGGCGATGAAGTGATCTTAATCCCTGGCGCTGGTCTCTCGCCCCTCGCTCCTCGTCCCTCGCGACTCGCCACTAGTCACTCGCTACTAGTCACTCGCCACTCGCCACTCGCCACTCGCCACTCGCCACTAGCCACTAGCCACTAGTCTTCCCAACCATCGCCGTCCCCCGTACCCTTGCGGTATACTGACCGATTTCCCGTTCGGCGCGTTGGTCCATGGAATTGATTCGCGGTCTGCACAACCTCAAGCCCCGCCATCGTGGCAGCGTGGCGACCATCGGTAATTTCGATGGCGTTCACCTCGGCCACCAGGCGGTGCTGGGCCAACTGGCCGAAAAAGGGGCAGAGTTGTGCCTGCCGACCGTGGTGATCACCTTTGAACCGCTGTCCCGGGAGTATTTCGCCCCGGAATCCGCGCCGCCGAGGCTGACCCGGTTTCGGGAGAAGGTAAAGGCGATGCAGCGCTATTCCGTGGATCGGATGCTGGTGCTGCCGTTCAACCGCAAGCTGGCCGGGCTATCTGCGGAGGCCTTCATCCGGCAGGTCCTGGTGAAAGGACTGGGTATCCGCTATCTGGTGGTCGGTGACGATTTCCATTTTGGTGCGGGTCGGGAGGGTGATTTTGCTATGCTGCAAAAGGCCGGACGGGACTACGGCTTCGATGTGGTCAATATGCACACCCTGAGCCTGAACGGTGAGCGGGTAAGCAGTACCCGTATTCGCGAGGCCCTGCAAAACGGCTACCTGGAGATCGCAGAACAGCTATTGGGACGCCCCTACCGGATGTGCGGTCGGGTCGTGCATGGCGACCAGCGCGGCCGTTCCATCGGTTTTCCCACGGCCAATATCCGGATGCACCGAATCGTGGCGCCGGTGGACGGGGTCTTCGCTGTGGAGATGTTCGGGATCAAGGGCGAACCGCTGCCCGGCGTGGCCAACGTCGGCAAACGGCCGACCGTGGACGGCACCCGTTCCCTGCTGGAAGTGCACCTGTTCGATTTCTCCGGCGACCTTTACGGCCGGCATGTGCAGGTGGATTTTCTGAAACGCATTCGACCCGAAAAGCGCTTCGAGTCGTTCGAGGCCCTGAAGCAGCAAATCGAAAAGGACTCCAGCGAGGCCCGGAGGTTTTTCGAAGAACGGCACTGAATTGCACCGCAGAGACGCAGAGAGCGCAGAGGAGCGCAGGGAAGGATTATGGAACTCAACGAATTGTCAGGAGAGGTGATCGCCGCTGCAATCGAAGTGCATCGGCAGCTGGGGCCCGGGCTGCTTGAGTCGAGTTATGAAGCGTGTCTCTGTCGCGAACTGGGGTTGCGCGGCGTGCCGTTTGAGCATCAGCGTGAACTATCCGTAACATACAAAGGCATCGAGTTGGACTGTGGTTACCGCCTCGATGTGGTGGTCGATAACCGATTGCTCTTGGAGTTGAAATCGGTGGAGCAGATACTGCCCATCCATGAAGCCCCATTGTTGACCTATCTGAAACTGACGAAACTGAAACTGGGACTGCTGATTAATTTCAATGTTCCGATCCTTAAACGAGGCGTAAAGAGGTTCGTCAATAATCTGAAGACCTCTGTGTCCTCAGCGTCCTCTGCGTCTCTGCGGTGAATTCAAATATGGCTGATTACAAAAAAACGCTGAATCTTCCGAAAACGGATTTCCCCATGCGCGGCAATCTGGCCAAGCGCGAGCCGGACTGGCTGGCGGCCTGGGAGGGCAAGGACCTCTACGGACAGATCCGAAAGGCCTGCGCCGGGCGGGAGAAATTCATCCTGCACGACGGCCCTCCCTATGCAAACGGGGATATCCACATCGGCCATGCGGTCAACAAGGTCCTGAAGGACATTATCGTCAAGGCCAAGACCCTCTCCGGTTACGACGCGCCCTATGTCCCGGGCTGGGACTGCCACGGGCTGCCCATCGAGTTGCAGGTGGAGCGCTCCATCGGCAAGCCGGGGGTGACGGTGAAGACTCACGAGTTTCGCAGCAAGTGCCGTGAATATGCCGCGGTGCAGGTGGATGGCCAGCGCCGGGACTTCAAGCGCCTGGGCGTCTTCGGCGACTGGGATAATCCCTATCTGACGATGGATTACCGCTTCGAGGCGGATATCATCCGCACCCTGGGGCGGATCATCGAGAACGGCCACCTGCACAAGGGCTTCAAGCCCGTGCACTGGTGTACCGATTGCGGCTCGGCGCTGGCCGAGGCCGAGGTGGAGTACGAGGACAAGACCTCGCCGGCCATCGATGTGCGCTTTGAGGCAATGGACGAGGGTCTGTTCATCGAACGCTGCCATCACGTGGAGAACCATCACGGCGAAGGTCCGCTTTCGGTGGTGATCTGGACCACCACACCGTGGACCCTGCCGGCCAACCAGGCGGTGGCCCTCAACCCCGAACTCGAATACGCCGTGGTGCAGTGCGACGGCGTGCATGAACACGGTCCGGAGCGGTTGCTGGTAGCCGAGGCGATGCTGAAGGATGTCATGGGCCGCTGGGATGTGGACCACTACCGGGTGATCGCCTACTGCCGCGGCTCGGACCTGGAGGGGTTGAAGCTCAGACACCCCTTCTATGACCGCGAGGTGCCGATCATCCTCGGCGATCACGTCACCCTGGAGGCCGGCACCGGCGCCGTGCACACGGCCCCCGGCCACGGTCAGGAGGACTATGCGGTGGGTTTGAAGTACCACCTGCCGGTCGACAACCCCGTGGGCGGTGACGGTAAATTCCTGCCCGACACGCCCCTGTTCGCCGGCGAGTTCGTGCTGAAGGCAAACGATCACGTCATCGAAGTGCTCAAGACCGAAGGCAAGCTGGTCTATGCTAAGCGCCTGCGACACAGCTACCCGCACTGCTGGCGCCACAAGATCCCGATCATCTTCCGTGCCACACCGCAATGGTTTATCCGCATGGACGCGGAGTATCCCGGCCCTGTAGGGAACAAGGGCCGGGGCATTCGCA
>NZ_JAENYR010000069.1:3226-6130 GCF_016841685.1 Thiohalomonas denitrificans
CGCATGGACGCGGAGTATCCCGGCCCTGTAGGGAACAAGGGCCGGGGCATTCGCATGGACGCGGAGTATCCCGGCCCTGTAGGGAACAAGGGCCGGGGCATTCGCATGGACGCGGAGTATCCTGGCCCGGTCGGGAACGAGGGCCAGGGCATTCGCATGGACGGCACCGCTGCAGAGCAGGAAGGCCTGCGCGGGGCGGCACTGAAAGAAATCCGGAAGACGAAATGGATGCCCGACTGGGGCGAGGCGCGCATCAAGGGCATGGTGGAGAGCCGCCCCGACTGGTGCGTCTCCCGTCAGCGTACCTGGGGTGTCCCGATTGCCCTGTTCGTTCACAAGAGTACGGGCGAGTTGCACCCCGAGACTTCGCAATTGATCGCGAAGGTGGCCGAGAAGGTAGAGCAGGGCGGCATCGATGCCTGGTTCGATCTGGAGCCGGCGGAGCTGCTTGGAGACTCCGCCGCCGACTATGACAAGGTGACCGACACCCTGGATGTCTGGTTCGACTCCGGCGTGACCCACGCCTGCGTGCTCGACCGGCGGGAAGAGCTGCATGCGCCGGCGGATCTCTATCTGGAGGGCTCCGACCAGCACCGGGGCTGGTTTCAGTCTTCCCTGCTCACCTCGGTGGCCACGAAGGGACAGGCGCCCTACAAATCCGTGCTCACTCACGGCTTTACCGTGGACGCCAAGGGCCAGAAGATGTCCAAGTCCAGGGGCAACGTAGTCGCGCCGCAAAAGGTGGTGGGTACGCTGGGCGCCGATATCCTGCGACTCTGGGTCGCCTCGGCCGACTATCGGGCGGAGATGGCGGTGTCCGACGAGATCCTCAAGCGGACCGCCGACGCCTATCGCCGCATCCGCAACACCGCCCGTTTCCTGTTGGCCAATCTGGCCGGTTTCGACCCGGCGCAGCATCGGGTGGCCGGTCCCGATATGCTGCCGCTGGATCGCTGGGCGGTACTGCGTACGGAAAGGCTCCAGGAGGAACTCATCCGGGCCTACGATAGCTACGAATTCCACCAGATCTACCAGAAGGTGCACAACTTCTGTGCGATTGACATGGGGTCCTTTTATCTGGACATCATCAAGGATCGGCAGTACACCACCCAGCCCGACAGTCTCGCCAGACGCTCGGCACAGACGGCGCTCTATCACGTAATCGAGGCACTTTCCCGCTGGCTGGCGCCGATCCTGAGCTTCACCGCCGAGGAGATCTGGAAACAGATCCCGGGTGAACGGGCCGATTCGATCTTTCTCTCCACCTGGCACGAATTCCCCGAGCTGGGCGACCTCGGCGGCATGGACCTGGGGTTCTGGGGCGAAGTGCTGGAGGTGCGGGAGGCGGTCAGCAAGGAGCTGGAGCAGTTGCGTGTGGCGGGCGGTATCGGCAGTTCGCTGGATGCCGAAGTGGACCTCTACTGCGGCCGTGAAATCCACGACCAACTGGCACGGCTTGGCGACGAACTGCGCTTTGTGCTGATCACCTCCTATGCACGGCTGCACGAGGCCGAATCCCCTCCGGAAGAGGGTGCCCACTACACACTGTCCAATAATGATGAGATCTGGGTAGCCGTGGCCCCGTCGGCGCACGACAAGTGCGTTCGCTGCTGGCACCATCGCGAAGACGTCGGGACCCACGAAGAGCACTCGGAGCTGTGTGGGCGCTGTGTGGAAAACGTTGCCGGCAGCGGCGAAGAGCGGCGCTTTGCCTAACTGCCGAACAGAAATGAAACCACAGAGGGCACAGAGAACCCCGAGGGGAGCAATGCCTCGTAGGAAAGAGCCGTTCGGCAAAAATACAGAGGTGCGCTCGGCAGCCGAGCAGTCGGCTGCCGGCGGTCTCTTATGGAAAATGTGCTCTGTGTACTCTGTGGTAAAAAAACCATGTTGAAGTGGCTCTGGTTGTCGGTAGTGATTGTGGTTCTGGATCAGGCGACCAAGCTGTTGGCCAGCCAATACCTGGAGCTTCACCAGCCGGTATCGCTGCTGCCGATGCTGAACCTGACCCTGATGCACAATACCGGGGCCGCTTTCAGCCTGCTCAGCGAGGCGGGAGGCTGGCAGCGCTGGCTCTTTACCGGTTTGGCCCTGGTGATTGGCGCCTTCATTATCGGCTGGCTACGAAAGCTCGAAGCGGGGCAGACGTGGTTGGCGGTAGCGCTGGCACTGATCCTCGGCGGAGCATTGGGGAACGTCTGGGATCGGGCCACCCTGGGCTATGTCGTCGACTTTATCGACGTCTACTACGGCCGCTGGCACTGGCCCGCCTTCAATATCGCCGATGCCGCCATCAGCGTAGGCGCGGTGATCCTGGTCATCGACAGCTTTCGGGGACACCGACGGACATGAGTGAAGTCAGCAAGGCCATTACTCCCGGCTCACGGGTCACGCTGCGCTACCGAATGGTACTGGAGGACGGGACCGTGGCCGACGAAAGTGGTGATGAGCCGCTGGAATTCACGGTAGGTGACGGAACCCTTATCGCCGGGCTGGAGTCGATGATGACGGGCATGACGGCAGGGGAGAGCGCCACCCTACTGGTGACTCCGGAGCAGGGCTTCGGGTATCGCGACATCGATAATGTCCACCCCATGCCGAGAGAAGAGTTTCCCGAGAAATTGCCGCTGACGCGGGGCACTATCATCGGCTTTACCTCCCCCTCCGGGGAGGAGGTGCCGGGCATGGTGCTGGAAGCGGATGACGAATCGGTGCAGATCGATTTCAATCACCCCCTGGCCGGACACACCCTCCAGTTCGACGTGGAGATCCTTGCTGTTGAATAGGTTCCTGTGTGACTAGGTGTATCCTCAAAGGTACTCGTAGGGTGCATTCGCATTCTTCAAATGGCACCGGTACCCCGAACGAACGGAGCCGGCGCATTTTGGATGTGCTCCATTCAAT
>NZ_JAENYR010000069.1:6230-18040 GCF_016841685.1 Thiohalomonas denitrificans
TTATCGAGAATGCGCCCTACGGGGGCTAACGCTCCGTTTCTCGTAGGGTGCATTCTTCAAATGCACCGGTACCCCGAACGAACGGAGCCGGCGCATTTTGGATGTGCTCCATTCAATGGTTGGTGAACCCTGGAATCGATCGGCTCTATGGCAATCTGGGTGGCTTATCGAGAATGCGCCCTACGGGGGCTAACGCTCCGTTTCTCGTAGGGTGCATTCCTCAAATGCACCGTTACTCAGACGAGCGGAGCCGGCGCATTTGAATGTGCCTCGTGCAACGGTTGGTGCTTTCTGGAAATCTTCCGCTGACACGCAAAGGGGGTGGCCCGTCAAGAATGAGCCCTCTTCGCTCCATTCTTCAAATGCACCGCTGCAGTCGATCGGAGTGCGGTGCACCTGAGGGTGCTGTAACGCTACAATTGCAGTTCGAAGCCACGCGGAGCCAGAGGAGAGCCGTTTTCCCTCAGCCGTGTAGATACCGTAGCCCCGAGGTTTCAACTCAAGCCCCGGCTTTTCTTCGAAAACGGACTGGCGACATCCGAGGAGACCCAGCCATGCAAATCCTTTTAGCAAATCCCCGCGGCTTCTGTGCCGGTGTGGATCGGGCCATCGACATCGTCGAGCGGGTGATCGAACTGTTCGAACCCCCAATCTACGTTCGCCACGAGGTGGTGCATAACCGGTTTGTCGTGGAGCGGTTACGGGCCCTGGGCGCGGTGTTTGTTGAAGAGCTCGATGACGTGCCCGACGATGCCACCGTCGTCTTCAGCGCTCATGGCGTGCCGCGCCGCGTGCAGGAGGAGGCGAGGCAGCGGGGCTTGCGCGTTTTCGACGCCACCTGCCCTCTGGTGACCAAGGTGCACCTGGAGGTCATGCGCCATGCTAAAGTCGGGCACGACGTCGTGTTGATCGGCCACGAGGGGCACCCCGAGGTGGAGGGCACCATGGGGCAATACGACGCCGCGAACGGAGGGGGTATCTATCGGGTCGACAGCCCGGAAGATGTCGAAAACCTTGAGGTCAGGAACCCCGAACACCTCGGCTTCGTTACCCAGACCACCCTCTCCATGGACGATGCACGGTTGGTGATCGATGCCCTGCGGCAGCGATTCCCCGATATTGCCGGCGCGAAAAAAGAGGATATCTGCTACGCCACGCAAAACCGTCAGGATGCGGTCAAGCAATTGGCGGACGAAAGCGACGCCGTTCTGGTGGTCGGCTCTCCGAACAGCTCCAACTCCAACCGTCTGCGCGAAGTGGCCGAACGCCGCGGCACCCCCGCCTATCTTATCGACAACGCCGAAGACATCCGCGACGAGTGGCTGGAGGGCGTACGGGTGGTCGGCATCACCGCTGGCGCATCGGCCCCCAAGGTCCTGGTGGACGGCGTCATCGAACGCCTACAGCGTTCGGGTGCTGAAGTTCGGCATATGCAGGGCCGTGAGGAAAACATGGTATTCAGGCTGCCCCGGGAACTGGAGAAGCCCGCCTAGGAGCCTGTCGGACTTGACCGATCGTAGCGAGGGAAAGCCGGTTTGAGACAGATTTTTTGATCTTTCGAGGCGAATAGTGGGTCTATTCAACTACTCACCCTCTTCGAAAAAGACCTCACCGCAGAGCCGCAGAGTACGCAGAGAAGACCAAATATAGCCCTGGGTAACTACCCGTAGCTCCGTGCTGAAGCGTGGAACGGTAGATAATGCTCTTACGAAGCGCATCATGTCGTTGTTATGCGCTTTCTATCTCGGCACATTCATGATGCCTGTTTTCCTGAAAAGAAATTACCAGGTCCTCTCTGCGAACTCTGCGCCTTTGCGGTGAAAATGTCTTGAAGGGGCGAGCAGTTACCGAGAAAGATCGGAAAATATGGCCAAATCCGGCTTTTCCGCAGTAGATCAGTGTTAAGTCCGACAGGCTCCTAGGTAGGAGATTTTAACTATTACGCGCAGGCGCAAAGGCGCCTGATGTAGTGATCTTTCATCTACAATATCCCTGCGCCCCAATCCGAGACATCACTGACTTGCCGGCGAGTCTCTCCTGAACGCTGCTGTCAGTGAACTGAACCTAGTGTTTCGGCGTTCCACTGCGGGCAAGTCAGTAGGGCTAGCAGGAGGTTGAAAAAGGAAAGCGAGGGGCGCTTAGCGCTCCTCGCTTCCGCGGTCATTACAGGCAGTTAAGGTTTGCTTCAACAAAGCCGCTGACGTTGTTCCCGGTGTAGGTAGCAGTGCAATATTGAGCGGTGTTTTTCTCATACCTGAACTCGAGCGTCCCGCTCCACTTGCCACTACTCCCTCCGTCCACCACGCAGGCGTAATATTCCGTGTTCAGATCGACGTTCTCGACAGTGCATTGGTCGGGTTTGCTCAATCTTTTCAGGTACTGGGCATCGGCAATATAGATCGTACCCCCAATCATCACACTCTTGCTCAGGATCTCGCAGGTAAAGTCATTTCCGGACGAGTCGGTGGAGGTGCTGATTGCGTGTTGAGTCGGGGTGCAGGAATAGCCCGCCTGGACCATATCAATTGTCCCGGACCAGGTCTGGTCTTCAGCGACGCTGATGCTGCATGCGTAGGTCTTTAACTCGCTGTCGACCGTGCATGCGGTCACCTGTTCCGTTGCGTCGTCCGTCGCAGTGACCGAGGAGCCGGTCGCCACGTCGATGGCGAGGCTGCCGGTGATGGCCAGGGTCGTTGCGGCGCCACATGTGAAGTCCAGGTTGTCTACAGAGGCATCGGTGGCTACGGAGTGTTTAAGCGGGGTACAGAGGTTGTCCGTGCCTCCGACATCCAGGGTGACATCGCCAGACCACGAACCGCGGGTCGGATACGTCACGGTGCAGGAATAAGTATCCAAGGAGTCGTCGACAGTGCAATTATCGGAAATGTCGTTCGCCGAGACGGTGAACATCTCAAGGTCGGTATCGGTTACTCCCGAAATGTTCCCGCTCAGGGTGATTGTTATATCGCTCCAATTGCAACTGCCGAAGTCATTGTTCAGGGCGTCCGCTGTGACCGGTTGCTCAAGCGCTAACGAGGTGTCACTACAGTCCCAGCCGATGGCGGGGTCGAGGGTGATGCTGCCCGTCCACCCGTCTGCCGTGTAGGTGACATTACACTCGTAGGTGCTGCCGGTGTTGGTATGGGTGGTGTTACAGGTTGTCACCGTGCCGTTGTCGTCTTCGGCGGTAATGATGCTACCGCTAAGGTCGTGGGTCTCTCCGCTGGCGATGCCTACAGTACCGGAAATGGCGATGCGGGTTCCGACTGGACAGTTTGCTTCGCTGTCGGCTACATCGTAGTGATGTATTTGCCGGCCGGTCACATTGTAATAGGAAAGCGTATACGTTTCGGGGGCGTCACAGAAAACGGCGCCGGTTGAGAACGTCAGATCGCCACTCCATGGACTGCCGGTCAGGTCGGCGGTTCGGCAGCGGTACGCGGCCGCGTTGTCGATACACTCAATCAAGTTGGTGCCGCTGACGCCGGTAACATCGCCAAAATCCGCGGCGCCGTAGAAATTGAACCGACCACCAATATCCGCATCGACATCGTCGATACAGTAAGTATCCGGGGTCAGACAGGTATCCTCCGGCGCATTGCCGTAGAAGAAGTACTCAGTGCTCGAGGGCACAGAACTGGTTTTCAGGGCCAAGGCGCCCTGTTTCGGATCGCCGCGCAGCATCGCATCCCGACAAGCATCATCGGTGCTGCCCCCGACGATAAGGAAGTCGTGGCTCTTGCCCAGTGCCGCTATGTTGGCGCTGGTGATCCCGTTCAAATACCAGATGGGATCGCCATTCACATCCACCATCGGGTCGCCGTTGTCATCCAGTCGAATCTCGTAGCCGCGGTATTGCCGGCTGCGCTCGTTGGTCACGTTGACGGAGTAGGGGTCGCCCATGCAGACGTTGGCGGACTGGTCACTGCTTCCCGTATTGGTGGTATCGAGAACACCGATGTTGCCGTACCATTTGTTCGCCAGATAACAGCGATAGTTATAGTATTGGTACGTCGTGCCATCGCGATAGAAGGATGAATCCGCCCATTCGGCACAATAGGCGGAGTCGGAGGCCTCGACGGACAGGTTCTCCCTTGGTTTGGCCCCGTCCTCGATGTAGACCCTGCCCTCGATGTTGACGAGATCGAATCCGTCGAGGATGACGATCTGGACCTTGCCGTCCGCATCGATAATCTCAATCTCGCCGTTGTCCTTTTCGTAGATAGTGGTGCCGTCATCACTGTTGGTGGTGACGGTTTCGCCCTCTTCACCCTCCGGCGTAGTTTCATATGTCTTGTCGCCCCAACGCGACCCCTCACTGGGGGGCGCTATGATCTTCTTGGCGTCGTCGCCGTTGGCAATGGTTGCCGACCCTGCGGGGTCTTTCCATACGAGGTGGCTGTCCAGCGTCACCGACTCCTGGTCACTCTCCTGGGGACCGGTCCAGTTCACCTGCATGGTGACCGCCTTGCGATCCGGAGTGGCGCCATCGTCAATCTTCCAGCTGCGGGTGAAGGTGGCGTTGACTCCGGTAATATCCCCGCCGGGGTCGTTGGAGAAGGCTCCGCCGGTATCAATTAGTGCGGTATAGTCGCCCTCCATCATGGCGCCGCGAAACTCTTCGAGCTTCTGCTGGGCGATATGGACCGCCTCGCTGCGCGCCTTGTTGTGCCCCCCACTCTGGACTAGGCCACCCTGGAAGCGGGCAAGTGCGATCAGCCCGACCGCAAAAATGACGGCAGCGATCAGGGCCTCGATGAGGGTAAAACCGCCATCTCTTCCGGGCACCTTCATGTCGAATGTCATCCTGCTCTCCCGCTTGATCATGTCCAGTCTCTCCAGCTACCCGACAGGCCGGCATCTTTGCCGATTCCGCCCGTATTATCCAATACCTCGGGGTCGTAGTTGACTTCCAGATTCCCGTTACCCATTATCAGCTCCCCTTCCACGACAACCCCGCCGTTGATGGTCACGCCGCCGTTGGCCTGGGTCCAGTCGCCCGAGACATAAACGATGCCGTTTATCGTGCAATTGCTGTTGATTCGGAGGTCGCCATTGACGACCAGGACTACCGGATCTTCTTGCGTGCCGAGGTCCTCCTGCAGATGCAGGTCTCCCTCGTACCAAATCAGTTGGCTCAGGATGGGTTGCTCCGCTGTGAGCTCGGCCGAGCTACTGATGTCGATATCCGCGTCAGCGCGGACCTCTTCGGCACTCTGTCCGAAGAAGTTTTCGAAGAAATCGCTATCGCTCACCTCTCTCAGATTTGTATCATCCTGGATTACGTCGGGCCCGAAACCACCCGAGTCGGTACTGTTTACAGACTCTTCGCCATCGGTAGTAGTGATCTTGGTCTGCGCGTCGCCTGAGACATACACGTAATCCCCGGACCATATGGTCAAATGCCCATAGTTATTCGTTACCGTGATATTGCCGCTGATCTGGGTCAGGGTGCGGGTTGTCAGGGGTGATATGGGTACGTTGGGAACAGCCGGCACCACGGCCGATTCCTGCGTGCTGGTTCGGCTGGCGAGGCCATCGGCGCTGGTGCCGGTGGAGGTGATGCGCACCCGGTTATCACCGAGGTCCTCGAATGTCAGGGTGAAGGCGGAACCCGAGGCCAGGGTCATGGGAGTGAGTGTCACCGTTGGAACATCGGGATCCACGGCGACGATCGGATTGCCGTCCGCGTCCACGAACAGCCCGTTGTTCTCGGGATCGAGCCCCTCGTCGAGATAACCGAAGGCAAAATCAATTCCGGCATCGGCGGCCTCGAAGGCCTCCATGGCCCGGAATTCGTTATTGGCGATCCGTCCTTCGAGCAGTATCGATTTGGCGGTAAATACCGTCACCATCGTGATTGCCATCAGCAGAATCAGCGAGATCAGGAGGGTCGCCGCGCCGGACTGACGGCCTGGACGCGCACCGTCGGCAGGCGCCCGAAGTTTGTTATGGCTGGCTGTAGATTCGATCATTTCGCACCTTTATTGAAGAGGTTACGGTACGGATTACGGCGCTGTCGCTCTCGAGGTGACCGGTGAGAGTGACATTGATCCGCCGGACCTCCACCAGGTCGTCACCACTGACGGGAGCCGTATAGCTGCTGGCGGCGGTGGCCTCGCAGGGTGCATCGGTCTGGACCCCGGCCCCGTCCACGGTCCAGATCTCCTCGGTCACCGTGTTCTGGCATTTACCTCCGAGCGTCGTAAAGATGAGATCGTCGATGATGACGGTGCCGTCATCCGTTACTCCCTGCCAGTTCCCATCGGTACAGTCGGTGGTGTTTGCGCCGCTCTGCTTCATCCAGACCTCGTCGCCGTTCTTTTTGAAGCCGAAGTATTCGCTACTATCCACGCTGCCATCAGCATTCCGGTCGTAGGTGTAGAGGATGCATTTGCCACCATCAAGGATGTTGAGATTGGTCCCCGTGACGGTGAACGGGTTGTGGGCATCGGGCTTCGCTCCATACCAGTAGCCGGCCCGGCGCACGTCGCTGGTGATTACCATGGCCACCGAACGGAGTTGCTGGCTCAGGTTGGCCGCCTTCAGGGTCTCGCTGTTGCTCTTGATGGTCATGATGTAGACTGAGGTGACGGCCGCGGTGACGATCAGGCCCACGGCTAGCCCTATCATCAGCTCCACCAGGCTTAGACCGAGTTGTCCAATTCGGGGTGAGGTTTCCATAACGTTTTCCTAGGGACAGTCGGCTGTCGGGTAACCGGATACATGGGTCGTCGCGCCTGCCGGGGAGCACAAGCGAACCCGGCCGAGGAGGCTGACGATCACCCGCAGTTGACGGCCATCGGGCGACTCCAGATAGACATGCCCCGCCTGGTTGACCGTGCCGCGGGTAGGGTCGAATTGGAGCTGTGTCCCAGCACCGAACGCGACTTCTTTGAGCAGTGGCCGGGCGGCGGCATTACTGGCAAAATCGGCAGCCGATACCTCCTTTTCGACACCACCCAGTTGGCAGGAAACCGCTGAACAGTCGCAGTTGGCGCCGCCGCTGATGCTGAAGCACCAATTGGTGTCGTCGGTGCGGTTGAAGTTGACATAGGTGTCCGCCGATCGCTTTATGGCTTCGGTGCGTGCCAGCTGCAACTGGGCGCTAATCTCTTCAGCCGTCCCGATCAGGCGGTTCTTGTGGGCCATTCCCGGGAATGATGGTATCGCCATGGCCAAAATGGTAGCGAGCACCCCAAGGGTCAGCATCATTTCCAGCAAGGTGAAGCCGTTGTTGCGCAAGTGTCTCATCGGCAATACTCTCTAGTCGTGGTTATATTATCGGGACTCAGAGCGCGTGATTCCATATGCTGCTTTCCGTTTATCCAGCGCAACCGTCCACTGGTCGGATTGTGCCGTCCAGCAGGAGATAGAGTGATGAAATTTGTTAGGAGTTCGAGCGGCTTTACGTTGATTGAGCTGATGATCGTAGTGGGCATCGTGGCGATTCTGGCGGCCATTGCCTATCCCTCATATCAAGAGTATATCCGCAAAGCGAAACGCTCCGATGCCATGACCGCGTTGATGGAACTGCAACTGGCTCAGGAGAAGCTCCGCGCCAATTGCCCGTTCTATGCGGCGGAGATCCAGGGTACCAACAACTGCGACACCACTACCCCCGACATCGATGTCGCAGGTAGCACAACGAGTCCGGAGCAGTTCTACAATCTCGGCATCGTGTCGAGCAGCAGTTCAGCGTATGTGGCGACGGCGGCACCAGACGGATGGAGTGACAATGACTGCGGCACGTTTGCCATCAACCAGGACGGGCCCGACCATTCCGGTACTTATGCAAATGAACGCTGCTGGGGCAAGTAACTCCCCGTGCCTGATGTCCTGATTATCGGCGGCGGCCTCATCGGGCTGCTGAGCGCCCGGGAGTTGGCCCAATCGGGTGAGCAGGTCACGATTGTGGAGCGGGGCACCACCGGTCGGGAGTCTTCCTGGGCAGGTGGGGGTATCCTCTCGCCGCTCTATCCCTGGCGCTATCCGGAGCCGGTGACGGCGCTGGCGCATTGGGGTCAGGTCCACTATGAGGAAATCTGCCGGGAGCTTTCCGACAGGACCGGGATCAATCCGCAGTGGACCCGTAACGGGCTACTAATGGTCGATGTGGCGGAAGCGGAGTGCTCCCGTGCGAGCGCTTGGGCGCTCCGCTACGGGTACCGGATGGAATCGTTGGACCGGGCCGGACTCAAAACCTGTGAGCCGGAGTTGGGCCGGGGCGAAAGCGGTCTCTGGATGCCCGATGTGGCACAGGTCCGGAATCCGCGCCTGCTGCAGGCGCTACGGGCGGACCTCGAAAAGCGGGGTGTCGCCTTCGAGGAGCAGTGCGAAGTTCAGGGGTTTGTCAGCGCAGCCGGCAGGATTACTGGAGTTCGTACCGATGCCGGGATTCGGCGGGCGACACGCGTGGTTGTGGCCGGCGGGGCGTGGACCGGGAGGCTGTTGGAATCGACCGGACTCTCTCTACCGGTTGAACCGATTCTTGGCCAGATGGTGCTTTTCAACGGTCCGCCTGACCTGCTGCACCGCATTGTCCTTTCCGGTGAACGCTATTTGATACCACGCCGGGATGGCCGGGTGCTGGTGGGCAGTACACTGGAGAGGACCGGGTTCGAGAAGGTGACTACGAAGGTGGCACTCGAGGAGCTCAAGGCGGCCGCGTTCGGTATTCTCCCCCGGCTTCGGGAGGTTCCGGTGGAGACGCAATGGGCCGGTTTGCGACCGGGCTCACCTACGGGAGTCCCCTTTATAGGGGAACATGCCAAAATCCGCGGTCTGTATGTGAACGCGGGACAGTTCCGAAACGGGGTGGTGATGGGGCTGGCATCGGCACGGCTACTGTCGGATCTGATGCTGCATCGGAAGCCCATCATCGACCCTGCGCCCTACCTCCCCGGTACTAATGGGGCCCCCACTCAAGGGGGCATGGACTTTGTCTAAGACCCTATCCTATAATCGAGCTATGGAACAAATGGACCGACAAGTCGCTACTTTAATGTTGCGAGAGCACGGGATTACACCCACGCAGCAGCGGGTGGAAATTGCCCAATACCTGTTTGCCCAGCCACGCCACGTTTCAGCGGAACAGGTTATGGAACTGGTGAACGGCGGACGCCCCCGGGTATCCAAGGCCACCATCTATAACACCCTTAATCTGTTTAGCCGCAAGGGTTTGGTGCGGCAGATTATCGTCGACCCCACCAAGATGTTCTATGACTCCAATGTCGGAAGGCATCACCATTTCTACAATATCGACACCGGTGAGTTGACGGACGTGCCCCCGGGGACGATTCAGGTGGATGACTTGCCGGAACTCCCCGCCGGGACCGTGGCGGCCGGCATCGATGTGATTATTCGGGTTCGCACGGAAGAGACCTGATCCCGTAAGGTCGTAGCGATAGGTCATGGATTCACCGCAAAGCCTTCCGTTCCGGATATTTCTGCGCGGCAGATTGTCCACCCCCGGACACATCGTTCTTTGCAATCCTTGTGTTTTCACGAGAATGAGCTGTGTCGGGCCAAGCCTCTGCGCAGCCGTAAGGTTCAGGCGGTTGCCTGAGGTCGGCCTTCAGGCCGACACCGGGTGACCTCAAGGGTAAACGCACACTCACATTTTTGGTGCCGGCGAGCGAACTAAGTCCTTGATAGCCGGTACGCTGTGAATGCGACCTAAAGGGATGAGTGTGCTCCTGCATTGTCTAACGCCGCCATCGTTGGCGGCGTGTCTGCCGACGACCTGCTATCGGGACTTAAACCGCTCGCTTCAAAGTATGCGGTTGCCCTGCGGGTGACCCGGCGTCGATTGCTGTCTTTTACGGTTTTCCGTATACTTCGGCGCTCTCCCGCACGGGAGGGGCCGTGCAGCCCAACGGGCAGGGCAATGCATTCGCAAGTCGCAGGGCTGCAACGGCAATCTTTTGACTTTCCTGAAAAAGATTATGGAAGGTTCAGACTGATACCCGACGGATATGGGTCTATAAAAGATTTTCGCCGGAGTAGCTCAGTTGGTAGAGCAATCGATTCGTAATCGATAGGTCGTAGGTTCGACTCCTATCTCCGGCACCATAAAAGCGGAAAGGAGAAGCCAAGTGGCTTCTCCTTGTTCGTATTCACTACCGATTCGTGTGCGCTTCTTTGAAAATCGGCTCCTAAATAAGTACCAATGTGGAACCGGGAACGACCCTCCCACCGGAAAACGAAGGCAATGGTCCCCCGTAGGAGCCCACCCCGTGGGTGAACAGTGCGGCAGCACTCATAAAGATCTGGCATCCCCAAACTCTCCGAGAAGCCCGAAAATTTCCACCACGTGGATCGGCTTTCACCCGACACATCTTGGGCCAACTCCATCTACCCCGTGAATCGCATCGACAGATCGACGGCCCGTATGTCCTTGGTGAGGGCGCCGATGGAGATGTAGTCCACCCCCGTTTCGGCCACCGCACGAATCGTTTTCAGCGTAATCCCCCCCGAGGCCTCCAATCTGGCCCGCCCGGCGTTCAGGCGGACCGCCTCGCGCAGTCTTTCGGGTTCCATGTTGTCCAGCAGCAGAATATCGGCGCCGCTCTCCAGGGCCTCGGCAATCTGTTCCAGAGTCTCCACCTCCACCTCGACCGCTACACCGGCCGGCGCCTCCTCTCGTGCTTTCATCACGGCGGCCTCCACCGAACCCGCCGCGGCAATGTGGTTCTCCTTGATCAGTATCCCGTCATAGAGGCCGATACGATGGTTCACCCCACCGCCACAGGTGACTGCATATTTCTGGGCTCGGCGCAGGCCAGGAAGGGTCTTGCGGGTGTCGAGAACATGGGTGCCGGTTCCCGCCACCGCATCGACATACCGGGCCGTGATGGTCGCGGTCCCGGACAGTGTCTGCAGGAAGTTGAGGGCGGTGCGCTCGCCGGTGAGCAGGTGTCGCGCAGAGCCCTCCAGCGTGCAAAGGGTACGCCCGGCGCCGATGAGGTCTCCCTCGCGTACCCACCAGTGGATCTGCAGGTTCCGGTCGAGCTGTCGAAAGACCTCATCCACCCAGGGCCGCCCGCAGACGACAGCGTTCTCCCGAGTGATGATGGTGGCCGTGGCCCAAGCAGTTTCGGGAATGAGTGCGGCAGTGAGATCACCGCTGCCTACATCCTCCGCCAGCGCTCGGGCCACGTCATCGCGGACGATGGCCGCATCCATCGCGGAAGCCGCCATCAGTTCACTCCGAGCAGTTCCACTTCGAACACCAGCGTCGCATTGGGTGGAATCACGCCGCCGGCTCCCCGGCTACCATAGGCCAGTTGCGGCGGGAGAGTGAGCTTGCGAATGCCCCCCACCTTCATGCTCGCAACGCCTTCATCCCAACCACGGATAACCTGACCGCCGCCGAGCTTAAAGACCAGGGGATCGTCGCGATCCTTGCTGGAATCGAATTTATCACCGTTCTCCAACCAGCCGGTATAGTGAACGGTCACCTGCTGTCCGGCTTCGGCGGTATCGCCCGTGCCTTTCTTGATGTCCTCGATCTTCAGTCCTGAATCGGTAATGCGTCCAGCCATTGGGTCTTCCTCTTTCATTGAAATCCTGATGAATTTGCCCCCGCTGTCATCACGAGGAGCCCCGGCGACGAAGTAATCTCTACTCCCAACCCCGAGATTGCCATGTCGCCGGGGCTCCTCCTGATGAACTTGCCCCCGTTGTCATTACGAGGAGCCCCCGGCGACGAAGTAATCTTCTGCTCCTAAGTCCGAGATTGCCACATCGCTGTGGCTCCTCCTGATGAACTTCCCCCGCTGTCATTACGAGGAGCCCCGGCGACGAAG
>NZ_JAENYR010000070.1 GCF_016841685.1 Thiohalomonas denitrificans
GAGCCCCAGCGACGCGGCAATCTGGGGTTTGGGAGCAGGAGATTACTTCGTCGCCGGGGCTCCTCGTAATGACAGCGGGGGGGAAGTTCATCAGGAGGAGCCTGGGCGAAACGGGGCAATCCGGTACTTGGCACTTCGGGATAGCTTCGTCGCTGAGGCTCGGCTTCGGCATCCTGCGTCACTCTACCGCCTACATCCCTGTAAGCGTCCTCGCTATGACAAGAGGGAAGTTCGTCATTGATTCGGGCCGGTGCAGCCGGTGGGAGTGCTCGTAGTGACATCCGGGGCAAGTTCTGCAGGAGCTCAACGATTCACCCCTTGAATTTCGAACTACGTGGGACACGGGGCACACGGGGGGAAAAAACCCGAACAACTTGTTTTTACCCCGTGCTCCCCGTGTCCCCCCGTGGTTACCAGTTCTTCATTCGTATTTTCAGGGTGAATTCAGGCAAGTGCCGCAGACTGTGGCTCATGGTGGTTATCAGGCCACCGTCACACGCAACAGGGAGCACCCCATGAAGACATCACATGCCATTTTCGCCATTGCCTTGAGTGCCGCTGCCGCAGGCGGGACCGCCTTTGCCGCACCGGGGGCCGCCGCGGCTCCGGTGACCGCCCAGGCCGAGAACTGGCTGACGATCCCTGCGATCTACGACAAGGTGATTGCCGCCGGCTACCGCGACATCGACGAGATCGAGCGGGAGGACAACGGCTACGAGGTCAAGGCCGTCAGCCCCGAGGGACAGCGGGTAGAGCTACGGGTCGACCCGGTCAGTGGAGATGTGGTCGATGCCCGCGCCAAAGACGAAAAACGCCGTAGCGACCGCTTCGACCCGCGTAACCGGGATGGCAATTTGCGCGACAACGGCGTCAGTCGGTAGCGCGTCGCAACCCGGGAGCCGTTCCTGCGAAACAGGGGACGGACTCCCGGGCCTCTGCCCGGCCGTTTCAAGACTGCTCACGACAAGCGGATTGCCTGCGGTGAAGACCGCTGGTCGATCCGCAAACCGTTTGCGCACCCTACAGGAGGACACGCCATGAAACTCATTCTCGCCAGCTTTCTCGCCATCATCGCCCTGGCGTGGGGCTGGGAGATACTCTCCCCCGGGCACCAGGCAGTGGGGGGTTCTCTGGCGTGGACCGTGTACCACGAAGGACTCATCCTCACCGGCCTGTGGTCCATCTGCCTGATGTCCCTGGCCATGATCCTGGCCACCCGTCCTGCATGGCTGGAGCGGCCGCTTGGCGGCATGGACCGGATCTACCGGCTGCACAAGTGGAGCGGCATCCTTGCGGTCGGCTTTGCGGCCGCACACTGGCTACTCGAGATGGCGGACGACCTGGTCGAGACGCTGGCGGGACGTGCCGGCCACGTAGATAGTGATGAGTTGTCGGCCTTTGCCGAACCGCTCCGTGACCTGGGTGAAGACCTTGGCGAATGGGTGATCTATGTGCTGTTCGCCCTGTTGCTGATCACCTTGTGGAAACAGTTTTCCTACCGGCTGTGGCGGCCGTTGCATCGTGCCATGCCGGTGCTCTATCTGCTGGTCGTCTTTCACGCGGTGGTGCTGGCGCCGGCCGGCTACTGGAACCAGCCCATCGGCTTGCTGCTGACCGTTCTGTTCGCAGGCGGAAGCGTGGCCAGTGTGCTCTCACTGACAGGAAGAATCGGCCGCAAGCGGAAAGTGAGTGGCCGTATCGTTTCGGTGCGGAATCCGACACCCGATGTCGTCGAAGTACAGTGCCGTCTGGATAAACAGTGGCGCGGTCATCGTTCCGGTCAGTTCGCCTTCGTCACCTTCGATACCGGCGAAGGTGCACACCCCTTCACCATCGCCAGTGCCGACTGTGGCGATCACACCGTCACCTTCGACATCAAGGCGCTTGGCGATTACACCCGCCAACTTCCCCGCCACCTGTCGCCCGGCAGTCCGGTTCAGGTAGAGGGACCCTACGGCCGCTTCGATTACCGTCGCGCCAACCGGCGGGCACGGCAAATCTGGATCGCAGCCGGAATCGGGATCACACCGTTCCTGGCCTGGCTGGAATCCCTGCAGGGCGACCGCACCACCGCGGTGTCGGCGGACCTGCACTACTGCGTACGCGACCGCACGGCCGATCCCTTCGTTGAGCGGCTGGAGGCCCTGTGCGCCGGGCTGCCCGAGGTCCGGCTGCACGTGCACGACAAGCAGAGCGGCCGTCTGACAGCAGAGGCCCTCGCCAGGGAGTCAGCGGATGCCAAGCGGGCGGAGGTCTGGTTCTGCGGACCACGCGGCCTCGGCGAAGCCCTGCGCGACGGACTGCGCCATGCCTGGCCGGGCAACAGGGTGCGGTTTCACCAGGAAGCGTTTGAGATGCGTTGAGCGATCGACGCATCGGAATCATCCACAAGAGGAGCACGTCATGCAACAAGCAAAGTTCGTAGTACATCGGGTGTGGGACCGCGGCATACGCTGGTTCCACTGGATCAATGTGGTATCGGTGCTGGCACTGCTGGGTATCGGTCTGGTCATCTACAACGGCAAGGCCCTTGGCATCTCCGGCGATGCCAAGATCTGGCTCAAGGAACTACATGTCTGGATCGGTTATGTGTTTGCCCTGAATCTGCTCTGGCGCGTGGTGCAGGGGTTCAGGGGGAGTCACTTCGCGCGCTGGCGCGCCACCTTGCCATTCAGTCGCGACTTTCTGCCCGAACTGCGCGCCCATCTGGGTAGCTTGCGCAGCGGTAAACCCCGCCACTACCTCGGTCACAATCCCCTGGGCCGGCTGATGGTACTGGTCCTGTTCCTGCTGCTGTTCGCGCAGGCCATCACCGGACTGGTACTCGCCGGCACCGATCTCTACTACCCGCCGCTGGGTTCCTGGATTGCACAGTGGGTTGCCCCCGCCGGTGTCGAGCCGGCAAGCCTCGTCCCCGGCAACAAGTCGATGGTGGACGCCACCGCCTGGGCCGAGATGCGCGAGTTCCGCAGCCCGTTCATCAGCCTTCACATCCTGGTCTTTTTTGCCCTGCTCGGCGCCGTGTCGCTGCACGTCGCCGGTGTGGTGATCACCGAAATCAAGCAACGCGTCGGGATCATCTCGGCCATGTTCACGGGCGAAAAGGTCCTTCCGGAGCAGCCGGTGGACATCCCTGAAGCGTCGCTCGAAAAGTAAAGGGAATGAGAAAAAGGGCCGCCCAATGACACTCGCCTCGCTGACCGGATTCATCGTGCTGGCGATCGCTGCGCAGACTGCTTTGTGGGCCGGGATTGTGCTGCTTCGCCATCGCCGCGAATATGCTTCGTTACGCACTCGCGTGAGAGGAAACAGCGTCGCATCGTCGGCGGCAGGCAGCACGAAAAAGCCGTCGGGGTGGGACGGTTTTCGCCCCTTTCGGGTGGAACGGAAGGTCTATGAGGATAAGGCGCACACGATCTGCTCGTTCTACCTCGTCCCGGGGGACGGCGCACCGCTGCCGCCGTTCCAGCCGGGCCAATACCTCACCCTGCAACTGGAAGTGATCGGGCCGGAGGACGGCGAGCCGCGCCCTGTGACACGCTGTTATTCGCTCTCCGATCGACCCCGGCCGGAGTACTACCGAGTGACGGTAAAGCGGGTGCCGGCGCCTGCCGGCTGCACCGATGTGCCCCCCGGACGGATCTCCAGCCATCTGCACGATGGCGTACAGGAAGGCGACCAGATCCTGGTCAAGGCCCCCTCGGGACCCTTCCATTTGAGAGACCGCGGTCTCTCGCCGCTCGCCCTGGCGGGCGGTGGCATCGGTATCACGCCCATGCTGAGCATGGTCGAGACGCTGCTGCATGAAGGCAGCAAGCGGGAGATCTGGCTGTTCTATGGTGTGCGTGATGGGGCCGAACAGGTGATGACGCAGCGTCTGGAGGAACTGGCCGCGAATCATCCCAACCTGCATTTGTTGGTCAGCTACAGTCGCCCGGGTGAGCAGGACATCGCCGGACCCTATCGACGCCACGGGCGCGTGGGTATCGACCTGCTGCGTATCACCCTGCCGCGCCAGGTGGAAACCTTTTACGTGTGCGGACCACCGGCACTGATGGAATCCCTGGTGCCGGATCTCGAAGCGTGGGGTATCCCCCCTGACCAGATTCATTACGAGACCTTTGGTCCCGCTTCGGTGAAGAGACGCCAGCGCCCGGCAGTGACCGCACCCGGCGAGCCGTTCACGGTGACCTTCGCCAACAGCGGCAAGCACCTGGCATGGGACCCGAATGCCGGCTCGCTGCTGGAGTTTGCCGAGGCCAACGGTATCGAGGTGAATTCGGGCTGCCGATCCGGTGCCTGCGGCGGCTGCCAAACCGCCGTAAAGGAGGGCGACCTGGATTATCTCCAACCGCCGGAGGCCGATGTGGAGCCGGGCACCTGCCTGCTCTGTATTTCGACCCCCAAAGGCGACCTGACACTATCCGCGTAGGACTGCCATGGACCGTTCACTGTTACGTCAAGAGATTATGCCCTTCCTGCTGCTGATCGCACTGCTGCTGGGAGGCACCTACGTGGCCGACGGGCTGCTGCACCGGTTCGAACTGGTGTGGATTGGACGGTACCTGGGGATCCCGGGAACCCTCATCATCCTGCTGTCGTTCCTCTATTCGATGCGCAAGCGCAAGGTCATCCGGTCCGGCAAGCCCGGAACCCTGCTCCGCCTGCATGAGGCCCTGACCCTGCTCGGGGCGCTGATGATCCTGATCCACGCCGGGGTGCACCTCAACGCCATCCTGCCCTGGCTGGCGACGGCCGCGATGCTGGTCAACATCATTAGCGGGCTCACCGGCAGGTTCGTACTCAACCGCTCGCGCCGCCATCTGGCCGCCAGGAAGGCCGCATTCGAGCAACAGGGGATGAGTGGAGAAGAGTTGCAGCAACAGATGTTCTGGGACGCGGTCACCGTCGACCTGATGAACCGGTGGCGGGCGATCCACTTCCCCATCACCCTGGTATTCCTGGTGTTGGGACTCGCCCACATCCTCAGTATCTTTCTTTTCTGGCGCTGGCAATGAAAACCGTCACCAGGATCATCCTTATCAATCTGGCCGTCGTGCTGGGGCTACTGTTCGTCTACCCCGAGTTCATGATCAGTCCCGGACCCGTCAAGAAGAGCCACAGCGATATCGAAACCGACTGCTTCGCCTGCCATGTCCCGCTGCTCGGGGCCAGTTCCGCCGCATGCACCGAGTGCCACCAGGTGGCCGGGATCGGAAGCCTGACCACGGCGGGCGAACCCATTGCCGACCCGAAGACGGACGCCACCTTCCACCAGGACCTGCGGGAAAAGGATTGCGTGGCCTGCCACAGTGAGCACCGGGGTGTCGCCACCCTTCGCACCGCACAGCGCTTCTCGCACATCCTGCTCAAGCCGGAGACACGGGAAACCTGCGCCAACTGTCACACTGCGCCCACGGACGACCTGCACCAAAAACTCACGGACGACTGCCGGCAATGCCACGTCACCGAACGCTGGTCGCCGGCGACCTTCGACCACGACAATCTGGAGGCAGCGACCCTGGAGCAGTGCACCGGCTGTCATGCCGCTCCGCAGGACGACCTGCACAGCAAGAGCGAGAACAACTGCGGCCAGTGCCATGACACCGGCGCCTGGAGTCCGGCGACCTTTGACCACGATGAATACTTCCGCTTCGACCATGATCACAATACCGAATGTGTAACCTGTCACGAAGGCAACGACTACAGTGCCTATACCTGCTACAACTGCCACGAGCACTCACCGTGGAATGTGCGGGGGGAGCATCTCGAAGAGGGAATCCGCGACTTCGAGATCTGCGTGGAGTGCCACCGCAGCGGCGACGAGGACGAAGCCGAATGGCGCATGCGCAATCGCGGTGCGCCGGAGGGCCGGTCCTATCGTTACTATCGGCAGTGGCATGATGATGACTAGTGGGCCAGGCTTCAGTCCGTAACGCTTTTGGCCGGCACAGGATCGGTATGAAGGCCGACCTGCAGGGAACGGCATCCCGACTGGGTGGTGTCGGCCTCAAGGCGGGCCAGAAATATTAGCGCTTCAGTATATGCTTACCTCCTAAATGATAGTAAATTGGCGGATTTTCCATCCACATCATCCTTAGCCGTACAGTCATCAGGGCATGGTCGAGGGAGTGGTAACACAAGGAATTCTGTATGCGGAACCCACGGCTACACAGCCACCTGCCCTTGCTTGTGATGCTCGTCTTGACCCTGCCGGCACAGGCGTCCCTGACCACCGATCTGCAGTCCATGGTTACTGAACTCAATGTTCTCAATACCGGACTGTCCGGCATCAGCATCGACGGGAACGATTCCTGCAGCGAACTCGGGACCCTGAACGCCTCGATTGAAGGCTACATCAGCAGTGCCGAGACACTCACGTCACAGCTGAGTGCACCACTGACCCTCACGACCGAAGATATGGGCTCCCTGGACGACCTGTCCAACCTTGCACGCAGCATGGCCAGTGAGACGGCACGCCTCTCCTGGGAGATGCGCAGTATCGAAGACGTGCAAGAGCTCATCGAGTACCGCACCGCCGTGAGTGCCATGCTGCGTCTGTCCGATGATATCGGCACCATGGCAGACCGGATCCTGGAGATGGCCGACCGTATTCTCATCATGGCGGACAACATCGGGACGATGGCGGATCGCATTCTCACCACCCAAAACCTGCTGAGCAGTAATATCGCCCTTACCCAATCCACCCTGCTGATCACCATCAACAACATGGTACTGCTGAGCGACAGCCTCTCATCGATCGGCTACAACCTGAGCCTCGGGCTTCTGAATGACGAGATCCGGGCCCTGGCCGACGACATGGCCGAGGTCGTATTAACCGAGACCGACATGGCTTCTGAGTTGGAGGTCCTCGAGTTCACCACCTCAGCGGTACTGAACAAGGCCGTCGATATCTACACCACCGCTTTACTCACCAGCCAGGACGCCAGTCACTACATCAACGGCGATACCCTGACCCTGTTGGGCGATACGAGTCGTTTCCATCAAGCTCTGGCAGATTCGCTGGAAAAATATGCGGAGACCATCGAGCTACTCGCCCCGACCACCAACAGCGTGGTCCTTGCGGATGCAACCGCCAGTATGTTGAGACTCACCAGAGACATCGGGCTGGTGTCCGATCGCATTCTGGAGATGACCGACAAGATCATCGTCATGGCGGATAATATCGGCATCATGGCCGACCGCATTATCGAGACGCAAAACATTCAGCAGACCAATGTCCTGCTCACCCAAAGTTCGCTGCTCGCAGCCCAAGGCACAGTGATCACCACCATCAAGAACATGGGCCTGTGAACGGACATCGACTGGAGAATCACCGAAAAATGAAACGTTTACGTCGACCATTCGCAGCCCTGATGATGGTGTTCGGCCTGTCGGGCCTGGCCGGCACCGTCCAGGCCGGCCTGAGCACCGATCTTCAGGCCCTGAACACCCAGGCGACCGAACTGCAAACCTATCTGCAAGGCGTGACCCTCTCCGCCGACGATCTCTGTGCGCCGTTGAACCGGGCCAATGCCCTGGCCGGCGATATCACCCGGAGTATCGAGACCGCGGAAGGCAGCGTGGCGGCACCATTACAGACCGATGCTGATGTCTATGACGGGCTGGACGAACTGTTCGCCACCAGCCAGGGCATTGCCAATCAGGCGCTTCGCCTGTCAGTCGATCTGCAGATTCTCTCGACAACCACCGCAATGGTCACCACCAAAGACGCCATCGCCGCCATGCTCCAGCTATCGAGCGACATCGGCGCCATGGCCGATCGTATCGGTGAAATGGCTGACAAGATCCTGGTGATGTCCGACAACATCGGTCTGATGGCAGATCGCATTCTGGTCAGCCAACAGCTACAGAGCGACAATTTTTCCCTCACCACCGACGCCCTCCTGCAGACCCAGGCCAACGTACTGACGCTGGTCTCGGTAGTGGAGGACAACACCTATAATCCGAGTTTCGCCAACCTGGTCACCGAAGGAGGGCTCCTGGCCACGCAAATGGAAGCGGTGGTGCTGAGTCCCTGGACCATGGATTCACAACTGCAGTCGGTGGCAGCGGGCGTGCATGGGTTGCTGGGCGAGGTGCAGGCCCTGCACGACGCCATCACCAGCGACACTGCCGACCATACCGCTTACATCAGTCGTGACGCCCTGATCCAACTGGACGGCCTGTCGCTGATGGTCACCCCCCTGGCCGCCGCCGTAGAAGGGTACGCCATTGCCATCAGTGGCCTGCAGGCGATGACCTGGACACCGACTCTGAAAGATGCCGTAGGCAGCACCCTGCAACTCTCAGGCGATATCGGCACCATGGCCAACAGCATCCTGGAGATGGCGGATCAGATCCTGGTGATGGCCGACAACATCGGTCTACAGGCAGACCGGATCCTGCTGACACAGGAGGCGATGAATAGGAATGTCGCCACCACCCAAGCCTTCACCTTGGACGCGCAAGAGATGGCCATCAGTCTTATCGTTGCCCGCAATCTCTGACATCGAGACCTCCGGGATGCCTAACGCTTTGCCTACTGATTCCTCTCTCCCTGAGGGGGATCTGCAATGCCATCAGACCAGATCCCTTTTGATCGCCAGGTCCCAGTTATCCGAATAAACCCGCTTTTTGCCCTCGTAGGCATCGAGCTGTGCATGGATATGAAAGTGCGACGGGTCCGAGGTCAGGGTCGTCCGCGTGACGGTGCGCACGTCCCAGTCGTCCCGGTGAAAGCGCCAGTGCCAGACCGTCTCACCTCGCGGCGAGCAAAAGTCGTCATTCTGGTAGGAATACCATTCCACGGCCTTACGCTGCATCTCCAGGCCGAGCTTCCTGAAACGGACCATTCCATCGTCATTGACCACCTCCAGCGTGGAGTAGTCGGAGCCGAGGTCGCGAATCACACGCCAGTGGTGCTCACCCGTTTCAATAACCGCTTTTGCCAGGGGACGGGCGCCTTCCGGAGCTTCGAAGCGGACCGCCCGATCCCGTTCCGCGGGGGGACGGACCGGAATCCGCAGACGGCTCTCCGCCGTGTACAGCGTGAGACGAACCGGTTCGGGTGGAGGCCATGCCAGCGGCCAGTAGGAGGTGGAGAGCGAGAGGCGCAGCCGATGATCGCGCGGAAACACCTGGGCCATGTCGTTGAGTTTCACGCGCACCCGATAGCGCTCGCCCGGCTCCAGGGCCTGCGGGTGCTCGGAGCTGTCCCGGTGGGTAAGGTTGAGCAGCCCATAGGCCACACGGGTGGCCTTGTCATCCGGCGCGACGTCGGAGAGTCGCACAGCGACCATGGCCACCGGCCGATCGGCCGCCAACACGAGCTCCGCCTCCGGGGCGCCCAGCAGTTCCAGCGGCGCTTCCAGCGGAGCGCTCTCGTAGATGAGCGCTCCCCCATCCTCTTCCCGCTGGTCGTGGGGCAGATCAGGCGCGGCGGAGTAGGAGCACCACTTGCCGGCAAAGAAGCCGACGCTTAGCGGAGACTGCAGCGTCTGCACCGCACCGGTCCGCCGGCGCTCGCCCTCGCCGGCGGCGAGCCTGCCCGGAGCGAGGAAATACTCTTTCCAACGGGCGGCCGGTGACGGCCAGCTCTCCTCGGCCACCCAGCGCCCCGGCCGATGCCTGTACCGGGTGGTGGGCGGCACACTCTCCTGCATCCAGGCGCGAAGCATCGGCTCATCCATGATACCGGTGTCGCGTCCTTTCAGCCAGAAATCCCACCAGCGCAGACACTCCTGCAGAAAGCCGATCCCCGGGCCGGGGATCCCTTCATGGGGATACTTGTGGCTCCAGGGGCCGACCAGACCCAGCCGCGGCACCTGCAGATGCTCGAGCAACCGGAAAACCGCATTGGTATAGCCGTCCGCCCAGCCGGAAACCGCCATGACGGGACACTGCACGGCATTCCAGTCCTCGCAGATGGAGCCGTGTTTCCAGTAGTCATCGCGCCGCTGATGCCGCAGCCATTTTTCCAGCCACAGACCGCTACCACGAAGGCGCTGATGCCACAGCTCGCGCCAGCGATCTCCTTCCACGACCTGCGGGTCCGGCGGCAGCGAGTTCAAGCCAAACATGGTCGATGCCCAGGAGAGGTTATCACCCAGCAGACAACCCCCCATGTGATGGACATCGTCGGCATAACGATCATCGGTGGAACAGACCGAGACGATGGCCTTGAGCGCCGGGGGACGCCGCGCTGCAATCTGCAGGCCGTTGAAACCGCCCCAGGAGATACCGATCATGCCCACGTTGCCGTCACACCAGGGCTGTTCAGCCAGCCAGCGGATGATTGCGGCACCATCCTGCAGCTCGCTTTCCAGATACTCGTCCTCGAGGGTCCCCTCGGAATTACCGCTGCCGCGGATGTCCACCCTGACCGCCGCATAGCCATGACCGGCGAAGTAGGGATGCATGCGCTGATCCCGACTGCGGGTGTTATCCCGGTGCCGATAGGGGATGTACTCCAGAATTGCGGGCACGGGCTGCCTTTCGGCGCCCTCCGGCAGCCAGATCCGGGCCGCCAGATGGACACCGTCGGCCATCGCAATCCAGGCCGTTTCAATGGTCCGTACCTTATGGGGAAAATCCCTGACCGATCTCATTACGCGCTTGCGACGCTGTCGTCGAACTCCAGGGGTAGCCGGGCCTTAAGCTGTTCATACTCCTGCAACAGCGTCCTGGTATCCGGCGCTCCCATGAAGACCACCGCCACTTCGTAGCTGTAAGGCTCCTGACCCGGCATCTCCGACAATCGCGTTCCCTGTTTTACAGCGATCTCGATGCTGGTCCCCGGAAACGCATTCTCCAGCTCTTGCAGCTCCCGTTCGGTGGGCACCCGGGTAACCAGGGCGTCGTGGAAATGGCGAAGCATGAATTTCGCCGCCGTCGCGCAGCAGCCTTCGCGGCGCGGGTACTGAGGCTCGATGCCCAGCGCCACCTCCACGGCCACCTCGTGGTTCGACGCGCCGGTAACGTCGACGAACATCGGTGAATGGGACTTGGAGATACGGGTGTTGAGTTCCAGCAACCAGAGACGATCCGTAGTCGTGTCCCAGAAGTACTCGACGTTGAACGGGGTATTGTCGATGTCGAGATGCGGCACTACCCGTTTGGTGTAATCGATAATACGTCTCTGCACCTTCTGCGGCAGTCTGGATGGCAGCTGGTAGCGAGAGAAGGACGAAAGATTGGGCTCGCGAAAAGAGTCGACGATACCGTAGACGTGGGGCACTCCATTCTGGATGTAGCCCTCCGCGGTGCACTGCTCCCCTTCGATGGGCTGCTCGGCGATGCAATGATAGCCGTCGATTTCGACGGGGATATCATCCGGCATATGCGCCATCGACAGCAATTTGCCGAACGGCTCGCCGAACCCGCCGATCCGTTCCCGGGTGCGGGCAAGGGCAAATTCAAGGTCTGCGTGGCTGGAGACATAAAACGCCAGTACCGAACTGAAGGCGATAACCGGCTTGAGCCAGAAGGGGAATTCCAGACCGATGCGCTCCGCGGCATCATCGGCGAACGGATCGACCGCCTCGAATCGCGGCGTACAGTCCGGCACGACCTGCCGTTCCCGCAGGCGGCTCCAGTACTTGTGCTCGGCAATGAGGACACCACCCAGAGAGGGTCCATCGAGGCCGCAGTGCTCGCGAAAGACCGGCAGCAGCGTGGTGGTGGGAAAGTCCCAGTGGCCGATGATGGCATCGACCCGGCCATCGAACCGATCCAACTGCTCTTTCCCGGCCGCGATCATGTCGTCGATGGGGTAGTGGGCCGGAAGCACGACCTGGTCGTAATCCAGCAGTCCGTGGAACCGATACTGTTCGCTGTTGCGTATCGTTTTCAGCAGCTTACGGTGGAAGTCGTCCAGCCCGACAATGAAGATGTTCCTCACCATCGCTACCTCGACAGGCTATGGTCCCACTCAACGAATAGCAGATGCCGTGTGCGGCTTCCCGCCGCTCCCGAAGTATTCGCGTCTCGATGGAGAGGCCCTCCGTGTGCGAAAGCAACCCGGTATCACAGCTCAATCACCTTTGGCCATTTGAATCGAACGGTCGAGCCCCTGCCGGGCTCCGACTGGAGTTCGATATCTCCACCGACGCTCTCGACAAGCTTTTTCACCACCGCCAGGCCAATACCCGATCCTTCGTGCTCTGAACGTCCGGGAGCTCGCTCGAACATCCCGAAAATACGCTCCTGGTACTCGGCTGGAATACCGGGCCCATCATCGGCTACGGAAAATTCGTACTGTTCGTCCAGCTCGCGGACAGACACGTGAACACTTCCATCGGGCCGGTCGTGGTATTTGATGGCGTTGCCAATCAGGTTGGCGAACACTTGTTGTAGCTTGACTGGATCGGTGATCAGGCGGGGCATGCCTTGGTCAATGTGAACCTGGAACTCCCGAGGCATCTCGTAGGTTCCCAGGACAGATGCTATCAACCGTTTGCTGTCGACAGTCTCTACCTGAACGGTCTGCCCACCCGCTTCGGCATAGGCCAGGAGCGCCCGGATAAAGGCTTCCATTGCCTGGCTACGCTTACGGATCAGATGCAGGTGATAGCGGTTTTCGTCCGAGAGCCGGGGGCCGAGGTCTTCTTCAAGTGACTTCGAAAGATTTGAGACAGCTCGCAAAGGTGCTCTCAGATCATGAGAGGTCACGTGGGCGAATTGTTGCAGTTCCGCATTGGCCCGGCGCAAGGCTTCTTCGGCCTGTTTGCGCTCGGAAATGTCCAGGTTGATACCAAGAAACCGAACCAGCTGTCGTGACTCATCGAAGATCGGGCTGCCGAGGGCGTAGACCCAACGGACGGCGCCATCCTTGCGGAGGATTCGGAATTCGGTACGCCACTCCTGGCGCTGCTCGATAGCCCTCCTTACGGAGTCTTCTGCTGCGGCCTGATCATCCGGGTGGATCCGGCTGAACCAGTCTTCATAGGTGCCTCGGTACTCCCCCGGCTCCAGGCCGTACAAGCGTTCCAGCCCTTCTGTCCACACCACCTTCCCTTCCGGCACCTCCCAGTCAAAAGAACCGATGCCCGCCACCTTTTGGGCCAGGGCCAGCCGTTCCTCACTGACCCTCAATGCCGCCTCTTCCTTTTTGTGTTTACTCAGTTCACTCACGTCTTGCACCAGGGCATAGAAACCCAGCACTTCACCACTGGTGCCGATGTGTGGCACGTAAACTGCCTCGATCTCGTGCGTCCCTCCCAGTCGGTACGGCACGACCATATCAAAGCGCACCGTATCTCCCGCAAGCACTTTTTGTACATAGGGTTTGAGGGTCTGGTAAGCCCGCTCGCCAACCACCTCCTTCAAAGTGCGGCCCTTCACCTCTTCCGGCGCCAGACCAAACCATTTTCCATAGGCCGCGTTATTGAATTGATAACGCTCCCCGGCATCAAGGTAAGAGATCAGCACCGGCAGGCTGTCGATGACCAACCAAAGCCGCTGCTCATTCTCCCTCGAGGCCTGCTCCGCCTGCTTGCGTTTCGTCACATCGGCAAACAGGTGGGCGAAGCGCCCGGGGCCGGTTCGATAAGCCGTCACCTCGAACCACTTGTCCAGTCCCACGGCATAGTTCTCAAAGCGTACGGGCTCACCGGTCCGGACCACTTTCCCGTAGGTCTCTATCCAGTACGCCTCAATACTCGGAATCAACTCACGCACGGTCTTGCCTTTGGCGACCTCTGGAGGCACTCCGACCAGCTGCCCGAAGGCCTCGTTCACCTCCAGAAAGCGATAATCACAAGGACAACCCTGGTCATCCAGCAGGATCTCGGCCAGGCCGAAGCCCTCTATCATCGAGTCGAATACGCTACGGTAACGCTGCTCCCGCTCACGCGACGCGTCCAGAGCCTCCCGCAGAGCCTGCACCTCGCGCTCCAGCGCGGGTATTCGATCGCCCGTGGAATCCTTCACTACGCAGTCCCTCCGAACCAAACCATCCTTTTCTCAGTCCCTAAGCATAACGAAAGCGGGCACCCGGCGCGCCGTCACTTTCTACCTGCCCCACTTAGTGATTGCCGGTCTCTTCAGGTCCAAAAGCTCAGGATGAGGGTTCGGCAATCTATCCGTTAGAAAATGTCGACGCTCCCTTCCCTACCCGAGCCGCTCACCTCTATCGGGTCTGAATGGGGTTGCCGTTGCGGTCGTTGCGCTTCACACCGCAGAAATAGCGGCCCTTCTTCTCCAAGGCCTTCTCCTTGGCCACCACCAATCCACAAGAGAAGCACTGCACCTTATCGTCCGGCAATGCTCGGGCGGCCTCCTCCTTCTCTTTCGCCGCCTTCCTGAGGGCCATGTTGTAGCGTACAAAGACCACCAGCACGGCCAGGAGCACCATACCGACCGCCACTATCAGAATCGTTTTCATATCACATCATCTTTTTTCGTTGAATCAGGAGAATGGTGTCTGCCTCCGTAACTGCTCGCCGGGTGATCGCCCACGGCCCCGGAAATCCGTCATCCCCGCGTAGGCGGGGATCCAGCGGCGTAGTTCGCAGAATGGAGCTTGAGGTCAACGTCATCCCCGCGTAGGCGGGGATCCAGCAGTCGATCTCAGAATACATCCTGGCCAAGAACCGTCATCCCCGCGCAGGCGGGGATCCATTTTGAGCCATGCTTCTGTTCTCTGGATTCCCGCCTACCCCCGCCTGCGCGCGAGTGACAGGGAATGACGGAGGGGGTGAGTAGTTAGCTGCCTCCCATAAATAAGTACAGCACAGCAAGTGAAGCATCGGGAGTGTGGTCAGGCCATCGTTATCGACGACTCGATTCCCTATCGGACGACCCTGAACAGGGGTTGACAGCTTTCGGTTAATGACCGTTCCTTATTTAAGTGTCTCTTTCATACAGACTAACCACGGGATTATAAGGAGAAACGATGAAAAGCAGGCTCCTGATGCTGATGTTTCTCTCCCTATTCTACATGTCCCCAATCTCCACTTACGCTGGTCCTGAACCGGCTGAGCAAGAGGGCGCAACGATGCATATCTATCTGATCTTTTTCGGTTTTACGGCTCAAGGAATCCAGGACATAAAGGAGAGCCCCGCCAGGGTCGAGGCCGCAAAGGAGACGGTCAGGACCATGGGAGGAGAGATGAAGGCCTTCTATGGAATACTCGGCAGTGAGTTCGATACGATATTCATCCTCGAAGCTCCCGACGACGAGGCAGTTGCAAAAATGGTGCTCGCCATCGCCTCCGGGGGAAACGTTCGCACCGAAACCCATCGGCTTTTCACGGAAGATGAATACAAAAAGGTTATCTCCTCACTGCCCTGACACGATGCTGATAGGACGCAATTCGGTGAAACCCGGCGGTCCCGGAACCGGGATCAATACGAATAGTGGGGAGATCCACTTATGACCGAACGACATCGGGAGCGCGCACAAAAAGTCGTGGAATCCTTCCGGGAGCTGCTGGATCCGAATGCATTGAAGGCGATACCCGCCAACGATTTCGAGCAGTTGGCGCTTTTCGTCCAGGAGGCCCTCTCAGACGAGTTGCACGATGCCGCCGAACAGGTGGAAGAGCTGGCCCGGAAGATGCGGTCGGGCACAAGCCTGAGCGATGTCGGAATGGACCTTATGTAGGCAACATTGGAAAGACTCCTCGTGGAGCTAAACGACCTTTCGGCAGCTGCTCGGCTTCGTTTCCCTGCTGAGCCGTTCTGCCATTCTGATCACCTGGATGTAATGCGAACGCAAACCAGAATAGTTGCCAGAGTCTCCCTCCAGGGGCAATATAGTGAAAGAAATGCCGGCATCGACGGTCGGCGCTGCGTTCCGGGATTCGTTTCATGGCGAGCCTGGGCGGACGGCGAACGGAACGCAGGTGAAAACGATAGTTTCACGCGACCATTCACACAGGCGAGGAAACGACAAAATAGCGGGATAGCCCTTTTGGGCACCGGCTTTGCAGGCGCCTGCCGGGCTGGAACAGGATGCCCCCGAGTCAACACCGCCCAAGCTGGCAATCAGGGCGGGAGCACGTATGACATTCATCGACTTTATCCTTCTCGCGGTGGTCGGCGTCGTCACTCTGGCGGCGGCCCGTCATGCCCTGTTCTTCAAGCGCGAACCACGCTCTGCGCTGGCCTGGCTGGTATTCATCCTCGCCTTACCACCGTTCGGCGCGCTGGTCTTCTATCTCTTCGGCGTGAACCGCGTGCGCACCCGTGCCCGGGCCCTCAAGCCTGCCACCCGGGCTGTGGGTGCCAAACAGCCGGTGGGCATCGATCCGCTGGACCGCCTCGGCCATGCCGTCTCCGGTCACCCGCGCCGCACCGGCAATCGCGTGGAGCCGCTGGTCGACGGCGAGGGCGCTTATCCCGCCATGCTGGCGGACATCGAAGGTGCACAGCAGCGCATCCTTCTGAGCACCTACATCTTCGACGCGGATGAGATCGGCACGGCCTTTATCGATGCACTGTCACGAGCGATGGCGCGGGGCGTGGATGTGCGCGTGCTGGTCGACGGCATCGGGGAGCTCTACTCCCTGTCACGCCGGGCGGTGCCGCGTCTACGCGCTGCCGGCGTGCGTGCCGAGCGTTTTCTGCCCCCGCGCCTGTGGCCGCCCAGGTTCCGCATCAATCTGCGCAACCATCGCAAACTGCTGATCATCGACGACCAAATCGCCTTCACCGGCGGAATGAATATCTCCGATCGCCACTGCAGCACTATTCCTGCGCGCGGGCGTGTGCATGACCTCCAGTTCCGCCTCAAGGGCCCGGTGGTGCGAGACCTGGTCGAGGCCTTCGCCGATGACTGGCGCTTTGTCACCGGGGAGAGGATCACGCCGGCCACGCTGCCGGCCATGGCCGGGCAAGTGACCTGTCGCATGGTGCTCGACGGCCCCAACGAAGACCTCGACCGCCTGCCACTGATGCTGGTGGGCGCCATCGGCATTGCACGCGAGCGCATTGCCATCATGACGCCGTACTTCCTCCCTCCCCGTGAAATCATTGTCGCCTTGCAGGCCGCTTCTTTGCGCGGCGTGCGCGTCGATCTCCTTCTACCGGCCGAAAACAATCTGCCCTACATGGACTGGGCCATGCGCAACATGCTCTGGGAACTCCTGGAGCGGAACATCGGCGTCCACTACCAGCCCGGGTCATTCGTTCACAGCAAACTCTTCCTGGTGGACGGCGACTATGCCCAGATCGGTTCGGCCAACCTGGACCCCCGCAGCTTACGCCTCAATTTCGAGATCGCCGTAGAGGTACTGGGCGAGGAGTGCATAGGTGGGCTGTACGAGCACTTCGATAATGCGTTGGCGCGCTCACAGCTACTGACCCTGGCCGATGTGGACGGGCGTCCGTGGCCGGTACGGTTGCGGGATGGATTAGCGTGGTTATTCACCCCTTATCTGTGAGTCGGAGGACGAATGATATTAGGTCAGAGTTACCTATATGAAGGGAGCGCCCAACCGCCACCAAAGTGGACCCCATGGTCAAATCAAAAAGACCCTTCAGGTGCATTCCACAAAGTAGACGGCTTATGGTCGCAAGCGCGGACCCATTTACACCGATGATACAGGCCGGATAGAGGACACCACCGATGAAATGTAGGAATGTTGGAGCTGAACCCGAGAACGGGCAATTTCCTTGAAGGAGTTTGGGACATCCCAAGCGTACTAGGCTCAATGACCGATATTGTGGTGTCCCATATGTTCGCCGGAAAATTGGCTAAAATGAGGAACAGCGATTGTGCGGCACTGACCCACCACTAGTGGCTATTGCCTAGTGCCCTGTCACACGTATCCAGTGGCGAGTGGCGGGTGGCGAGTGGCGGGTGGCGGGTGGCGGGTGGCGG
>NZ_JAENYR010000071.1 GCF_016841685.1 Thiohalomonas denitrificans
AAGAGGCCGAGAAAATGACCACCTTTGCAGAACGTTTCAGGCAAGAGGGCATGCAACAAGGCATGCAGCAGGGCATGCAGCAGGGCATGCAACAGGGCGAAGCCGCCATACTGCTGCGGCTCATGGCGCGCAAATATGGCCCCGACGCCGCTACCGCCCACCGCGAGCGGGTCGAACAAGCCGACGTCGAGACCCTGCTGGAGTGGTCCGAACGGCTCCTCACCGCCGAGAAAGCCGAAGACATCTTTCACTAATCCGGGGCGGCTCTCCTACGAAAGACGGAGGTAGGGGCTTGGTAGGAGGCGCGCCCCCGCGGCGATTGGGTTGGGGATTTTTACGTTTACGCGGAAGCATGGCTCAAAATGGATCCCCGCCTACGTGGGGATGACGGACGAAGGACCCGACCCGAAAGGTCGCGGATCAATGGATCCCCGCCTACGCGGGGATGACGGATTTCCCGGGCCGTGCGCGATCACCCGGGCGAGCAGTTACTACGCGGAAACTGCCTGATTGATTCGCGCCCGGGGCGGCCCTCCTACCGTGAGTCATGGAGGAGCAGAGCCCGTAGGGCGCATTCTCGATAGGCCACCTTCGCCCCACAAAGCCGACCGACTCCCGGAGCATACCAATCATTGCCGGGGGCACACGTTCAAATGCGCCGGCTCCGGTTGCCGGCGAAACGGTGCAAAGACCGCAAAATCGCCCCACTCATTCCCGCCTCTCTATTTCCGATAGGCAATGCCACTCCCACTATGTTAGTTTTTTCCTGAATGGCTCCTCGGGAAAAGGACGTGCAATGGATCACGATCAGAACTTCAAAAACCTCATTCTGGACTAGCCCCGCGAAGCCCTCGAGTTTTTTGCCGAATCCGAGGCCGGAGCCCTGGACTGCGGCGCCCGAATACTTCCGGTTCGCCAGGAGCAGCTCAAGGAGCGCCTGGGCGATCGCTTTCGCGAACTGGATGTACCGCTCCTGGTGGAGTGGCCGGATGGACGAAAAGAGGCCATAGTCTTCGTATTGGAGGAAGAGAGCCAGACCGGGCGTTTTTCCATCCACCGCCTGGCCCACTACTGCCTGGATCTGGCGGAACTGCTGCAAACCGACCGTGTAGTCCCGGTAGTGATATTTCTGCGAAGCGGAAGGCAACCCAAAGCCCTCGTTCTGGGCGGTGAGCGTCACACCTACCTGTCGTTCCACTACCTGAGTTGCGCACTGCCTGACCTCCCATTCGAACGCTACCGGGAGAGCGAAAACATCGTAGCGAGGCTAAACCTTCCCAATATGCGCTACGACCGGGAGCAACGGGTCGAAGTCTACGCCCAGGCGGTGCGGGGATTATCCCGGCTGGAATCCCATCCCGAAAAACAGCTCAAGTACCTAGACTTCATCGACATCTACACAGCACTTGACGAAACCGAACGAGAACGGTATCAAAAGGAATATCCGGAAGAGGCCGAGAAAATGACCACCTTTGCAGAACGTTTCAGGCAAGAGGGCATGCAGCAGGGCATGCAGCAGGGCGAAGCCGCCATACTGCTGCGGCTCATGGCGCGCAAATATGGCCCCGACGCCGCTACCGCCCACCGCGAGCGGGTCGAACAAGCCGACGTCGAGACCCTGCTGGAGTGGTCCGAACGGCTCCTCACCGCCGAGAAAGCCGAAGACATCTTTCACTAATCCGGGGCGGCTCTCCTACGAAAGACGGAGGTAGGGGCTTGGTAGGAGGCGCGCCCCCGCGGCGATTGGGTTGGGGATTTTTACGTTTACGCGGAGTAACTACTCACCCCCTCCGTCATTCCCTGTCACCCCCGCGTAGGCGGGGGGATAGGCGGGAATCCAGAGAATAGAAGCATGGCTCAAAATGGATCCCCGCCACGCGGGGATGACGGATTTCCTGGGCCGTGCGCGATCACCCGGGCGAGCAGTTACGTTTTAGGTAGGTTGGGGTGAGTTATGCGAACCCCAACGCTGATTTTGTTGGGCTTCGTTCCTCAGCGCCAACCTACATTTTGGAGCCTATTGCTATTCTCGGACAGGTTCCTAGCAGGCTGTTGAAAAACTCCCTCAGGGAAGGAACAAAAACCTTTTCAACAGCCTGCTGGGGGAGGTCTAAGGTTCTAGTTGCCGGCGATCGCGAACAGGGCGGCGATGATGACGACGGTCTGGCCGGCCAGCAGGCTGACTACCCAGCGCAAGCCGGAGCCGCGGGCTTGTTCGAGCTCCTTTGCGAGGCGGCCTTCCATCGCCACAATCTCCTTTCTGACGATTTCGATCTCTTTCTGTAGGCGCAGTTCGGTTTCGGTCAAGGCGGACTGGGTGGCGAGGTCCTTGACCTCGGGATAGCGTTCCTCCATCCGTTCGAACGCTTCGGCGATGACCCGGGCCCGGGTCTTGTCGTCGGGAGCGGACGAGAGCTCTTCGTAGAGTTGGATTACGGAAGTCATAGAATCTGACGATAGCACCGGGCTATTTGAACGGCAACTGCCGAATTCGACACGTGGCAGGGGATCGCAGCGATTGGCGCGGACGGCACGCCCTGCCGGATGGTAAAAGGAGAGTAACTACTCACCCCCTCCGTCATTCCCTGTCACCCCCGCGTAGGCGGGGGGTAGGCGGGAATCCAGAGAACAGAAGCATGGCTCAAAATGGATCCCCGCCTACGCGGGGATGACGGATTTCCTGGGCCGTGCGCGATCACCCGGGCGAGCAGTTACAAAGAAGAGGGTGTTGAACAGGTTCGCCTCCAAACCCTGTTAGTGTAACGCGGTCACCTTTTGGGGTTCGACCCGGGTCGTCGCGCACCAGAGTTTGTCGACGATTTCGCTATTGGGGGCGTATTCGGTGACCAGCTGCTCAAGGATTTGCCGGGTTTTTTCGCAGTCGTTTTCCGATATGGCGAGCTCTAATCGATCCAGTATCGCTGTGAGTGGTTGCCAGTGGGTGTGGTTTTCCACCGCACGCCATATCAGCGGGTGGTCGGTCCCTACCGGGTTCTCTCCAATCAGCAATTCTTCGTAGAGCTTCTCGCCCGGGCGCAGGCCGGTGTACTCGATGGCGATATCGCCGTTCGGGTGGGCGGCATTTCGTACCTCGAGACCGGAGAGCCGAATCATCTTGTGGGCGAGGTTGTCGATGCGCACCGGTTCGCCCATGTCCAGCACGAACACTTCCCCTCCCTCGGCCATGGAACTGGCCTGCAGTACCAGTTGTGCCGCCTCCGGAATGGTCATGAAGTAGCGGGTAATATCGGGGTGAGTCACGGTTACCGGCCCGCCGTTGCGGATCTGCTCTCGAAACAGCGGCACAACCGAGCCGGATGACCCCAGCACATTGCCGAAGCGCACCATGCAGAAACGTGTCGTGGCCTTGGCTCCGGTCGTGGCTACCCGCTCCTGCAGAGCCTGGAGGACTAGCTCGGCCAACCGCTTGCTGGCCCCCATGACGTTGGTGGGCCGAACGGCCTTGTCGGTGGAGATCAGCACGAAGGTGGAGACGCCGCATTTGATGGCGGCTTCGGCGGCCTGGCGAGTGCCGAAGGCGTTATTGCGGATGCCTTCGATGAGGTTATGTTCCACCAGCGGGACGTGTTTGTAGGCGGCGGCGTGGTAGATGGTGTCCACCTGAAAGCTGTTCATGGTCAACTCGAGGCGGGTGTCGTCCCGTACCGAGCCGAGGACGGGTTCGATGGGGATGTCCATTGAGCATTCGGCTGCAGAGCCTTTCAGTTCGCGCTCGATGGCGTAGAGGGCGAACTCCGACATTTCATAGAGGACCAGCCGGCTCGGTTGCTGGGCGAGAATTTGCCGACACAGTTCGGAGCCGATGGAGCCCCCGGCCCCGGTGATCATGACGCTTTTGCCCGTGATGCAGGCCGTCAACAATTCGGGATCGGGCGAAACCGGGTCGCGGCCGAGCAGGTCTTCGATATCGATTTCGCGGATTTCGTCGAGGCTGGCGGAGCCGGATACCAGATCGTCCAGGCTGGGAATCGTCCGTACGTGGACCAAATACGGCTCAAGGCTTTCGAGGATCTCCACCCGGCGTGTGCGCGTGAGTCTCGGCATCGCCAGGAGCACGTCAGTGATGTTCACATCTTCGGCTAGTTCCTTGATGCCCTTGGGGCCGAACACCTTGATGCCGTTGACGTAACTGCCGGCCAGTGCCGGGTTGTCATCAATGAAGGCGATGGGTTCGTAGTCGGAGCTGTGTTCCAGCATCTGGGCCAGTTGGGCTCCGGCGGCGCCGGCGCCGTAGATGGCCACGGGGTCGCGAGCAGGGTTTCGGGAGAGCCGCGAGAAGAGGTAAGCCCGAACGGCAAAGCGGGTTCCACCCACATAGAGCAGTGCCAGGGCCCAATAGATCAGGGGAACGGAACGGGGTACGCCCTTCATGCCGGAGAAAAGAAGCAGGGCTCCCAAAAGGAGGGTGGAAATGGTAACGCCCTGGAGTACCGTCAGGGTCGCCTTTATGCCCATGAATCGTACTATTGCGCGATACAGCCCTAACCGGATAAATACGGGGAGAGTGACCAGGGGAATGCCGATGAACAGCCAGAAATATTCGTCGACCGGTGGCGTCAGGGTGCCGTAACGGGCGGAAAATGCCAGCCAGAGCGCGACAGGTATCCCTGCAAGGTCGCTCAAGATCATCAGGCCGCGCTTGGCGGGCCTTGGCAATGAAAGCAGTGTGGTTGCTAATTTCACGGAAGATCCTTTCCTGGCCGGGTGTCTAATTATAGTAGTGACAGGTTCCGAATGAAAGAAGCGGGCCGTCCGACCGTGAACTCCTGTGAAATAGTGACGGTAGGAAACAGGTTGATAGCGCCTCTTTGCGGCGGCAGGATAGACCCGGGAGATAACTGAAGGGGCGGCATGAGATGGAACTTGGGCAAGGGATGACGGTTCACCACCACGGCGGTGTGGAGGGGGTTACCGGCTCCTGTCACGAACTGGAGGGGCCCGCAGGGTCGGTGCTGATTGATTGCGGGCTGTTTCAGGGGGCCGACGAGCGCTCGTCGGGCGGACTGGAGATCGATTTCGACCTGGGTTCGGTCCGCGCGCTGGTGCTGACGCACTGCCATCTGGATCACGTCGGGCGTGTGCCCTATCTGTTTGCTGCGGGCTTTCGTGGTCCCGTCTACTGCTCCGAGGCGACCGCACAGCTCCTGCCCCTGGTGATTGAGGATGCACTGGAAATCGGTTTTACCCGCAATCGGCAGCTGATTGAACAGTTTCTGGACCTTTTGAAGAAACATACGGTTGCCGTTCCCTACGGCCGCTGGACTGCTGTTCCCACCGTCGGGGTATCGCTGCGGCTGCAGCCGGCGGGGCATATTCTGGGGTCGGCGTATGTTGAGTTTGATATTCCGGCAAACGGGATGCCAGCAGCGGGTACGCGCCGGGGCAAACGGGTGGTGTTTTCCGGCGATTTGGGAGCACCGCACAGCCCCCTTCTGCCCGCCCCGAAACCACCCTGCAGGGCCGATCTGCTGGTGCTGGAAAGCACCTATGGCGATCGGAGGCATGAGGGGCGCCGCACCCGGCGGGAGCGGCTCCAGGCGGTAGTGGAGCGCTGTCTTGAAAATCGTGGAGTGGTGCTGATCCCTGCGTTCAGCATCGGGCGGACGCAGGAGTTGCTGTACGAGCTGGAGCAGACAATCCACTGCTGTGGCGACCGGCCGGCCATGCGCGGTCTGCCCTGGCGTGAAATGGAGATTGTGGTGGATTCGCCCCTGGCCGCCCGCTTTACCCGTGAGTACCGTAGCCTGAAGCGCTTCTGGGATCAGGAGGCGCGACAGCGGGTGGCCAGCGGGCGTCATCCCCTGGCGTTCGAGCAGCTGACCACGATTGACGACCATGACGACCATCTGCGCGCGGTGGATTACCTGGGCAAGAGCGGCCGCCCCACGGTGGTAATCGCGGCCAGTGGCATGTGCACCGGCGGACGGGTGGTCAATTATCTCAAGCGACTGCTTGGAGACCCCCGCACCGACGTGCTGTTTGTGGGGTATCAGGCGGAAGGGACGCCAGGGCGGGATATTCAGCGTTACGGCCCCTCCGGCGGATGGGTACGGTTGGACGGTCAAAAATACGACATCCGCGCCGGCGTCCACACCCTAAGTGGTTATTCTGCCCATGCCGATCAGAAAAACCTGGTGGATTTTGTGGCCCGGATCCGAAAAGCGCCGACGGAGGTCAGGCTGGTGCATGGAGAGCCGCGGGCACGGGAGGCGCTCGCCAGCGCCCTGCGGGAGCGATTGCCGGAGACGCGAGTGGTGTTGCCGTAGGGTTGTAATTGCGTTTTAGGTTTTATGGGCACCACCCGGATTGGATTCGACACCGGGGGCGGCCGTTCGGCCGGGGGGGGAACGGAATCAAAGCCCCCGTAGGAGGCGCGCCCCCGCGGCGATTTTCGTTCGAAAATTGTATCAGGGAGGGCCGCAGCCAAACAAAAACGAAGCCTCCGAATGGAAGCCGGAGATCGTGGGTTACGGCGTCGCTCCGAATCCGGGTCGGATACGGTGGGTTACGGCGCGCGCTCACGGCGATAACATTTCCGAATCAGTGGCCGCTTACGCAGTGGCGGGAGTCGTTCTCCCGCAATTGGACGAGCGGGCAGTAGTCGAAGCGGGCCACTCCAGAAGGGAATGGACAGCTGCCTGTCCTTCGGTATCGAATTCCAGAAGGGTCTCGCCGGGCTCTGAACGGGTGACCCGAGCCGGAATCCGGTGTACCCGGTTACGTCCCTCGTGACGGTAGGAGAAAGTGACTTCCACCTCGGCTTGGCCGGGCAGCAGGATGCAGCCGGTCTCGACTGCCATGCCGGAGGCACTGAAAATCTTGGCGGTGGCCCGAACCAGGCCCAGCGGGGGATAGTTGAGGATAAGGTGTAGTCTTTCGTTCTTAGAGAGGGCATTCAGCATTTCGGGTCCCCGCATTGTTCCGACTTTGTAACTGCTCACTCCCCCGTCATTCCCGCGGAGGCGGGAATCCAGAGAGCAGCGGCATGGCTCAAAATGGATCCCGCCTGCGCGGGGATGACGAATTTCCTATGCCGCGCATGATCAACCGGGCGAGCAGTTACGCAACTTTTATGTTTTCTGTCGGCTTTTAGGAGGGATCGATTCCCGGAAGCCGAGCAGGTCTTGATAAAGTTAGTCGAACCGGGTCCGTTTGCCATAGAAGTCTGGATGGGCGGGTTTCACAGATCTGGAATTCACTCCCTCTTCCCAAGAGGGCCGGGGAGAGGGGGCGGGGTTTAGCTCGTCAAAACTTGAAGACGGCCTGAAGGTCAGGTCGCTCCGACTCCGACGAAAAAGCCACACTACCGGTTGTGTTTTCGCAGTCGCTTCAGAAAGGCGGGGAATTCTACGTCTAGTGCGTCGGCGAGTTCGCGGGCACGGGGGCTCAGTGAATTGAGTTCACGAGGCGGAGGGACGGCGGGGCCGCCGAACCCGATGATGTTATCCTTGCCTTCCACCGGGAGTCGCAGTACCTGGCCGAAGCTGTCATTCATCATCTCCAGGAGGTCCGAAGCGCGGATGACATCGTCGGACCATAGGTTCATCGCCAAAGTGCCGCGTGCGGAGAGGCGCATACGGCAGTCCTCCAGGAAGGGCACCCCGCACACATCGCCGGCGATGCCGTCATCCAGAAATGCATCGATCAGCATGAGATCGTAATCGCCGAAATCGGGTGAAGCCGAGCCCATGAACATGGCCCCGTCCTCGATGAATACGGTGAGGTTAGGATCGTCGGGCAGTTCGAAGTAAGTCCTGGCCAGCCGGTGGACCTTTTTCCGGACTTCAACGACATCGACCCGGCACTCGGGGAAGTGATGCAGCAGGAATTTGGCCAGCGAACCGCCGCCGAGGCCCACCAGCAGCGCCCGTTGGGGGGGTGGCGTAAACAGCAGCGATGCCGCCATTGCACGGGTATAGCTCAGTACCAATCGGGCGGGGATGTGGATGTCGGTGCTGCTTTGCTTGGCATTGTTGCCAAAGTGAAGCGACCGCTCAAAGCGGTCCTCGATAATCTCCAGAACGCCAAAGGCGTCCCGGCTCTGGTGGATGACCTTGCCGCCGTATTTTTGCATATAGGGATGATACACCAGCCGTAGGGTGCATTCTTCCAAACGCCCGCACCACGAGCGACCGGGTTTCGTAGGGTGCATTCTTCTAACCGCTCGCACCATGAGCGGCCGGAGGCTCCATCTCACGAATCGCCCCCGAAACGACCAAATTCTCCAAATGCACCGTTTTGCCAAAACGAATCGGAGTCGCGGCGCATTATTACCGGGCCTCACAACGGTATGGGGGATTCTGTACGTAGGCGGCTTATAATACGACGGTGGCGTATCGAGAATGCGCCCTACGGCTACATCCGGTAGGGTGCATTCTTCTGACCGCTCGCACCATGAGCGGCCGGAGGCTCCATCTCACGAATCGCCCCCGAAACGACCAAATTCTCCAAATGCACCGTTTTGCCAAAACGATCGGCATTGCGGCGCATTTATTGCCGGGCCTCACAACGGTATGGGGCTTCCGTGAATGCGGCTTTGTGGAACGTTGGGGGCATGGCAAGAATGCGCCCTACGGTCGTAGGGTGCATTCTTCTAACCGCCCGCACCACGAGCGGGCGGAGGCTCCACATCACGCACAGGCCCCCGGAATGCCCAGATTTCCGAAATGCACCTTTTCACCAAACGATCGGAGCCGCGGCGCATTATTACCGGGCCCCACAACGGTATGGGGGATCCCCCCCTGTAGAAGCGGCGGCTTTATGATACGGCGGTGGCTTGTCGAGAATGCGCCCTACATGGGCTCCGAATGCACATCGCGTAGGGTGCATTCTTCAAATGCGCCGTTTCGACAAACGACCGGAGTCGCGGCGCATTATTACCGGGCCCCACAACGGTATGGGGGAACCTGTAGAAGCGGCGGCTTTATGATACGGCGGTGGCTTGTCGAGAATGCGCGCTACGTGGGCTCCGAATGCACATCGCCTAGGGTGCATTCTTCAAATGCACCATTTTTTCCGGCCCGGAGCCGGGTTGTTTTCCTGAGTTTGGTGCATTACAGAATGCACCCCATTGGCTGGAGCCGATGATGTCTGAAGCCTCTTCCCCCGGTTGGCGGGGGGATTTTCGCGTACGCCCCAGCAGCCGCGCCAAGCATGTGCGCCTAAAGGTCGTGCCTCCGGGGCGTGTGGAGGTGGTGGTACCGCGCGGCTTCGACCAGCGACAGCTGCCCGAGCTGTTGGCGCGGCATGAGGAGTGGTTGGTGCGCACGGTCGAGAAGGTGAGCAGTGAATACGGTGGAACGCAGGCTGAGATCGTCCCTCCGGACAGCGTGGAGCTGTCGGCTCTGGGGAGGCGGCACCGGGTGGAGTACCGGCGCCACGGCGGAACCAATCGCTGCGTGCTGCTGCGGGACGGCACCTTGCGGGTGCATCATGGCGAGGAATCGGATTGGCGGGATGCGCTCAGAAGGTGGCTGGCGTATCAGGGGCGGGAGCACCTTCCGCCGTGGCTCGATCGCGTCAGTGAGGAAGTCGGGCTGCCCTACCGGCAGGTGACCATCCGTAGTCAGAAGACCCGCTGGGGTAGCTGTTCGGCCCGTAAAAACATCAGCCTGAATTGTGGCCTGCTGTTTTTTTCTCCCCGCCTTGTCCGCTATCTTTTCATTCATGAGCTCTGCCACACGGTACATATGAACCACTCCCGCCGGTTTTGGGGTCTGGTGGAACAGCTGGAACCCGATTATCGTCAGCTGGACCAGCAATTGAAACTGACCGCTCGCAACCTGCCGGCCTGGGTCCGGCGCGACTGAAGGAAAACCGTCCATGGAACGCAGCTTCAAAAAAAATATCCGCTCTCGAGGTGCCTGGCTCCGCATCCTCTACATGCTGCTGTTCGCGATGATCTACGGCGTGGCGGAAGTGGTACTCGGCGCCGTGGTGCTGTTTCAGATCGGCGCCAGCCTGATTACCGGTCGTGCCAATCAGCGCCTCCGGAATTTCGGACAGCAACTGGCGACCTATCTCTATGAAATCGTCCTGTTTCTGACCTATCAAAGCGAGGTGAAACCATTTCCCTTCGAGCCGTGGCCCGATGGGCCGCCCAAGACCCGGTGTCTGCCTCCTCCCGCGGAGGAGATCGACGATATGCATAGTGAATCGGACCTGGATGGAGGCTGAACCGGTAGGCTGTCAGGAGGCTGTCCGAGAACAGCAATGGGCTCCAAAATGTAGGTTGGGCGCTGAGGAACGAAGCCCAACAAAATCAGCGTTGGGGTTCGCAGAACTCACCCCAACCTACAAAAACGATGTTCTCGGACAGGCTGCCAGTGGCGTCGCAGGTTTAGCAAACTGTTGAAAAACTCCCTCTCCCTGCGGGAGAGGGCCGGGGTGAGGGGACTCAATAAGGTAAGTTACTGATTTTGTACCCCCTCATCTTAACCTTCTCCCTCAGGGAGAAGGGACAAAGACCTTTTTCAACAGCCTTAGAGGAATTGCAGTCGATCGCCGGGTTTCAACTTCAGTCGTTCGGTGGTGCCGGCGGGCAGTTCGAGGACGTATTTCACCGGATCTGCGGTTCGGTATCGGGGGCAGTCCCGATAGGGGCAGGGCGGCACGTGGGTGTCGGTACGAATGAGGGCGCTGTTCGCGTCGAAATAGAGAATATCGATGGGAAAACGCACATCCTTGTTCCAGAAACTGACCGGCTGCGGGCGCTGATAGACAAAAAGCATTCCGGTACCCGGGGGCAGTTGCTCCCGGTGCATGAGACCCCGCCGTTGTTCAGCTGCGCTGGTCGCCAGCTCGACCCGGAAGGCTTCGTCGCCCACCTGCACACGCGCGACCTCCAGACCGTGCCCGGGCAGAAACAGAGTCAGGATCGCAACGGCAAAAATTGTCAGGAAGACCGGTTTGCTCGCCTTTGATGGGTTCATGAAGCTTCCGTTGTCAGCCGTCGACCGGAGTAAAGGCATCCCACATTGCCCGACCCGGTTGATATTATTCAAGGATGTAGTAGGAAATTCGTCATCCCCGCGCAGGCGGGGATCCATTTGAGCCATGCCGCTGCTTTCTGGATTCCCGCCTGCGCGGGAATGACGAGGGAGTGACCAGTTACAAGCTTCCGTTGAATTCATTATTTGATTGTCGCCCCGACCGGAGTGAAGGCATCCCACATTGCCCGGCCCGGGTTGATATTATTCAAGGATGCAGTGGTCTTATTATAAAGGTTGAAAATCAGCACGGGATGCGGACGGGAACGGAGACTCGGACCGGTAGGAGGCGCGCCCTCGCGGCGATGTTCGTTCGGAAATCGTACCAGGCGCGGTTGCCAGCGGAATGAAGATGACGCCCGCATCGAAGCCGGTAACGGTCGGTTGCGGTGCCGCTCCGAATCAGGGCCCGACTGCTCGCCCGAGTGATCATGCACGGCCTGGGAAATTCGTCATCCCCGCGCAGGCGAGCCGTCGTCCCCGCGCAGGCGGGGATCCATTTTGAGCCATGCCGCTGCTCTCCGGATTCCCGCCTGTGCGGGAATGACGGGGGAGTAGACAGACACGGTGGGTGCGGCGCGCGTTATGGGCACGGATAAACCGGACAGGCGGTGCATAGCGCGCCTGACCCACCTACGAAGGTGTAGGAGGACGCCTGCGGCGATGTTCGTCGCGGATACCGTCGCATCGGTGCCGTCGGTCCTTTCAGTTGTTTGCGGCGGGCTGCCTGCGGTATCCTGAACCGCTTATCTGTCAGTCAAATTCAGGCGTTTTTCAATGGCATTGGACGAGCAGTACCAACCGGCGGTTATCGAGGCCGAGGCCCAGAAATATTGGCAGGAGAACCGCTGCTTTGAGGTGACGGAGGACCCGGACAAGGAGAAGTTCTACTGCCTGGCCATGTTCCCCTATCCCTCGGGGCGGCTGCATATGGGGCATGTGCGCAACTATACCATCGGCGATGTGATCAGCCGCTATCAGCGCATGATCGGCAAGAATGTCCTCCAGCCGATGGGTTGGGACGCCTTTGGCCTGCCGGCGGAAAACGCCGCCATCAAGAACAATGTGCCGCCCGCGAAGTGGACCTACGAAAACATCGACTACATGCGCGGGCAGCTCCAGCGGCTCGGTTTCGGCTACGACTGGAAGCGCGAGCTCGCCACCTGCCACCCCCAATACTACAAGTGGGAGCAGTGGCTGTTCACGCGGTTGTTCAAGAAGGGTCTGGTCTACAAAAAGACCTCGCCGGTGAACTGGTGCCCTAATGATCGGACCGTGCTGGCCAACGAGCAGGTGATCGAGGGCCGCTGCTGGCGCTGTGATACGAGCGTCGAGCGCAAGGAGATCCCGCAGTACTTCATGAAGATCACCGCCTATGCCGACGAGCTGCTGGCCGGGCTGGATAGACTGGAGGGCTGGCCGGAGCAGGTGCGAACGATGCAGCGCAACTGGATCGGGCGCTCCGAGGGCGTGGAGATCGCCTTCGGCGTGGAGGGCAGGGACGAGCCCCTGAAGGTCTATACCACCCGTCCGGACACCCTGATGGGCGTCTCCTATGTGGCGGTGGCGCCGGAGCACCCGCTGGCTATCGAGGCCGCGACGGAAAACAGCGAACTGGCCGGTTTCATCGAGGAGGCCGGCCACCTGCAGATCTCCGAGGCGGCCATGGAGACGATGGAGAAGAAGGGCGTGGACACCGGCCTCAAGGCGCTCCACCCCATCTCCGGCGAACCGGTGCCCATCTATGCGGCCAATTTCGTGCTCATGGCCTACGGCGAAGGGGCCGTCATGGCTGTGCCGGGTCACGACCAGCGTGACTGGGAGTTTGCCCGCAAGTATGGCCTGCCGATCAAGCAGGTGATCAAGCCCGCCGACGATTCGGAGGCTGACGACGCACAGGGAAGTGCTAGTGCCGCGGGAGGCAGGATGCCGGGAACGGCCGACGCACAGGGAAGTGCTAGTGCCGCGGGAGGCAGGATGCCGGGAACGGCCAACCTGGAAAAAGCCGCCTTCACGGACAAGGGCGTGCTGATGGATTCCGGTGATTTCTCCGGCCTGACCTCGGAACAGGCCTTCGACGCCATTGCCGAGTACCTGGAGCAGCGGGGCCGGGGCAAAAAACGGGTCAATTACCGCCTGCGTGACTGGGGCGTCTCACGTCAGCGCTACTGGGGTTGCCCGATACCCATCATCAACTGCCCCTCCTGCGGCGAAGTGCCGGTGCCGGAAGATCAGCTCCCTGTCGTTCTGCCGGAGGATGTGGCCTTCGACGGCATCGGCTCGCCCATCAAGAAGATGCCGGAGTTCTACGAGACCACCTGTCCCACCTGCGGCGGCAAGGCGGAGCGGGAGACCGATACCTTCGATACTTTCATGGAATCCTCCTGGTATTACGCCCGCTATACCTGCCGGGACAACGACGACGCCATGCTGGATGAGCGCGGCGATTACTGGCTGCCGGTCGATCAGTATGTCGGCGGCATCGAACACGCCATCCTGCACCTGCTCTATGCCCGTTTCTATCACCGGCTGATGAGGGACGAGGGCCTGGTCGATTCGGACGAGCCGTTCGCCAATCTGCTCACCCAGGGCATGGTGCTCAAGGACGGGGCAAAGATGTCCAAGTCCAAGGGCAACACCGTCGATCCCCAGGACATGATCGGGCAGTACGGCGCCGATACGGTGCGGCTGTTTACCATGTTCGCGGCGCCGCCGGAGCAGTCCCTGGAATGGAATGATTCCGGCGTGGAGGGTGCCTACCGTTTCCTCAAACGGCTTTGGGCCTTCGCCCACGAGCATGCAGAGACGATTGGCGCTGCAGCGGCGGAACAGCCGGACCGGGAGAATAGGGCCGATACGGTCAAGACGGCCCGGCGGGAGATCCACGAGGCCCTGGCCCAGGCCCGCACCGACTTCGGCCGCTACCAATTCAACACGGTGGTGTCGGCCTGTATGAAGGTGATGAACGTCCTCGCCAAACTGGACGAAGCCGAAGGGGCCGATGCCCTGCGCCGCGAAGGCCTGGGCATTCTGCTACCGCTGCTCTCGCCCACGGCCCCCCACGTCACCCACCACCTGTGGCGCGAGCTCGGCTACGGCGACGACATCCTCTCCGCCCCCTGGCCAGAAGTGGATGAGTCCGCCCTAAAGCGTGACACCATCGATTTGGTGGTGCAGGTCAACGGCAAGGTGCGCGGCAAGGTGCAGGTGAGTGCCGCTGCGGACAAGGCCAGCGTGGAAGCCACCGCGCTGGCCGATGAAAACGTTCAGCGCTTCATCGACGGCAAGGACGTCAAGAAAGTCATCGTCGTCCCCGGACGGCTGGTGAACGTGGTGGCGAAGTGAGTAGTCACGTGAGTGGCGAGTGGCGGTTGCGAGGGGGGATTTAAGTGGCGAGTGGCGAGTGGCTAGGAGGGACTCAAGTGGCGAGTAGCGAGTGGCGAGGGGGTGAAATAGCTTTCGCTCGGAGAGGCGAGTGGAATGAAGCTATTTCACCCCCTTCCGGGGGAGAGCGGAATGAAGCCGTTCCTTTCGCCTCTGGAAGAGGGCGGAACGAAGCCATTCTCCTCCCCGTCTGGGGGGGGAGAGCGGAACGAAGCCATTCCCTCCCCCTCTGGGCCAGGGAGGGGGTGTTCAAACTTACCCTTACCCTTATCCTTTGTCTCTCCCTCGTCCTCAGCGCCTGCGGCTTTCAGCTGCGAGGAGCGGTAGTGTTGCCCGAAGCCATGGAGGTCACCACCATCCAGGGCGGCGGGGGCGAACTCCGCAACGAACTCCGCGATGCCCTGGTGTCGGCAGGCGCGAAAGTCGTGCCGGACGCGATCCCGTCGGCTTCCAGCCTCATCATCCTGGGGGAGGATTCAGAGCGTCGGGTGCTGTCGGTGGACTCCGGCGGCAAGGTCAGGGAATACGAACTTTTTTACCAGATCCGCTACAGCCTGCGCGCACCGGATGGGATGGTTCTGGTCCCCGAGCAGTCGGTCCGTATGACCCGCGATTACGAATACGATCCGGACAACGTACTGAGCAGCGAGCAGGAGGAGAGCGCCGTGCGCGACGAGATGCGGCAGCTGGCCATTCGCCAGATGCTGCGCCGGATCCAGGCGACGCTTCGACCGGGTGCAGCCCCGATAGCGGGCGAAGAGGGCGCCGAAATGCCCGCAAGCGAAGGCAACCAAACCACCCAATGAGGCTGCGTCCCGAACAATTGGCCGGACACCTTCGCAATCCCCTGCTGCCCATCTATGTGGTTAGCGGCGATGAGCCGCTGCAGGCGGGGGAGGCGGGCGACGCCATCCGCGAGGCGGCGCGTGGCCAGGGGTTTGCCGAGCGTGAGGTGATGCACGCCGAGACCGGGTTCGACTGGGGTTTGCTCTCCGCCGCCGCCGATGCCCTCTCCCTGTTTGCCGATCGACGCATTCTCGATCTGCGTATTCCCGGCGGCAAACCCGGTGATGCCGGTGGCAAGGCCCTTAGCGCCTATGCCCAGCGACCCCCGGAAGACAATATCCTGCTTATCAGCCTACCTCGCCTCGACAAGCGACAGCAGCAGAGCAAATGGTTCAAGGCGCTGGATGCCGCCGGTGTCGTAATCCAGGTCTGGCCGGTCGGTCCGAAAGAGCTGCCGGGCTGGATCAGCCAACGCATGCGCTCGCGTGGACTTGAATTCCAGCCGGAGGTGGTCCGGCTCCTGGCCGATAAGGTGGAGGGCAATCTGCTGGCCGCCGCCCAGGAGGTGGATAAACTGCACCTGCTGTTCGGGGAGGGCGCCATTGACGCCGGTGGAGTCGCGCTGGCGCTGACGGATAGCAGTCGTTTTGATGTCTTTGAACTGGTGGATACGGCGCTTTCCGGCGACGCCGCGCGTACCGCCCGCATCCTTGACGGTCTGTATGCAGAAGGAGTGGAGCCGGTACTTATTCTCTGGGCGCTCGCCCGCGAAATTCGCAGCCTGGCGGGAATGGCTGCCAGCATGGCACAGGGGACCCCGCCCGATCAGGTGATGCGTGAACACCGGGTCTGGGCGAAACGTCAGGCGCCGGTGCGCAGCGCCCTGCAGCGCCACAATGCGCGCAGGTGGGAGGCGTTCCTCGCCCGTGCCGGCCGCGTCGACCGTACCATCAAGGGCGCCGAGCCGGGTAACCCCCGGGATGAATTGATACAATTGGCCCTGCTCGTAGCGGGAGTTAGGATTGTTTAAGGGCAAAGCCCCTCGCGCCCAGGGGGCGCACCCCCGCGGCGATTTGCGTGATCGGTCCATCGCGTCGGAGGGCCCTCAACAAGCAGCGGAGGCAATAGCCCCCTGTAGGAGCCCACTTCGTGGGCGAACAGCGCGACAGCGCTCATGAAATTTGGGGAAACCTGCCGGCCCAAGGTCTGTGTTGCCCAGAGCCGTTGATTTTCCTGCCTTCCCATTACCCCTAACACCCCAATACAATACCGCTAAAGGAATCGCGAGCCTGCCAAACAGGTATCCGTGGAGGGAAAAGGATGAACGAATCGGCCGATGACCACGACAGCCCCTGGAAAGAAGCGCTGGAGCATCGCTTTCCGGAGTTCCTGGCACTGCTGTTTCCGGATATCCACGCTGAAGTGGATTGGAGTCGGGGCCGGGAGTTCCTGGATAAGGAGCTCCAGCAGATAGTCCAGGACGCCGAACTGGGACGGCGCTACGCCGACAAACTCGTGAAGGTGTACGCCCGCGACGGGAGTGAGGCCTGGGTGCTGATCCACGTGGAAGTCCAAGGCGAAGCGGAGCGGGATTTTGCCGAACGCATGTACATCTATCACTATCGACTGTTCGACCGGTACGGGATGGATGTCGTAAGCCTGGGAGTGCTGGCCGATGGGACGAAAAGCTTTCGCCCCGACAGCTACCACCGGGGCCGCTGGGGTTGTGACTTGGCATTCCGGTTTCCCAGTGTAAAGCTGCTGGATTGGCAGGAGCGCTGGGCGGAACTGGAGAGCAGCGGTAATCTCTTCGCCCTGGTAATAATGGCGCAACTGCGCGCCAAGACCAGCCGGGACCCCGAAGAGCGCCAGGCCTGGAAATTCCGGCTGGTGCGGCTGATGTACGAGCGCGGCTACCAGCGGGAGGTTATACTGGAGCTGTTTCGGGTGATCGACTGGATGCTCCGGCTGCCCGAAGCACTGGAGCGGCAGTTCCTGGAGTCGGTGTACCAACTGGAGGAGGCCAAAAAGATGCCCTACATAACCAGCGCAGAGCGTTTCGGGATTGAGAAAGGCATACAGCAAGGCATGCAGCAGGGCATGCAGCAAGGCATGCAGCAAGGCATGCAGCAAGGCATGCAGCAAGGCATGCAGCAAGGCATGCAGCAGGGCGAAGCCGCCATACTGCTGCGGCTCATGGCGCGCAAATACGGCCCCGACGCCGCTACCGCCCACCGCGAGCGGGTCGAACAAGCCGACGTCGAGACCCTGCTGGAGTGGTCCGAACGGCTCCTCACCGCCGAGAAAGCCGAAGATATCTTTCACTGATCCGGTTGGTGCGCCTCGGCACGCCGTCCCGAATCCTCCTGTTGCTCTGCGGCGATTTCCATCGTGGACATTATCGCTTGACCGGGTCATGGAATAGGCCCACCTTCCTGGGCGAATTTCTTGTATCTTGGTAACTGCTCGCCCGGTTGATTATGCGCGGCATAGGAGATTCGTCATCCCCGCGCAGGCGGGGATCCATTTTGAGCC
>NZ_JAENYR010000072.1 GCF_016841685.1 Thiohalomonas denitrificans
GTCCTGACGTTTTTGGGGGGCTCTGAAAGTATCGCCAAGCATGCAACAGTACACTCACACCGTTGACGGCCTCTGCGGTCCATTCCAGAAAACCCATTTCCGCTTCCGCCATGACGGTGCGGTACTCCCAGCGGCCACCGGGCAGCTGATCACTAAGCAATTGCACCTTTTCCCGCAGGCCCGCCACTCCCCGGAAGATCCCGTAACCGTCAGCAAGACGATGTCAGCCGAGAAGTTCCGGGCCAGGTCTTCTTCGAAGGCCCAGCTTTTGGCGAGCCGCAGGTGGTCGTCAAGAACTTCCCTCGCCGTACGCTGCCTCTCCATTGGCGCTCCTCCATCAGCGGCTGAGTCCTTTTCCCAACGCAATTCTAGAGCACCGAACCGATAAAGCCCGAAGCGCAACAATGGGCCTCTTCGACGTAGAGTCGGCCTTCGGGCCGATACCCAGGCTAAACCCCGACCCCCCGGGGTGCTATGGAAGCTTAATGGCCGCCGATCAACGACGCAGAGGCGCAAAGAGGTATTCCAATCCATTGATCTTGATTTCGTGAACAATGTGCAGCAACCGACCCAGCTCACCGTCGGGGAAACCTTCACGGGAGAACCAGACGACGTAGGGCTCGGGCAGATCGATGAGAAGCCGGTCTTTGTATTTTCCGAATGGCATTCGGTAGCGCGCCAGTTTCAGCAGTTCCTGACCATCAAACGGCAGCGGGGCGGAGTCGTGCATCGGCGCTCCAGCGCAAAAGCCCCATTATCCGGAGTCGGTGCATGAAAAAAAAGGCGGTATTCGGTATCAACACGTGAAATCAGCGAGTGTTCCGCTATGCTGTGTGCTGGCACTGTCTCCCAATCAGCACTCACCTGCCCTGGTCGTTCAAGGTTTGACTTGGGGAATTCCCCACGGCAGTTTGGGTCTACTGTTTGACATCCTGAAGCCCAACAATCGAAAAAACCTCCGAAGAAGCCCATGAAAATCCGTAAAGCTGATCCGACCGATGCGCCGGCTATCCAGCGTTTTCAGGAAGCCTCCATTCGCGAACTCTGTAGTGACAAGTACGATGCGGAAACCATCGAACAATGGACCGGAGACCTGAAACCCGACCACTATCTCGACGCCATGGAGAAATACCAGTTCCTGGTAGCGGAAGAGGACGGGGGGGAAATCGAGGCCATGTGCGTGGTGGATACCGACCGAAGCGAACTGAACGCCCTGTTCGTGGCACCACAGGCCACGGGGAAGGGGCTGGGCAAGGTCCTGGTGGCCTCGGCCGAAGGTGTGGTCCTCAATGCCGGGCATCACCGCATCAGCCTGAAAGCCACCCTCAATGCCGTACCCTTTTACGAAAAACTGGGGTTTCGAAGAAAAGGCGAAACCATGCATTCGTTTTCAGAAGGGACGGAGCTGGCCTGCATCGTTATGAGCAAAACGCTTACGCCGGACAAAGGCAAAGCTGCCTGACCGGGACCGCGACCAATGCCGCCTGTATCTGAGCCATGCCCGCTATGTGGCGCCACCGGGTCGAAGGCTTTCTTTCAGGACAAACGCCGCGATTACCTGCACTGTATGGAGTGCCGCCTCGTGTTCGTGCCTCCGGCGTACTATGTGTCGGCGGAACGGGAGAAGATGGAATACGACCTCCACGAAAATGTCCCGGAGGACCCGGGGTATCGTCACTTTCTGAACCGATTGCACGAACCGATGAAGGCAAAGCTGGAGCCGGGCGGCTTCGGTCTCGACTTTGGTTGTGGACCGGGCCCGACGCTCTCACTGATGTTCGAAGAAGCGGGGCACCGCATGGCGATCTACGACGCCTTCTATAGACCCGATACCAGCGTTTTTTCCGAACGCTATGACTTCATCACGGCCACTGAAGTGGTCGAACACCTGCACCGGCCGGGGCTTGAATTGGACAGGATATGGGAGTGCCTCAAAGGGGGCGGCTATCTGGGATTGATGACCAAACAGGTCCGGGATCCGGAGGCCTTTGCCGGATGGCACTACAAGAACGATTGTACCCATGTCTGCTTCTTTTCCCGGGAGACCTTCCAGTGGCTGGGAAACCGCTGGGGAGCCCGGCTGCAGTTTCACGGCAATGATGTCATCCTGCTGACCAAGCCGGGGTAGTCGCAAGGCGGCTAAAAGATCAGGCGGCGAAGCGTGATGCGAGGACCATTCGGCGGGAAATTGCGACCCGCAGTAAGGAATCACCTCGGGTGGATTCCGCGCTAAAATGGCAGCCGGTCGGCTAACTCGACCGGCTGCGCACGCAAATCATCTTATACAGAGGAGTTTCGAAGTGAGCGGTTCACTGCGGGATCAACTATTGAAATCGGGCCTGGTCGACGAGAAGAAGGCCAAGGCGATCGACCAGAGCAAGCGAAAAAAGGCAAAACAGAAGCCGAAGAAGCAGGCCCGGGGTGTCGATGAGAGCCGGGAGCGCCACCAGCAGCAGCAGGCCGAGAAGGCGCAGCGTGACCGCGAGCTCAACCGCCGCCGCCAGGAAGAGACGCAGCGGCGGGCGATCGTCGCCCAGATCAAACAGTTGATCGAGGAGAACCGGCTCCCCAAGCGCGACGGCGAAATCGCCTTCAACTTCGCCGATGGCCAGAAGGTCAAACGGCTCTACGTCAACGAACAGGTCCACCAGCAGCTGACCAACGGGCAGGCCGCCATTGCCAAGCTCCACGGGCAGTACGATATCGTTCCGAGACCGGTCGCCGAAAAGATTCGCGAGCGGGATGAATCCTGTCTGATCCTCTGTAACGAACCCGGCAAGGATGATGATGATCCCTACGCCGACTTCCCGGTCCCTGACGATTTAATGTGGTAATTCGGATTCCGCCCCCGTAGGAGGATTGCCGCGCGATATCCACTTGACCCTGGTTCACCTCTCTACCGGTAGCACGCTCTTGTCCACCACCCGGCGCATGACGAAGCTGGAGTGGACCCCGCTCACCCCTTCGATGCGCGTGATCCGGTTGAGCAGCAGTTCCTGAAAGGCCTCCATGTCACGCACCACCACCTTGAGCTGGTAATCGGCATCCTGGCCGGTGATCAGCAGGCACTCCAGCACCTCCGGCAGTGCACCGACGGCGGCATCGAAGTTGGCGAAGCGCTCCGGAGTGTGGCGATCCATCGAAATATGGATCAGCGCCATCAGCGTCAGACCGAGCTTGCGGGCATCCAGTATCGCCCGATAGCCGGTAATCACCCCGGTCTCCTCCAGCGCCCTCACCCGCCTCAGACAGGGGGAGGGGGAGAGACCGATACGGTCGGCCAACTCCTGATTGCTGATGCGGCCCGCCTCCTGAAGCACCTCGAGGATGCGGCGGTCGTAGCGATCGAGTTCCATAGTCCTGTTCTCCCACTCAATACACCGGCCTCAAGGCCGCCTGCGGCCTGAAAGCCCATGAAACGCATTATCCTTTTAGGAATAAACGAATACCAGCAATATTATTGTGTAGATGGCGATAACAACAAGCCATTTTGCAAGCGGCTGCCGGCCGCTTCGGCGTAATCTTTTACCCATGGAAAGCCCGGGGCTCACAAGGCCCCGGCTCTGCGGCCCGCCTCACGAGGGCGGCCGGTTCCCGAAGCCAACCGGCAAAGGGAAGGGGTTCCCCAACAAGGGAGCAACTCGCTACGGGTAGGCCCAACCGCAAAGGCGCCAAGGGCGCAAGGTTTTCCGAACGGATTTTCTTTGCGGGCTTTGCGCCCTTGCGGTGAAGGCTTTTATCTCGAACTGAAAAACCGAACAGAGGGAGAATCTCCGTGAAGCCGTTTGACCACCGCAAGTACCGCCCCGCGCCGCGCATCGAGCTCAAGGAGCGTCGATGGCCGGACCGCACCATCGACAAGGCCCCGCGCTGGGCCAGCGTCGATCTGCGTGACGGCAACCAGGCGCTGCTCGAGCCCATGTCGGTTGAGCAGAAGCAGCGGCTTTGGCAGGTGCTGGTGGAGACGGGTTTCAAGGAGATCGAGGTGGGATTCCCTTCAGCCAGCCAGCCGGATTACGACTTCGTGCGCTGGCTGATCGATGAAAACCGCATTCCGGCGGACGTCACCGTGCAGGTGCTGGTGCAGGCCCGCGAGGAGCTGATTCAAAAGACCTTCGACGCCCTCCATGGTGTGCACCGGGCGATCGTCCACGTCTACAACTCCACCTCCACCGTGCAGCGCGAGCGCGTCTTCGAGCGGGATCGGGAGGGCATCAAGGCCATCGCCGTCCAGGGCGCTGACTGGTTGAGGCGCGAAGCGGCCAGGCACCCGAACACCGAATGGGTCTTTCAGTATTCGCCCGAGAGCTTCTCCAATACCGAGATGGACTACGCCGTGGAGGTCTGCGATGCAGTGCTGGAGGTCTGGGAGCCGACCGCGACGCACCCCTGCATCATCAATCTGCCGGCCACCGTGGAGAGTGCGACGCCCAATGTCTTCGCCGATCAGGTGGAGTATTTCTGTACCCGTATCAGCCGCCGCGAGGCGGTCGTGGTGTCGGTGCATACCCACAACGACCGCGGCAGTGCCGTGGCCGCGGCAGAGATGGCGCTGCTGGCCGGTGCCGATCGCGTGGAGGGCACGCTGTTCGGCAATGGCGAGCGTACCGGCAACATGGACCTCGTCACCATGGCCATGAACCTCTACAGCCAGGGTGTCGATCCCGAGCTGGACCTCTCCCGGCCCGACCACATCATCCAGGTCTACAGCGAGTGCACGGGGCTTCCGGTCCATCCGCGCCATCCCTGGGTAGGCGAGCTGGTCTATACCGCCTTTTCCGGGTCCCATCAGGATGCCATCCGCAAGTGCCTCAACCGACAGCAGCCGGATGAGCCCTGGCAGGTCGCCTACCTGCCAATCGACCCGCACGACCTGGGCCGCGACTATCAGGCGGTGATCCGGGTCAACAGCCAGTCGGGCAAGGGCGGGGTGGCCTTTGTGCTGGAACGCGATTACGGCCTCCGGATACCGCGCTGGATGCAGGTGGAACTGGCCCGGGTGGTGCAGCAGGCCAGCGAGTCGCAATCGGGCGAGGTGGACAGCGCCGCCATCCACAGGCTGTTTCTGGAGCACTTCGTTCGCAACGAGGCTCCGATTCGGCTCGAGGGCTACCATGTAGACCGGCGGGGCGGCCGGGAGGTGATCGAGGCTCGTCTCTCCGAGGCTGGCACGGAGCGTCTCCTGCAGGGCGAGGGTGAAGGGGCCCTCTCCGCCCTGGTGGATGCCTGGATGCGACACAGCGGCGCTGATGTGAGCGTGGTGGACTATAGTGAACACGCCCTCGGCGAGGGTACCGATGCGGAGGCCGCCGCCTACGTGCTGCTCAATGTCGACGGACAGCGGATCTCCGGCGCGGCCCTCGACCAGGACACGCTCAGCGCCGCCATCAAGGCGGTTCTCTCCGCCCTCAACCGGGTTCGAGCCACAGCCTCGGAGGCGGCCTAGCAGCCTGTCGGACTTAGGTGCCCGTAGCGAGCAAGGTGGGAGAGCGAGACCAAATTTTCACGATTTCGAGGCGCATAGTGGGTCTACGCAACGAGAAATCGGGGAAATTTTGGCCGCTCTCCCATCGGCGCAGTAGGAGCACCTAAGTCCGACAGGCTGCTACATCGGAACGGCTCCACACATGACCACGGAGAACACGAAGGATTCCTGTTTTTGGGGGCACAATGCATAGACCTGCAAAACGGCCTCAAGTCCGGGCCATTTTTCTCTGTGTTCTTCGGGAGCTCTGTGGTGAAATATTCAGTCCAAAAACAGATACCGGAGGAAAAGGAAGATCATGGCCAAGCAGCCCCGCCGCCCCGGACAGTCCATCGATTCCGGCAAACTCGATCGCATAGTGGCCGAAGGCCGGCGCAATGCCGAACAGCGTCAGCAGGGCTACCGCGAACAATCGCTGAAAATTCATCCGTGGGTCTGCGGCCGCTGTGGTCGCGAATTCACCCGCGCCAATCTCCATGAACTGACGGTCCATCACAAGGATCACAACCACGACAACAATCCGCCGGACGGCAGCAACTGGGAGAATCTCTGCCTCTACTGCCACGACAATGAACACCAGCGTTACGAAGAACATGTCCGCGGCCATGAAGGGCTGGGCAAGAAGGAGGCCGCCCCTGCCACCCACAATCCATTTGCCGACCTCAAGGCGATGCTGGGAAAAGACGACGGCAAGGAGGACTAGTGGTCCATGCGCGCCAGGATTCACTCTTTACCGCCTGCGAATGGATAAACGACTTGCCGTTGCGGGATAATAGCGGGAAAAACTTGATCAGAAGCCTTTTGGATGATTAGTGAACAGCAGCGGCAGGCCTTTCAGACCCTTGCGCAGGAACTCGAAGGCATCGATACGGCCATCTATGCGGAGTGCGGAAAGGACCCCCTCGAACCAATTATAGGACTGGGGAATCCGAAGGTCCGGGTCGGCTTTTTTGGCCGGGATCCCGGGCGGGACGAAATCCTGCGGGGCATGCCCTTTATCGGGGCGGGGGGCCAGAAGGTACGAAACACCTGCTACGAGTACCTGTACAGTAAACCGATGCCGGATTTCGAAGCCTCAGTGGCGGTGGGGAAGCACTTTTTCTGGGCCAATACCGTCCCTTACAAACCCCTCGGCAACAAGGCCTGGTCGATGCGGGTCAAGAAGCAGTTTCAGCCGCTGGTGGCCGAGTTGCTGGTGAACTGGAGGGGCAGCGATGTCATCACCCTCGGCAGGGAGGCCTTCCTCTGGTTCGGCATTCATCAGTCCCGCGAAACCCGCCAGGCCCTGGAGTCATTCTGGGCGCGGGAGGATCGCTTCTCTGCCTGCATCGAAGTGCCGCTGGTATTGGCGGACGGACACCGCCGCACCCTGCGCCTGCACCCCCTGCCACACCCGTCTCCACTCAACGCGACGTGGTACAGGCGGTTTCCGGGACTGCTGAAGGCGCGTCTGCAACAGCTGAATTTGCACCTTGATAATGTCAGACTGGCGGAGGCCGCCACGGCAACAGAGTAACTCGCTGCCCGAATCCCGCCGGAGGGTTTCATCCGGGCAGGCCGAGACACAGAGAGCGCAGGGTCCCCGGGAGACCGCGCGTGCATCATCGACACCGCAGAGGCTTATGACGGACAGCATCGACAAACTCAAGCAGAGACTCCGGCGCTTCGCCGAGGAGCGCGACTGGGAGCAGTTTCACTCCCCCAAGAACCTCTCCATGGCGCTTATCGCCGAGGCGGCGGAGCTGGTAGAGCACTTTCAGTGGCTTACCGAAGCCCAAAGCGCCGAACTGGCTCCTGAAAAGCAGCGGGAGGTGGAATTGGAGCTGGCGGACATCTTCATCTTCCTGATCCGTTGCGCCGATCGCCTGGGAGTCGACCTGGTCAAGGCCGCCAACGAGAAGACCGATATCAACGAGGGGCGTTTTCCGGTGGAGCGGGTCCGGGGCGTGGCGGGCCGGGGCTCGGACTTCGAGCCATGACACGCTTCGTCGAGTGTACTGTTGTATGCTTGGCGACACTTTCAGAGCTGCTGAAAACACCGCCAAGCATACAACAGTACACTAGCCTGCTTTACTTGCTTCAGGTTGTCTCGGAACCGGGTGAGCCGCTATCCTCGGCATTGCAGGCCCTGGAAATCAGAGGGAGAGAAAACAGTGAGCGAAAGAGTCGGAGCACCCCATGTCGGCGCACCCGATCCGGAGAAACGCAATTCTCCCATCGTCGAAGAGACCGCCGAGGACTTCGAGGTGGTGGAGCAGGAGCTGGGTGAATCACCCGTCTGCTACTTCAACGGCAAGAACTACGCCGATAAGAGCATGGTGTGCAGTGGCGATGAACTGCTACGTTGCGAGCGGGGACAGTGGCTGCGGTTGGGAAGCTGCGACCCGGACAATCCCTGACCGCCGATCGCGTCCGAAGAGAACCCGTCCTGATCACAGGGAGTAGTGATCGAGACGGCGCAAATCGGGTGGCTACTCCGCTTCCGAGAGCTCGTCGAGCATCGACTCCACGTCCGAACGCCACTGCTTGAAAATCACATGCGCCTCCGGGTCGGCCACGAGCTTCCGGAAGAAAGCTGGATCCACAGTGGTCACCAGCGTTTCTTCCTCTTCCGCGAAGATCGTGATTTTTTGCGGCAAGTAAGGGATCAGCTGCGAGTATTTCGCGGTCAATGAGCGGACCTGTTCGGGCTTTCCGTAAAAGACGATGCGGTATTTGTCGGTCGCATAGCCGCTGGCCGTCAGCCCCACATCGACCCGTTGCACACGCGATACGCGGTATCCATGGTCGCTGATGACCCCCTGCAGGGCCAGCATGGTTTCGGGGAAGGACTGCTGGGCTCGCACCATCAGCAGCGGCTGGGCGTTCGCTACCCCCGCCGAGAACAGGCCAAGGAGCAGGAGAAGTGGTGCAGTGTAACGGTTCACAGGCTCGCCTCCTCCATAATCCCCACATAGAGTCCATACAGCTCGGTGCACGGCTCATCCAGGGCATTATTGTTAAAGAATTGCGACATGAACTTGGGATTGATGGACATCAGTTTGACCGTACCGTCAGCCATTTCCACCACCGTGATCCGGCAGGGCATGAATATCCCGGCGCGCGGGTCGAGCTTCATCGCCTCGTTGATCAGCTTGAAGTTGCAGAAATAGACGATACGCTGCCGGGCATTCTCCTCCTCTTCGGCGAAAAGACCGTTCTCCAGATTCTGCTCGCGGATGATCCGGAAGTTGCGACCAAGGGCCGCCTGCTTGAGGTTCGCCACCGTTTCGTCGAAGGAGGAGAATGATTCAACGGACAGGTAAGGCTCTTCGCCCTCGTGCTGTCCCGATGGCAGGGGGTCTTCCTCGAAGGAACGAACGTAAGCCACCACATCATTGATGTCCTGCTCCGAAAGTCCTTGCTTGAGAAACGACTCCATCGGAGTACCGTCGCGACCTTGCAGCAAAGTCGTTCGGATCATCTGATCGGTGGCTGCATGCAGAAACGCCGCGTTGTGCAAGGCGGGGGCAATCACGGGCAAGTCGCGGGGCCGCGAAAACGTGACGCCGGTTCCCGAGCCGCCTTCGCCGTTGGCCCCGTGGCACTCCGCGCAATGTTCGGCAAACAGTGCCTTGCCCCGTTTGGCATCACCAATGACCGGTGTCGTATCGTGTACGGGCGTCATGCTGCCTTCCGGCATCCAGGTGCGAATATGGCTGATGATCGCCCGCAACTGAACATCGCTGAGGTTTTCGAAGGCGGGCATGACCCGGCCGGGGCGCCCGTGCCGAATAGTCCTGGAGAGGTAGGTGTCACTGACGTTGGTCAGAAAATCCGGCAGTGCCAACGGTACACCGACACCACCGTGGCCATCTTGCCCGTGGCAGGCGGCACAATGACGCCCGTAAAGGGCTCCACCATCGGGGGCGGCGAAGACCGGTCCGGCAATCAGTAGTGCAAACAGGAGGGCTAGCAGGCGTTTCATAGTCCCCATCCTTTCTGTAGGCCAGTAAAAATTTTAGATTAGCATATGCTAATTATCTAACATTGATCTACATCATGAGGATGCAGGGTAAACGCATACTCACATTTTAAGTCCTTGATAGCAGGTACGCTGTGAATATGACCTACAGCGGTGTAGGAAGTGAAGATTCTGCAGGAGCAATCATCTTTCATCCGTGTATGCTCGATGGCAGCGTCCCTCGACAACTGCTGACTCGACGATAGGCTCCATGCATTGTCGCCGCCTTCCATAGCGGCGTGCGCTGTTCTACCTCCTGCGTCCATGCAGTCGTGTTGCCGACGACCTGCTATCAAGGACGTACACCGCTCGCTTCAAAGGATGCAGTTGCCTTGTCATGAGGATTTCGCTCATTGTGACCGAATACCAACCAAGGTGTACAGGAGGGACCATGCCCAAGCCTTTTGCCGAATCCTGCGAACAGAACAAAGCGCCGATCCTCGACGTGCTGCACAGGGAATTCACCGACCCGGGACGTGTGCTCGAGATCGGCAGTGGTACCGGTCAGCATGCCGTGTGGTTCGCCCGCCACCTGCCACATCTCGTGTACTGTTTCATACTAAATGGCGCATTCAGCGAGTCGCTGGCCGGCCAGATGCAAGGCGCACTTGCGCAGGAATGGCCGGCCCATTGATGTGCAGGGATGCACGAATGCCGCGAGCGCATGGATGCGCAGGAGCGGTCAAGCAAGTGCAACGCCGCAGATGGCCGGCCAGCGGCTCGCCCGAAGGGAGCCCCCCAAAAGCGCCATGACGGCGTTGCAGCGCTTGACAAGGGAGATAACCATTGCCTGCGCGCTGCGCCTTGTCCTGACGCTTTTGGGGAGCTCTGAAAGTGCCATTTAGTATGAAACAGTACACCAGCTTGGCAGACGGCCGATCTTCCGGACAACCACCCAGGCATTCACGCCTGGCTCGTCGATGGGCCCGACAATGTACTGCCGCCTATCGCCCTGGATGCCTGCGGCGGCAACTGGCACGGAATGAAGGGCTTCGATGCGGTATTTTCGGCCAACACGATTCACATCATGGACTGTCCCTCGGTCGAATGCCTGTTCGCCGGGATCGGACAGCTGCTGCCCGTCGGCGGCAAGTTCGCCCTTTACGGCCCGTTCAACTATGGCGGCCGCTTCACCAGCGAGAGCAATCGTCGCTTCGATGAATGGCTCAGGGAGCGCGACCCCGCCAGCGGGATCCGTGACGCCGAGGCAGTGGATCATCTGGCAAACCGGGCCGGCCTGATACTCCGGAACGATTACGAGATGCCCGCCAACAACCGCACGCGGATTTGGCGGAAATCGGGCTGATTGCCATCACCTTCAACGCGGACAATCGCACACCCACACAGGTATGGCGCCGCGGCGAGCAGCTTTACCATGCCTGTTAACCTGCCGCCGATTTGGTCACGTTCCATCGGCTCGGTTTATACTGGCCGGCCTGGATTATGCCAAACCGGATTGAGGTCATTGTGATGCGGATTTGTTGGGCACAATACGCCCTGTGGGCGCTCATCGCGCTGCTGGGCGTATCGGCGATGCTTTCCTCAGGATGCGGGGCCAAAGGCCCGCTCCACCTTCCCGGAGAAGAACAGCAGGAGCAGGAGAACTAGCGCGTGGATCACTTTGGATACCGTACCGGCCGGCTCTATGCGGAAGATGTCGACCTCAGTGAGGTTGCGGCCCGCTACGGCACGCCCGCCTATGTCTACTCACGCGCCACTATCGAACGCCACTGGCGGGCTTTCGATGCTGCACTGGCGGGTGTCGAACACATGGTGTGCTATGCCGTCAAAGCCAACTCCAACCTTGCCGTACTGGGGCTAATGGCACGCCTCGGCTCCGGCTTCGATATTGTCTCGGTGGGCGAACTGGAGCGCGTACTGGTGGCCGGCGGAGATCCCTCGAAAGTCGTCTTCTCCGGTGTGGGCAAGCGTGAGGAGGAGATGCGCCGGGCCCTGGAGGTGGGGATCCGCTGCTTTAACGTCGAATCGGAATCGGAGCTCGAACACCTCAACCGGGTGGCGGGCGAGCTGGGTCTGAAGGCGCCGATTTCACTGCGGGTCAATCCCGATGTCGACGCGGGCAGCCACCCCTATATCTCCACCGGGCTGAAGGAAAACAAGTTCGGCGTCGACATCCATCACGCCGAGACGGTCTACGCCCGCGCCGCAGCGATGCCCCACATCGAGATATCCGGTATCGACTGCCATATCGGCTCGCAGATCACTGAGGTGAACCCCTTTGTCGATGCCCTGGAGCGCGTCCTGATCCTGGTGGATCGCCTCTACGAGCACGGCATCACCATCAACCACCTGGATCTGGGGGGCGGGCTGGGTATCACCTACCGGGATGAACAGCCGCCGCTGCCCGGAGATTATGCAGACCCTCTGCTAGCACGGCTGGCCGGCCGTGGTCTCGAGGTGCTGATTGAACCGGGACGGGCCATCGTAGGTAATGCCGGGGTGCTACTGACCGGTATCGAATACCTGAAGCATACGGAACACAGGGATTTCGCGATCGTCGATGCCGCCATGAACGACCTCCTGCGTCCGGCCCTCTACAACGCCTGGCAGGCGATCATACCGGTGGTCCCCCGGGGTGATGTCCCGCCGCGCCCCTACGATATTGTCGGACCGGTGTGCGAGACCGGGGACTTCCTGGGCAAAGGGCGGGAGTTGGCACTGACAGAAGGCGATCTACTTGCGGTACGCTCGGCGGGGGCCTACGGCTTCACGATGAGTTCGAACTATAATACCAGGCCACGCGCCGTGGAACTGATGGTAGACGGCGACACCGTCCACGAGATCCGCCCAAGGGAACGCATTGAGGAGCTGTTCGCCTCCGAACGGCTACTTCCCGAATAAAAAAGAAGATCCGAGATACGAGATACGAGATGCGAGAGAAAGGATCACTGCAGTGCAGTCCTCAGTCTCCGGACCAACACTCTTGCCTCGTATCTCGTATCTCGTATCTCGGACCTGACATGGAACGAATCCCCGAACCCGAATTGATGGATGAGGCGGAGCAGGCGCGCGCCTATGCCGAAGCCGATTTCGAGGCTCCGCACGAGCGTTTCGTGGAGTTGCTGACCGATGCCCTCGGCGGCGAGGCTCTGCGCGGCTGCGTACTGGACCTCGGCTGCGGCCCGGCGGATATCACCATCCGAGTGGCCCGGCACCACCCGGCGTGCACATTGCACGGTGTGGACGGTGCCCCTGCCATGCTGCAGCTGGGGAAGGCGGCCATTGCCCGCCGAGGTCTGGAACAGCGCATCCGTCTCATCGAGGGTTATTTTCCGGGCGCCGACCTGCCCCGGAGGCACTACGATGCGGTGATCAGCAACAGTCTGTTGCACCATCTGGCCGATCCAATGGTACTTTGGGAGGCAATCGCCGTTCACGGCCGGCCCGGTGCACCGGTATTCGTGATGGACCTGATGCGTCCTGCAAGCCGTGAACAGGCTCGACTCCTGGTGGACACGTATGCCGCCGGCGAGCCGGAGGTCCTGCAGCAAGATTTCTACCACTCGCTGCTGGCCGCCTACCGGCCGGAAGAGATGAAGCAGCAATTGGAAACGGCGGGATTACCGCTTCAGGTCAAGACGGTCAGTGACCGCCACTTGACCATCAGCGGGCGACTAAGGGCCTGAACGACAAAGGGGGCTGAGGAACAGTCACTGCGTTGAAATAGCACTCTTTCCTCAGTAATCTCCGTGGTTTAGCGACTCTTTTGAACCCCGGGCTCCCATGTCACCGTGGCAGACTTGCCGCAGTGCGGATTATTCCGAAAAAGAAGCGAAATGAAGCTAAAATTCAGTAAAATGCAGGGGCTTGGCAATGATTTTGTCGTTTTAGACGGAGTTCGCCAGAGTGTTTCACTTTCCACTCGACAGGTGCGCTTCCTGGCCGACCGGCGTCTGGGGGTCGGCTGTGACCAGGTACTGCTGGTAGAGCGACCGCAGAGCCCAGGGGTCGACTTCAGCTACCGGATCTTCAACGCCGACGGTGGTGAAGTGCAGCAGTGTGGTAATGGAGCGCGCTGCTTCGCCCGCTTCGTGCGTGACCAGGGGCTGACGGAAAAAGATGCCATCGCGGTGGAAACCGCCTCGGGCATCATCCACCTTCATGTTGAAACCGATGACCGGGTCCGGGTGGATATGGACCGACCGCGCTTCGAACCGGCGGCGCTGCCCATGGTGGTGGACGAGGAAAGAGAGTCTTATCGCGTTAGCGCAGGGGGCCAGGACCGCACCCTGGGCGCGGTCTCCATAGGCAATCCCCATGTGGTGCTGCGGGTCGATGATATCGATCGGGCACCAGTCCAGACGCTGGGCCCCGAACTGGAATCCCATCCGCTGTTTCCCGAACGGGTCAACGTCGGTTTCATGCAGATCGTTGATACACGCCATATCCGGCTTCGGGTGTTCGAGCGCGGTGCGGGCGAAACCCTGGCCTGCGGCACCGGCGCCTGTGCCGCCGTGGCGGTGGGCCGACGCTGGGAACTGCTGGATGAGCAAGTGGATGTAGAGTTGCAGGGCGGCTCCCTGACTATCCGCTGGCCGGGTCCGGGCCAGTCATTATGGATGACCGGCCCCGCAGCGCATGTGTTCGAAGGTGAGATCGAACTATGAAGGAATCAAGCACCCCGAAGACCAAGGCGGAATCGAGCGAGGAAAGCGTCGCCGCCTATCTTGAGGTCCACCCGGAATTTTTCGAGGGCCGCGAAAAGCTGCTCGAAAAACTGCATGTCCCCCACGCGACCGGGGGCGCCGTATCGCTGATCGAGCGCCAGATACAGCATTTGCGGGAGAACAATAAAGAGCTTCAGCGGCACCTCCAGCACCTCGCCCGGGCCGCACGCAATAACGAAATCCTGCTGGAACAGCTGCAGATATTGATCCTGGAACTGATCACCAGCCGGGACATCGATGAGGCCCTTGCGGCACTGGAGAAGGGCCTGCGCGAAGACTTTCACGCCGACTTTGTGGCCCTGCGGCTATTCGGCAACTGGGACCGGCCGGAAGCCACCGAACCAACGGCACCGGAACTGGCCTCTTTCGCCCGGACGCTGAACCGCAAACGGCCGGTCTGCGGCTATATCACTCCCGAACAGAAGCAGTTTCTATTCGGGGGCGTAGCGACGGAAGTGGCTTCATCGATCCTGTTGCCCCTTTGTGAATCCCGGCATGATGCCTGTCTGGGGCTGCTCGGCGTAGGCAGCATCGACTCCAAGCGCTTCCACCCGGAGATGGGCACCGTATTCGTTTCCCACCTGGGGGCAGTAGCCACACGTATTCTCCGCGCCCATCTGGAGGCGTGATGATTGAAGCAGACCTGGCGCATGTCGACAGCTTTCTTCGCCATCTGCGTCTGGAGCGGCGGCTCTCTCCCCACACCACAGAGAATTATGCCCGCGATCTGATTCAACTGATCAGCTTCTGCGACGAAACAGGCATTGACCAATGGAGCCAGGTGGATGTGCATCGGGTCCGCGCGTTCGTTGCCTGGCGCCACCGACGCGGCGCCGGGGGCCGCACCCAGCAACGGGAACTGTCCGCTCTGCGGGGCTTTTTCCGTTACCTGATCAGGGAGGGAATGGCGACCCATAATCCGGGTGCGGATGTGCCGGCCCCGAAAACCGGGAAACACCTGCCCGAGGCCCTCAATGTCGACCAGATGGAGCAGCTGTTGGCGATCGCCGGCGACGGCGTGCTGGCAGTGCGCGACCGGGCCATGCTGGAGCTGATGTACTCCTCGGGGCTGCGGCTGGCCGAAATGGTGGGACTCGATCTCGACGGGGTGGATCGGGATGACGCAATGGTCCGGGTAGCCGGAAAGGGCGCCAAGACCCGGGTAGTGCCGGTGGGCCGAAAGGCGCTGGAGGCGATCGCTCTCTGGCTGCAGCGTCGGGGTGAACTGGCCGAGCTGGAAGAGAAGGCGCTGTTCGTTGGGAGGGGCGGCACACGCCTGTCCGGACGCGCGGTTCAGCAGCGTTTCCGGGCGCACGCCCGGCGGCAGGGGCTCGATGTACCGGTGCATCCACACATGCTGCGACACTCCTTCGCCAGCCACATCCTTGAGTCTTCGGGTGACTTGCGCGCCGTGCAGGAACTCCTCGGTCACGCCGATATTGGTACGACGCAGGTCTACACCCATCTGGACTTCCAGCACCTGGCGAGCGTCTACGACCAGGCCCACCCGCGCGCCAAGCGACGCAAGCGTTAGCCAACCCCTGGCGTTGCGCTGCCTCCTGCATCCTTGTCGTCGTCTCCGCAGGAAGGGAGCTTCCCCCGTGCCACGTAAGGTGCATTCCATTCCGGCGATGGTCGGAGCTGGCGCATTTGGATGTGCCCCGGGCAAGGGTTGGTTCACGCTGGAAAATCTGTCGGCTTTATGGAAATGAGGTGGCGCGTCAGAATGCGCCCTACGTATTCTTCAAATGCACCGTTCCAGCGGGGCAGCCGCCGAAGCCCTCGAGCCGGTCACTACGGTGGTGACGCTGGCCACTCAGAGACACGGTGCCCAACCGGTGGTCGGCCGTCTGGGGCCGGACTGCTCGCTGCTCCTTTTACACGGCGATGCCGATACGGTTCTGTCCAGCGACGCTTCGGTGGCGCTGTTCCGTGATGCCCGGGAACCGAGAGCGATGCCTATCTACCCGGGAGGTGGACACGTGCTCGACGAGGTCGCAGAGAAGGTCCACGGCGAGGTGAAACGCTGGCTCCTCAAGAAACCCTCGTCGGATCAGAAGGGGGCAATCCCTGATTTGACGAACCGACATTGTGTTTCCGGGGGTCCGTCGGTATAGGATCAGCGGATGACACAGGGTTCGTCTCGATGATCTTTGCAACCAACCTTGCCCGACGCTTTTCAGGCGCGGTGCTACAAACGCTTTTTATCGTGTCCCTGGCAGGGACGGCGGCCGGATTGGGCTGGAGCAGCCTGCGGGTGGTTGATTTCGGTTATCCATGGCTGTACGAGGCGCTCTCCATCGAGCATCACATCGAGCACTGGGGTGCACGGAACCGGTATCGTCCCGGTTTTGAAACCACGACCCGTCAGGAGCACCTGGCCATCTTCAGTGCCATCACGACGGCGGTACACCACCAGGGCGAGGGATTGGATACGATCCGCTATCGCGATCACCGAGGCAATGGCCACCCGTTTCTCCGCACGCCGGAGAGGGTTCACCTGCAGTCGGTCGCCCGCGTGATCGATGGGTTCTATCGTGCCGTCTACCTGGCAGTGGCCATCCTTGTGATCAGTGCCATCATCCTGCGTCGGTCCGGAACGCCGGTCCCGCGCCTGTCCCGCATCCTGGTGGGAGCCTTCCTTTTGACCGCCATAGTCACCCTGCTGGTCATCGGCATAGGTCCCACAAAGGTGTTTTATACCGCCCACCACTGGATTTTTCCGGCAGGGGAGCAATGGTACTTCACCTATCAGGAATCCCTCATGACCACCCTGATGAAAGCACCCGACCTGTTCGGTGGTATCGCAGTCCTCCTTGCCGCTGCCATGCTCTGTTACTTCGGCTTACTGCTTGTGGCTGCACGTTTCTGGAGTCCCCCAAACCCGGGAGGGGCCGGAAAACCTCCTGATGAACTTGCCCCCGCTGTCATTACGAGCACTACCCCCGGCTGCGCCAGCCCGAATCAATAACGAACTTCCCTCTTGTCATAGCGAGCCGTACCCCCAGTTGCGCTGGTCCGAATCAGTGACGAACCTTTAGCCGTCATTGCGAGCCGTACCCCCTGCTGCGCA
>NZ_JAENYR010000073.1 GCF_016841685.1 Thiohalomonas denitrificans
CCTATCAAGAATGCACCCTACAGCCACCCCATTTCCACAAAGCCGATGACCTTGCCGAATGCTTCGTATCCCGTGTGGGGCACATCCCAAATGCGCCGGCTCCGATCACCATCGAACGGTGCATTTGAATGTGCCCCAACCACGGTGGATGCACTCCGTAAATTAATCGGCGCTATCAAAAGACCGAGGCCTATCAAGAATGCACCCTACAGCCACCCCATTTCCACAAAGCCGATGACCTTGCGGAATGCTTCGTATCCCGTGTGGGGCACAGCCCAAATGCGCCGGCTCCGATCACCACCGGAGCGGTTGCCGTAGGGCGCATTCTCGATGCGCCACCCCCATTGCCACAAAGCCGCCGGGCTATCCGATGCACCAACCGGTGTGGAGGCACTTCCCAAATGCGCCGGCTCCGACCACCATCGAACGGTGCATTTGAATGTGCCCCAACCATGGTGGGTGCACTCTGTCAATTGATCGGCTCTGATAAAACACGGTTGCATATCCAAGAATGCACCCTACAAGTTGGCATACAAGAATGCACCCTACTCAATTCAGACTGATCCGCAGGGCGGCGGCGGCAGCCAGTGGCGCGAGGGCCACCGACAGGGCCAGCAGTGCACCGAGCAGTGCCAACTGACCCGTGACCTCGAGACCGGCATCGGCATTGCCTACGGCGCCGGCGGCGAAGATCAACACCGGGATGTACAGCGGCAGCACCAGCAGCGACAGCAGTACACCACCCCGGCGCAATCCCACCGTCAACGCCACCCCGATGGCACCGACCAGGCTGAGCACCGGGGTGCCCAGTGCCAGTGTGGCCAGCAAAACCCCCATCACCGCCGGGTCCATGTGCAGCAATAGCGCCAGCAGGGGTGCGAGAAACAGAAGCGGCAATCCACTGATAAGCCAGTGCGCCAATACCTTGGACAGCACCACCAGCGATAGCGGGTGGGGGCTCAGCACGATCTGTTCGAGAGTACCGTCGTCAAAATCGGAACGGAACATTCCCTCCAGCGACAGCATCGCGGCAAGCAGTGCCGCTACCCAGACCACACCGGGAGCCAGGGTCTGCAACAGCACCGGGTCCGGACTGATACCGAGTGGAAACAGGGTTACCACGATGGTGAAGAAAACCAGGGGATTGGCGAGTTGCGAACGATGGCGATAGGCCAGCAGCAGATCGCGTCGCAAGGTTGCCAGCAGTGCGCTGCTCAGACTCGTTTCAGTCATCGGAGAGATCCAGCTTGATCACTTCGCCATGCTCGAATGCCATGACATGGTGAGTAGTGACCACGGCCAGGCCATCCGCTGCCAGGTGCTCGGCCAACAGGCTCTCGACCGTATCGCGACCTTGGGGATCGAGAGCGGTAAAGGGTTCGTCCAGTATCCACAATCGCGCCTCAGTGATCAGCAGACGCGCCAGTGCGACCCGTCGCTGCTGACCGGCCGACAGCCTCCGACAGGGGATCTCCTCGCACTCTGCGGGCAGCCCCAGCCGCTCCAGCGCATGCTCTGCGGTGATGCCGGTGCGCCGCTGCCGTCCCGCCCTAAAGAATTCGAGGTTTTCGAGGGGTGTCAGATCGCCTTTTACGCCGGGCACATGGCCGACATAGCAAAGGTCCGTAACGAAATCCGGATAGCACTCGCGGATATTGCGCTTGTTCCAGCGCACTTCACCACTGGTGGGAAGGGTCAGGCCGCAGAGGATCCGTAAAAGAGTGGTTTTCCCGCTGCCATTGCGTCCCTCGATCTGGAGGACCTGACCGGGCAGGACCGACAACTCCAGATTCGAGAAAAGCGGCTCGTCGTTGCGCTCCATATGCAGCGCGTGGGTTTGCAGCAGTGTCGGCGACGAAGAGAGGGAAAGATTCACGTATTTTTTAAATGGTCAAGTAGGGATCGGTCAACTAGTAATCAATCAATATCGACAGTCTCTGGAAAATCGCACTGATATCAGCCGCCACTTATTTTGAATAAGTTCAAGTCGTGACGGCAGAAAAAGGGGTCATTGATTAAACTGACACCCACATTACCACACATTCTTTTGGAGGTTGCGAACTCTCGCGATCCGTCGGTTCACCCCGGGCCAAAAGCGACTAGGCTTCAAGCCCGTGGCGCTTGATCTTGCGCCAGAGGGTGGATTTGTCGATGCCGAGAATTTCGGCAGTGAGGTTCCGGTCACCCTGGGTATCACGCAGGATCTTGCGGATAAACCAGATTTCCAGTTCCTCGAGGCTCTGCGGTGGAATCGTTCCGCCATCATCGGTGTGGCTTTCGGAGGTTCGCGACAGATGCGGCGGCAACAGGTCGCTCCCGATTTCATCGCTCTCGCACAGAATCACCATGCGCTGAATCAGATGCTCCAGCTCACGGACATTGCCCGGCCAGTCGTGCCGCAGCAGGCCGGCGAGCACCTCGGTAGAGAGGCGGCGCACCGGCTTGCCATACTGGCTCGCAAACTTGTTGAGGAAGAAATAGCCGAGCACCGGCACGTCGGCGCGACGCTCGCGCAGCGGTGGAATCGCCACCTCCATCACCATCAGCCGGTAATAGAGATCCTCGCGAAAATCGCCGCTGGCGATCAGCTCCTGCATCGGCCGGTTGCTGGCGGCAAGTACCCTGACATCCACGTGGCGCGGCTCGGTACCGCCCATGGGATAGAACCCGCCGTCTTCCAGCACCCGCAGCAGTTTTGCCTGTAGCGAGAGGGAGGCGTTGTTGATTTCGTCCAGAAACAGCGTTCCGCCGCTGGCGGTCTCGAACAGGCCGGGCTTGGTGCGATCGGCGCCGGTAAAGGCGCCTTTCTGAAAGCCGAACAGTTCGCTCTCGATCAGGTGTTCGGGAATCGCGGCGCAGTTGATGGCAACAAAGGGACGATCGTGCCGATTGCTCTGCATGTGCATTTGCCGGGCGACGACCTCCTTGCCGCAACCGCTCTCGCCGGTGATCAGAATGCTGCAGTCATAGCCGGCCGCGGCATCGATGGTCTGCTGCACCCGGACCATCGCTTGCGACTGACCGATCAATCCTCCGTTTTCCTTATAGATCCGATTCTGGGCGCGCAGGCGACGGTTCTCTTCACTCAACTGGAAGTGCTCCAACGCACGCTCGACCGTGCAGCGCAATTCGAGGTTTTCAAAAGGCTTTCGAATGTAATCGAAGGCATCGCTCTTGAACGCCTCGATGGCCGATTCCACGGTGGCGTAGCCGGTCACCAGCACGACCTGGGTCAGGGGACTGACGGACTTTGCGTGCTTGAGTACCTGAAGACCATCCGGTCCGGGCATGCGCAGGTCCGTCACCACCACGGCGACGTCATTGGCATCGAGCAACGAATTGGCCTCGTCCGCATCGCGGGCGCAGATCACATTACCCAAAGGTTCAAGCACATTGGCGATAAGCCCGCGCATGTGCACATCATCTTCCGATACCAGGATCGTAGGACGGTTTTCTGTAGTCATAGAGTCGGGGATTCGCTTATGAGGCCGCCTTGACGTACTCGGCGCTCACCGCCGGCAGTCGTAAAACAAAGCGAGCACCGTCGGAGTATTCCGGATCGTGACGGATAAAACCACCACGCCGGACCATCATCGCCTGACTGATCGAGAGACCGAGGCCGCTGCCATCGCCAACATCCTTGGTGGTGAAGAAGGGGTCAAAGATTCGACTGCGCACCTCGTGCGGTATACCGGGACCATTATCCTCCACCTCGATGGCGATGAACCCGCTGTCGTCCTCACGTACGCCGATGCGGATGCGCGGTTCCTCTACCCGGCTGACGGCCTGAATGGCGTTCAGGATCAGATTGGTAAGGACGATGTCCAGTTGCCCGCAGCCGCCGTCGATCACCAGACGCTGGTCGGGCAGGTCCATTTCTATGACAATCTGGTGACGCTTGAGCCGGCAGCTCATGAAGGTGTCGATCAATTCACGGATCAGTGGAACGATTTCACACATGTCCCCGCTGCACTGATCCTGCCGCGCATAGTTGAGCAGGTCCTGCACGATCCGCGAGCAGCGTTTGGTTTCGTCGGCAACCACGACCGCATAGCCGAGCAGTTTTTCATCCTCCATGGAGTCCCGCAGCAGCTGGGAGTAGCCGAGGATGTTGCCGAGTGGGGTATTCAGTTCATGGGCGACTCCGGCGGCGAGTTGACCCATCGCCACCAGCTTCTCACGAATGGCGACGCTGTCCTGCAGCTGGCGGTAGTCGGTAACATCCTGCAGCGTAACCACCGCACCCATATCCGCCTCGTGCTGATTGATGAAGGCGAGATTCATGGAGAGCCAGCGCTCTCCCCTGTCGAGGGCAACCAGCAGTTCGCGGTTTCGCACCGGACGCTTGTAGAGGAAGGCGTCGCGAAGAACATCACGATCGTGTTCACCGACCTCGAGCAGATCGAAAAGATTGGCGTCTTTCAGCTGTTCCGGGGGTAGCCCGAACAGCACCTCGGCCGTCTTGTTGGAACTGGCGACTTCCAGATCGTCGGAGATGTGCAGCAAGGCGCCGGGAAGGCTCTGAAGGATGGCATCCATCTTGTTGCGCTCGTTGAGCGCCCGCGCCTGGCACTCCTCGACCGTTGAAAACATGCGGCCGAGGGTGTGAATGGTGGTGTTGTAGTCACCAATGAAGCGCCGCAAAAAGGGACCGTCGGCCACGGCGGTGTCGACCGGGACGAGCAGCCCCTCCCTGGCCTGAATCAACCCCTGCCGAATCCTTCTGATCGCCACATGACAGCGCATCGTGGCGAGGGTCGCCAGCACTGCGATCACGACGCTGAGCGCAGCGACCCAGGGGAAGCGGGCAGCGGCATAGGCCGCCCCCCATGTTGCCGCCCCGACGCAAATAATCAGGACAGCGAAAAGACCGACCTGCCATAGTCTGGCGGGTGGAAACGACCGGATTCCAAACAAATGCACACCTCTTTATCAATTCACCATGCAGCCGGGGCAGAGGCCCCGGCTGTGGCGGAACATCAGAATATCATCTGGAATCCGAGTGTCACCTGATCGTGATCCTGCAACGCCGGATTCGTCCCGCTCTCGACATTGTCGAAATCGACACTGCGATACTCGCCCGTCAGCTTCAGCTGCTGCCCATCGATGTAGTAGTTGAAGCCGCCGGCAGTGGTGGTGTTGTCGAGCAGACCCGAGTCGAGATTGAAATCGGACGTGTCATAGCGGGCAAACAACTGCAGCCGCCCGATGCCGATCTTGTTGGGGAACAGATAACCCACCTTGCCATACGAGGAGTCAAGTTCCGAGTTGGCGGGCAAAGCCAAATCGGGATCCTCGTTGATGGCGTTATCGATACTGTAATCGAATGTGGCCGCCGAAGCCGTGAAGGTGCCGGCTGCGGTCGGATACTCGAAGAACACATCCGCAGTGGTGGCCGTGTAGTCTTCGGCACTGTTCCGCCCGGTGGTGAAGTCGCTGTAGGCGACATCCGCCTGGGTGTCGTAGGCGAACCCGATGGTGAAGACCTTCTGCGTGCCGAGGTAGGTGCCGCGATACCCATAGTCGTACTCGGGATCCAGCGGACTCCAGTGGACACGGGCCGTCATGCGGGGGTTATCCTGTGCCACCTCATCAGCCTCGCGGCCATCCGCCAGCATCAGGCGATACTGAAGAGCACCGTCAGCCAGATTGCCCCACACCGCGACACCGGTGTCACGGCTTCCGCCGAAGGGCGTGAACGACATCGCACTGCGATCCAGTGTCAACGGCTCCAGACAGGCCTCGAGATTCTCGCGCGAGAAGGTGTTTTTGAACCGCCCGGCCATGAAGCGTAGCGGGTCGCTGTAGTCGAGGGTGAGATAGGCATCACGGAAGAAGGTCGAGCTGTCGTCCTCCCCGTCCTTGCTGTCGACGCCACCCTCCAGTTGGGCGTAGAAGCCGACGTAGTCGTTGTACTGTCCGGTGAAGGTCAGGCGATTGCGACGCAGGAAGAAATCCGTCTGGTCGCCGTCGTCGTTGGATGAGGTGAAGTCTTCATACTGTGCCCACATTTGCAGGGCATAGTTGAACGTCACCGATCCCTGCTCTCCGAAGTTCACCGTCGGTCCGGCGGAGGCGGCCAGCGGCAGGCTGCCCGCCAGTGCTCCCGCGACCCAAATGGCGAGGCGCTGTTTTCTCTTGTTATTCATCGTCATTTTATTTCTCCCCAGATGCGGCGGTCAGGTACCGTTGCAGGTATTCATCGGCCTCGTCGCCTTCGTGGCAACTGGCACAGGACTGATCCGGTGTTTCGTTGGGATTGACAATCAGGTCGCGGTGCGCCATGGACTTGCGGATGATGCGGGGGTTGCCGTTGTGACAGCCGTTGCACGAGTGATTCACCTTGTCGTGCTGGACGTGCCAGGGCGCGGCGCTCTCATCCATATTGGGTGCCTCGGCCCGATTACCGTCGTGGCACTTGAAACAGCTGGAGGCACCGAGTCCGCACGCGTTGGCGATTCCGATGAGGGAAAAGCCGGAAGATTGTCCGGTCCCCTCGGCCAGCGATTCGGCGCCCCAACCGGCATCCGGTTCGCCTGCTATCGAAGTCGGCAGTGATGAGTCCACCACTGCGAGTCCGGTCGCAACTACGCCCAGAGACGCGATTGTCACCACCGTTCTGCGAATGCCTTTCAGCATGGTCTGTATCCTGCGTCCCATATCAGTCATCTCCTCTCTGCTTTTCTTCGGTGCCGGCGTTTTCGCCGTCGATTCTTTTTGTACCGGAGCCGCTCCGGCGTTCATCCGGCTCTTTTCGTTGCCGCTCGGCGCGGCGAATGTCGTCTTCACTCAGGCCGCCTACGCACATGCAGGCGGGCCCCCTTTCACGAAATTTCAGGCGCCGCTCTCCCTCCTCGGCGGCCACTACGGTGGTCATTACCAGCAGACCGAAGCCGGTGACCAGAGCCACGCCGACCAGACGGCCGTTCACGAGGCACCCCCGGGAACGGGCACGGGCTCGCGCAACCGGAGCGCTTCGAAACGGGTTGCCCGTGCTTCGGTCAACGCCTGACGCAATAATCCCAAAGTCTCCGCATCCATCTTGTCCGCCTGTTTCAGCATGTCGATGTAGGTCCGCTCGTAGTGCTCGGCGGGCGCTACCTTCAGGGCGGCCTCCACCACCCACCCCTCTCCGGGCGGCGAAGCCAACGGCTGTCGAACCTTCAGCCATTCGCCGGCCGGGAGGCGGGTATCCGCCAGTTCTTTGGTAATGGCCGTGTCCACCTGCCAACCGATGGTCCGTTCGGCCAGTGGACGCCGCTGCCCTTGCGGGCCGACCAGCGACAGCTGCAGATAGACCTTCGGCACCATGTAGGTCGGGAAGTGGTGCCCCGCCCCCACGTTGCCGAGGGATGCCTCAGCCATCAGGCCCCGATCGTCGCCCTCGACGATCTCCAGCGTCAGTTCCACCGCCCGGCGTACCATCTCCGGGTCATGAATACCCCGGAACTCATGCCGACGATCCGGCATGTGGCACTGCTGGCAGGTCTTCTCCCCCGCCCAGGGGCTGGCCTGCCACTGCGCCAGGGTATCCTCCCGGAGCTTGCCGTTGAGCCGCGGCCCATCCTCCGGAAACTGGTGACAGGTGGCACAGAAACGGCTGTCCCGGTAGGCGGCACGCACCTCGAACCCGTCGTGCGCCGGCTCGCGGGTCGCCCCCCGGGACGGCGGCCCGAAACGCTGGTGGTCGCGCAGGTGACAGCTGGAGCACATCACCCCCTGATGACCGAGGTCCGGGGGCACATACTCCGGCAGGTCACCGGCCGGCACATTCGGCCACCCATGCTCCCGCGCCAGCAGGGCCTTCTGCTCGGCGAGGGGGGCATGACAGCGCAGGCACTTGTTCGCCGCCTCCTGGTCCATCAGCCGCAATTGCCAGCGGATCCCGGGACCGAGCGCCTTGCGGTGCAGACTCTGACGCCAGTCCCGGTGCTGGTCCGGATGACACTGGGCGCACGCCTCCGCCCCGAGGGAGGCCTCCAGCGGAGAAAATCCCACCGGCGGCGTCCCCTGGGGAGCAATCGGGTGTGCCCAGTGCTGGTCGAGAAAGCTCTCCACCGCATCCTCCGCTGAGGTTGTCCAGAACCACCCGCCCGCGATGGTGGCTGCGAGCAGGGCGATTGCGCTGATGAAATAGCGTTTCATGCCATTAGCAGGCAGGGGCGAGCGAACCCGCCCGCCCCCGTGCGGTTAGCCACAGCTGTTGGTTGGCATCTCAACGCCACCACCGGAACTACCGCCGTCATCGGAGTCAGTTCCCGTATCGCCGCCGTCGTCAACGGTGATGCCCTTGTAGGCGAGGTCTTCGTTGATGATGGCGTTGGCCGAACTGGCGTAGGCATTGACGATGGCACGCGGAGCGACATTGGCCGGGTCACTGGCCGTGCGGAACATACTCCACTCCGACTTGTCGGTGCGCCAGGGGGAATCCCAGGGCAGAATGGTGTCGCCATCGCTACTTACGGCCACAACGTTGGCCATCGAATGCCACTCGTACATGGCGCCGTCATAGAAGCGGGTGGGCAGACCAAGAATGGCCGCGGAGGCGAAACCCGTCACCATCGCGCGGTAGGTGGTCTCGCAATAGGTATAAATCGTATCGCCCTCCTGGTAGGCCCGGCCCGCGCCGACGCCCTGCAGAGTGCCATCGACAAACTGGTTATCGTCGACATCGGGCTGGCCGTTCAGGTAGGCCTGGATTTCGGACTTGGACTTGAAGGTCCAGCCCTCAGTCCCGTCAGCGATATTGGAGTACGCCAGGAGCAGCGCTCCGTTCGGGTGGCCCTGGGTGGCGCCGTAATTGCGGAAGTCGTAATCGTCATTGGGCGAGTATTCGTCGCTGTCCCCCTTTTTACCCGCAATGTAATCCACACCATCAGCCGGAACTCCACTCGAATCCAGGCTGGTTGGCAAGTTGTTACCGCGCGCATCCCAAATAAAGACACCGTCACCGAGCAGGTTGGCGTCTTGCGAAGGCACCACATTCATCATGTCTTCCAGGGTGGCCTGCAGGGCAAAGTTGATCTCCGGCAGGTCCTTGACGCTGGCGGTACCGTTCATCGGTGGGGTGCTGCCGGCTACGGCGAAATAGCTGACATCCAGCGCGGTGTTGTCACCCTCGCCGTTCCACTGGTTACCCCCGTTCAGGACCGCCAGATGCTCCTTGGGCGTCCCCCAGTAGCGGAACATGTACCAGCAGCGTCCGGCGCGCATCGACTGGCCCGCTCCTGCTGTGCCCTGGGCACAGATAATCATGTCCTCGGCCGGGTCGATGCCGTATTTGGCCAGGAAGGTATCCATAGACCGTCCACTCGGCACCATGGAACGGGTCTCTATGACCCCGTTCGAACGGGATTCATCCCACTCGCTGGCCTGATAGGTGAAAACATTGGTGCCATTCGGCTTGATGAACTCATAGCCGGCCTCACCACTCCCTGTCTGCAAGATCACCAGCTTGCCATCGATGCCGCTGGGGCGGTTGCCTTCCCAGTTGTCGATCCAGCTCTTGAGGGTGTTGCCGGTGATCAGGCCGTTGACGTTGTTGTCGTAGTTGTCGGCCGATTCCTGGGCTATCGTCGCCGGGGTGGCCTGAACCACCCTGTCCGTGGTGTTCGATGTGTAGGTCTCATCTTCACTGCCGCCGCAGGCGGACAGTCCCATGGCCAGGGTCAGGCTCAGTCCTATTGCCGGGATTCGATACCGACCGAATTGACTGCTCGTTTGATTTCGCATCATCTCTCCCACTCCTCCGTACACCTTTGATTCGTCTCGCCGTCGCCGCTTCCGTTACTTCAATACGACAGGGAGCCGGTTTTCGCCTAGCAGATCCAGGGCCCGGGAGGCATCGGCCGCGTCGCACTCGGCGACATCGCAGCCCAGTTCCTCCAGTGCCTTGTGCAGGCGTTGATCGAAGCCATCGCTTCGGGTTGCTGCCTTCATCAACAGAATTCGTTTTTCGCTCATACGATGTACACCGCATCTGCCGTGGTGATCTCGCGGGCCAGTGCCCGCATGCCTTCGTCGCTGTCCGGCTCGAGCTGCTGAACCGGCACGTCGGCAAAGTCCAGTGCATCGAGGTGCTCCTCTGCATCGGCACCCGCCTCGCCGCACAGGGCGACCTTCACCGGGTCGTCGAGCAGGGTGAGGCCGGCGGCCATTCGCAATGCCTCGGAGCGTTTGTCGAGGGCAATGATCAAGATCTGTTTCTGCATGCTGTTATCCCCTCAATACACCACGACGCGGTCGCACCAGTGCGCCAGTTCCGCATCCTGGTACTGCCCCCCGACGATCACGGCATCGGCAACCGCGGACGGCACCGTCTGCTCGAACCGCTCCATGCTGAATTCACACACCGCCAGCGTCAGCCGGTCCGACCCGACCAGCTCCTGGATGCGGCTCTGGTCGAGCGCCCGTATGCCGGTGTCGGTGAGAAAGCAGCGCAGTTCGTGGTTCCGGTCCGCCGCCGCCTGAAGCAGGCCGACGGCCGGGCCGGCCATCTCCTCTCCGGTAATCACAACGCCTAGTTTCATGGTCACGCCTTCTGGATTTTCCAGGTGGAACCATCGCTGCCATCGGCGCGATCGATGAGTTCGTTGCCACTCGACTCGCACATGGCAAGGATCGATTCCCCCGACGAGGGGTTGTCGAACTGCAGGGTCAATACGTCCCCGGCTGCCATCTTTTCCAGCGCCTTCTTGGTATACATCTGCGGGTGCGGACAGCTGTAGCCGCGCACGTCCAGCGAGTATGCGCCGTCCCCGGTCTGCTCGAATTTCACTGCCATTTTTTTACTCCTTATTCCGGTTTTTCGTTTTTACAGTGCGAAGTCGCCTTCGCGTGAAGCACGCCACTCCAGCCAGGCATTGAAGCCCTTCACACCCAGGTAACCGCCACCAATCATGCCGGCGAGAAATACCCAGCCGCTCAGGTCGCCATTGGTGACCGTGGCGAAGAAGGCGCCGATATTGCAGCCCATGCCGATGCGCGCGCCGATACCCATCAGCGTGCCGCCGACCAGGGCGAATACCGCCGTCTCCAGGCTCGGCATCTTCCATTTGAATTCGCTGCGCATGTGCGCCATCACAGCTGCACCGAGAATGATGCCGATGGACATGAAGCCCGGAGCGTTCAGCAGCGGATTGGGGAGACCGTTCTCCAGCCCGAAGAAGATGTTGTCCATGTTCTCGACACCGAGCTTGTTGAGCAGCCAGCCGCCCCATTGCGCTTCCTGGGTGGTGATGTACCAGTACCCCGGGTCGAACACGGTGCCCTGCAGCGAAAGGCCGCTTTCGTAGCCCATGCTCTCCAGCAGTTCACCAAAGCCGAAGATGTTGTAGTGCTCGCGCAGGGCGCCGGTGGTCCACATCTGCAGGCCGGCGAAAATACCGAGCCCGATACCGGCGAGGGCGGTGTTTTTGGAGGAGGTGATCATCGCCCACATGCCGCGGGCGTTGTCGCCGAGTCCGGCTCGGTCGATCTTGTTGCGGCGCAGATAGCTGCGGCGATAGAAAAACAGGTAGAGAACCACCAGCAACAGCAGCGATGGCAGTACTGCCGAGAGAAACGAGTTGGCGAAGTAGATCCCGGCGGCGGAATCCTCCATGCCCAGCGACGCTGCGACCGTGGTGCCGTTGAGGTTCCAGATGTAGCCGCTGATGAACTGGTCGAACCAACCATTGGTGACCGAAAGCTCCTCGGGCATGCCGGTGGCCTCGGCTGCTTCGGTCCAGGCGGCGGGCACGAACCGGTCCGACCAGTCCCCCATTGCCACGAAGGCGGCCTGGGAGAAGGAGATGGCCACGATGACCAGCATGGACCCGACGTTGCCCTCCCCCGCCTTGTAGAGCGAGCCGGAGGCGCAGCCGCCAGTGAAAACCATACCGAAGCCGAAGATCAGGCCGCCGATGACGATGTGCCAGCCCAGGGGGTGCGGGGCAAAGGTGCTGAATCCGGCCGATTGCACCCCGGCGGCCATCAGCGAATAGAGGGCGACGGCAATCAGCATGCCTACCGCCATCCGTGGCACACCGACCGCAAAGAGGTCGCGGACCGCCGATGCCATGCAGAAGCGACCGTACTGCAGGAGCAAACCATAGGCAGTGCCAAACCAGACGTAGACGAGCAAGTAGACGAAACGGGTATCGATGCTCAGAGCGACAATGGAGCCGAGCGCCACCAGTCCCAGGATGATCGCGGCTGATATCCTGCCGCTGCCTGCACGGCTATCGACGACTGTTCCCGGAAGTACGTTCTCTTCGGTCATGGATTATCCTCAAAATCGGTTTTTCGGTGCTTCGTACACGCCTTTGCGCATATAGACGCGCCAGTGATCGCCTCGCCTGAGCGTTGCCACGTGGGTCCCGCCTTGTGAAAACATCAGGGCCGGCAGGGTCTCCACCGTGGCCGGGTTGTCGGACAGCAGTTCAATCATCTCGCCCTCCTCCAACTCGTCCAGCACGCGCATCGTCAGCAGTTGCGGCCGGGGACACGCCGCGCCGATGCAGTCCAGGGTGCGGGAAATCGCCACTTCACCCACTTGAGGCAGGGTGACGGTATGCGGCACCGCCAGCACGGTGGTCTCCTGTTTACGGCTCAGCATTCGCTGTATCCAGTTCACGAACCCCCGTCCCCTTCGTGGTTGCTCACCAGAAATAGAGCACGGTCTGTGCCAACGGCAAAATTGGTTGAGGAGACAGTTAGTTAGGGAAAACCGGTGGGTTTTTTCGAAGTCGCAATTTGCAATAGGCGATTGTCATGACGCGCGCACATTGCATGTTGCAATGCGGAGAGAAAGGCCGAATAGAGGGATGAAATTGGACGCACGGATGGACATCGAACCAACGGGAGAAGGCCAGGAATGTAGGATGGGGTGAGCTCCGCGAACCCCATCATTGATGGGGAAAACGGTGCCTTTGAAGAATGCACCCTACGGAATCGGCACCGTTTGGAATGTATTTCCGTGTAGGTCGGCTTCCGGACAGAAATGTAGGATGGGGTGAGCCCGCGAACCCCATCATTGATCGGGAAATCGGTGCCTTTGAAGAATGCACCCTACGGGAGAAATCGGCACCGTTTGGGATGTATTTCCGTGTAGGTCGGCTTCCGGACAGGAATGTAGGATGGGGTGAGCCCCGCGAACCCCATCATTGATCATCGGGAAATCGGTGCATTTGAAGAATGCACCCTACGGGAGAAATCAGCACCGTTTGGAATGTATTTCCGTGTAGGTCGGCTTCCGGACAGAAATGTAGGATGGGGTGAGCCCGCGAACCCCATCATCGATCGGAGAAGCGGTGCATTTGAAGAATGCACCCTACGGGAGAAACCAGCACCGTTTGGAATCTATTTCCGTGTAGGTCGGCTTCCAGGCAGAAATGTAGGATGGGGTGAGCCCCGCGAACCCCATCATCGATCGGAGAAGCGGTGCATTTGAAGAATGCACCCTACGGGAGAAACCGGCACCGTTTGGGATGTATTTCCGTGTAGGTCGGCTTCCGGACAGAAATGTAGGATGGGGTGAGCTCCGCGAACCCCATCATCGATCGGAGAAGCGGTGCATTTGAAGAATGCACCCTACGGGAGAAACCGGCAGGGGCTGGGGCATATTCAAGAAGGAACGACAGCCTGCTAGTGGCGGGTGGTTGAGACCTCGGGCTGTTCCGGACCGGCAAACAGGCGCTCCACATCCACTGCGTCGTAAGCATAACGGCGATTGCAAAACTCGCAATTGACCGCCACTTCGCCTTCAGTGCGAATGATATCCGTCACCTCATCATGGCCGAGGCCGCGCAGCGCACTTTCAACTCGCTCCCGGGAACAGGAGCAGCGGAAGCTTACGGGCTCGCTCTCGAACACCCGAACATCCTCTTCATGGAACAGACGCCGGATCACCTCTCCCTGCTCGAGATCGAGCAGTTCCGGTTCGGTCACCGTTTCGGCCAGGGTGGAGACGCGATTCCAGGCGTCTTCCTCGCTGTACTGTCCCGGCAAATCCTGGAGAAGCAGGCCGGCTGCACTATCGCTGTCCGCCGCCAACCACAACCGGGTGGGCAGCTGTTCGGAGCGGTAGAGATAGCCTTCGATGGCCTCGGCGAAGCTGTCACCCTCCAGAGGCACGATACCCTGGTAGCGATCGCGTCCGGTTTTTTTCTGATCGATGGTAATGATCAGCCGGGCATCACCGAATTGGCCGGTCAGGCTGGCCTCATCGGGCTCGCCCTCCCAATGCGCCAGGCCGCGAAGCGTACGCGCGCTGGTGCACTCGACCACCATCATCCCGATGGGACCATCGCCCCGGACCTGCAGGGTCATGCTGCCGTCGAATTTGAGTGTTGCCGAAAGCAGAATGCTGGCAGCCATCAATTCGCCCAGCCGGGTCCGAACCACCGGCGGATAATCCTGCCGCTCCAGCACCGCCTGCCAGCTGGCGTCCAGGCGAACCAGCTCGCCGCGAATGCCGAGGTTTTCGAAGAGGAACCGCTGTAGTGTGTCATTCATAACCGGTGAGACCCTTTTTTGGATTCGCAAGTTCGGTCATGGCCCCCAAAGGAAACTACGGGGAATGCCGTAGGGCGCATTCTCGATAAGCCCCCAACGTACCCACAAAGCCGACGCATTTACGCGATACCCCATACCGTCGTGAGGCCCGATACTAAATGCGCCGCGACTCCGGTCGTTTGGCAAAACGGTGCTTTAGGAGAATGCCTCCACACCCGGAGTCGGTCATTTGGCGAAACGGTGCATTTGCAGAATTTGGCCGTTCCGGGGGCATATTCTTGACGTGGCGGCTCCGGTCGTCGGTGGAGCGGTGTGTTGGAAGAATGCACCCTACGGGATGGTGCATTCCGAGCCCACGTAGGGCGCATTCTCGATAAGCCCCCAACGTACCCACAAAGCCGACGCATTTACGCGATACCCCATACCGTCGTGAGGCCCGATACTAAATGCGCCGCGACTCCGGTCGTTTGGCAAAACGGTGCTTTAGGAGAATGCCTCCACACCCGGAGTCGGTCATTTGGCGAAACGGTGCATTTGCAGAATTTGGCCGTTCCGGGGGCATATTCTTGACGTGGCGGCTCCGGTCGTCGGTGGAGCGGTGTGTTGGAAGAATGCACCCTACGGGATGGTGCATTCCGAGCCCACGTAGGGCGCATTCTCGATAAGCCCCCAACGTACCCACAAAGCCGACGCATTTACGCGATACCCCATACCGTCGTGAGGCCCGATACTAAATGCGCCGCGACTCCGGTCGTTTGGCAAAACGGTGCTTTAGGAGAATGCCTCCACACCCGGAGTCGGTCATTTGGCGAAACGGTGCATTTGCAGAATTTGGCCGTTCCGGGGGCATATTCTTGACGTGGCGGCTCCGGTCGTCGGTGGAGCGGTGTGTTGGAAGAATGCACCCTACGTCCGTTATAACCCCGTGATTCCCGTGTCCTTCGTGGTGCAAACGGCTTAGCCGAGCTTCGCCTTGAGCAGCTCGTTGACCTGCTGGGGATTGGCTTTGCCTTTGCTGGCTTTCATCACCTGGCCGACGAAGAAGCCCATGACCTTGTCCTTGCCGGCGCGGTACTGCTCGACCTGTTTCGGGTTATCGGCGATGACCTGTTCGATGATGCCTTCGATGGCGCCGGTATCGGTGATCTGCTTCAGACCTTTCGACTCGATTACGGTGTCGGCATCGCCTTCGCCGTTCCACATGGCCTCGAAGACATCCTTGGCGATCTTGCCGGAGATGGTGTTGTCGACGATACGCTTGAGCATCCCGCCGAGCATCTCGGCGGAGACCGGCGATTCGGTGATCTCCTTCCCGTGCTTGTTCAGAAATGCGGACAGGTCTCCCATCACCCAATTGGCGGCTAGCTTGGGATCGCCATCGGAGGCCTTCACCACGGCCTCGTAGAAATCACCCATCTCCCGGGAGGCAGTCAGCGCACCGGCATCGTAACGGGAGAGACCGTAGTGGGTTACGAAGCGCTCCATCTTCTCACCCGGCAGTTCCGGCAGGGTCTTGCGCACCTCTTCCACAAAGCCTCGATCCAGTTCCACCGGCAGGAGATCGGGATCCGGGAAGTAGCGGTAATCGTTGGCCTCCTCCTTGGAACGCATCGGGCGGGTCTCGCCCTTGTCCGCATCATAGAGGCGCGTCTCCTGCACCACCTCACCGCCACCCTCGATGACGGCGATCTGGCGTTCGATCTCGAAGTCGATGGCACGTTCGACGAAGCGGAAAGAGTTGAGGTTTTTCAGCTCCGCACGGGTGCCGAACTCCTTTTGACCCTTCGGACGCACCGAAACGTTGGCATCACAGCGGAACGAGCCCTCCTGCATGTTGCCATCGCAAATCTCCAGGTAGCGGACCAGGGAGTGCATCTTTTTCATGTAAGCCACCGCCTCCCTGGCCGAACAGAGTTCCGGCTCGGAGACGATCTCCAGCAGCGGTGTGCCGGCCCGGTTGAGGTCGACGCCGGTCATGCCGTGGAAGTCCTCGTGCAGGGACTTGCCGGCGTCCTCTTCCAGGTGAGCACGGGTGACGCCGATGCGTCGGGTCTCCCCGTCCTCCAGTTCGATGTCCAGGTGTCCTCCCTCGACCACGGGCAATTCATACTGGGAGATCTGATAGCCCTTGGGCAGATCCGGGTAGAAGTAGTTCTTGCGGGCAAAGACCGAACGCTCAGCGACATGTGCACCGATGGCGAGGCCGAACTTCGCAGCCATGCGCACCACTTCCCGATTCAGCACCGGCAGTACACCCGGCAGCCCCAGGTCCACCGCACAGGCCTGTGTATTCGGCTCGGCGCCGTAGGCCGTGGAAGCCCCGGAGAAAATCTTGCTCTTGGTAGCGAGCTGGGCATGAATCTCAAGCCCGATGACACATTCCCAATCCATATTCGACACCTAAATTTAATTTTCTACCGCAAAGATCGCAAAGACTCCTGATGAACTTGCCCTCGCTGTCATTACGAGGAGCCTCCTGATGAACTTGCCCTCGCTGTCATTAGAGGAGCCTAAGCGACGAAGTAATCTCCTGCTCCCAAAACCCCAGATTGCCGCGTCGCTGGGGCTC